>NZ_NOVT01000002.1:0-453495 GCF_008042455.1 Corynebacterium sp. LK10
CACATCACCGTTTTTCACCGTTTTTTTTGGGGGGGGTAAGTCGTTGGGTAGCCGTTGGGTCTGACGAACTCGCGCACTGCACAACCGGGCATTAAAGGGGCGGTCATCAGAAATGCAGTGTGAGGCGCTGCTCGATTAGTCGGCATGAAGGTACTTAGCTTGAGGGGGTCCTGGGTTGATTCCGGTCGATTCACCTCAACTCATGTACGCGCTGCTGGCTTTCAGTTTCACATATCGATGAGTTATTCACTTATGGCCATGCTGGAGCGCATCGATAGGTGAATCATGCATCGATAAGTGAGCGCAGCGCTAGAAAATAGCTGGCAGACGGGCCTGGTCAGTCCACTGTGGGGTCGCAACAGTAGAGGGCGGGAGAAAACTTTTCCTGTCCCCGCCCTCTATAAAGAACTCTACGAAGCCCTGGCTTTCGATTTCTTCAGCATGATCATCGGCAGAATCAACAGGACTAGCCCACCGATAAGCGCTACTCCACCGAATAGCCACACCAGTCCGGCGTGTTGAACAGTGGGGCAAAAATTATCACGCCGAGTAGCGCGAAGAATCCCCACTGCGCCAGGTACATGCCTACGGAATAGGACCACATCGTTCGCGCGCGCTGGCGCACCTTGGCATCGAAATCCATTGTGAATGGCAGGGCACCGAAGACTGCCGCGATGAGAATGGTCGCGTAGTCGCCGAAATGCTCGCTGAACTGGATTATTCCCAAAGCGTTGGGGCCTAGCAGCAAGCCGAGCAAGCCCGCAGTAATCGGTGCGGGGATGAGAAGCTTTTGGAACCAGGGGATGAACCGTCGCATCAAAAAACCACCTACCCAGTTCATTCTGGGAGGTGGTTTTGGTTGAGGTCAGACGGTTTTACTGTCGGCCATTCTTAATGCGCGACCAAGCCGCTGCGATAACCACGCCAGCGCATGCGATGGCGAGGTAGGCCCACACGTGATCACCGCTGGTCTGAATGGTCTTTGGCGGAGCAGGAGTGTTCTCCGCAGTCAGCACACTTTCTGTGTCACGGCCGGAGGTGATGTCATCGATCCAGTCAGCAGTGCCAGCGAGGGTAGTGATAGCTGCGCTGGGGGAGGGCAGGTCAGGGTCGCCATTGGAGGTTCCGGCGGTAGCGAGACCAGCGAGCTTTCCGTCGACGAAGAATGGGCCACCGGAGTCGCCTCCCTGCATACCCGCGCCGGAAACGGAATGTGCGTCCAGGATGGCGCTTTGAATCATTGGCATCATGGCAGCGTCGGCTGGGATACTTTCTATCCCTGCCGGGATCGACTCGGTTTTGGAGTCATCTGGCATGGCAGCTCCTGGTTGCATCTCCATTGATTCCATAGCGTCACCCGGAACAGCGCCGCCCGGAATAGCCTCACCCGGAACAGCTTCGCCTGGAGTAGCGTCACCCGGAACAGCACCACCAGGCGCAGCCTCACCTGGGGTTCCTTCAGTGGGGCCTCCTCCCAGCAGCTCATTGACGACCATCTTGGTCATCGGAAGCTGCCCGGATCGTGCCATGGACGAGCTGCTGCTCCAGCCGTAGAGAGTTCCCGTCTGTCCAGGTGTGGGGATATCGCGGGAGACCTTCGCCGGGGTTGCGTCGGTGACCTTTTCGGTCAGGTGAAGCAATCCCGCATCAGACATTGGAGAAAGCGCCCAAGAATCGGCATCGTAGACCTTTCCACCGATGCGGGCCTGGGTCCCTTCGTTGTTCACAGACTCCAGGCAGTGGCGTGCGGTGAGCACCCACTGGTCGGCAACCAGCGTGCCGGTGCAGTCACCGAAATTACCGATTTTGCCAATCTTTAGCGCGGCCACAGAACTGCTTTCAGCATTGGCGGGTGCGGGTTCGCCGTTTTCCAATGCAAGAGCTGGAGTCGCAGATAGAAGCAGGGTGCTGCTAACAATTGCTGCGATGGAAAAAGATGTTTTCTTCACGGTTATTTCCCTTTCCCAGAAGGAACAATGCCCTTGATTGCGGTGGCAACGAGTTTTTCGGCAGGGCCCTGTCCGACAAATTTCTTCCAGAGGCTAGCGATGACGAGGAAGAATACGATGAAACCTGCTGCAGACAACGTGGAATGCAATGCAACATTCTGCTGCCAATAAAACGCGGTGAGAACGTGCAGGATGTAGATTGTCAGCGACATTGTTCCCATAGCCGCGAATGGGTAAACCACAGCTGGGAAGCGATCGCCTATGAAAAGGCACAAGTGCAGGACAATGGCGGCAACTGCGACGGAGAGAATGATTTCTCCGAAGACGCCAGTGTGTCCGGTAAAACGGAGCCAGCCAGCAATCTCGGGATCAAATCGGAAGTACATGCCGACGGCCGTGATGACAGCACTGACAGCGGTGACAATCCAGCTCAACCGAGCATTGGCGCTGTTCTCAGAGGTGGAAGTGTCTTGCAGGCGACGGCGTAGGTAGACGTCGTAAAGCAGCATGCCGCCGATGAAATATGCGATCCACGCGAGTAGCGGATAGATCTGCGGCAGCGTCATAGGCGCGTACTTAATTGTGGCGGCGATGGTGGCGGCGATGAAGAAGCCGACTCGCCACCAGGTTCCGAGCGCTGGCATCCAGGAAACCAGCATCATTACCAGGCCCATGATGACGAGGACCACCTGAATTTCTCCACCCACCGGCAATAGTGCCAGGCCGATGAGAATGATTAGGGCGCCGCGAGTGATCAAGCGCAAGAAGGTAGTGCTGCTGTAATTGCGGCCGATGATCATCATTGTGGCGCCGGCGATAATGGCGAACAGTGATGAGGGTAGGCCAGAGAGCACAACCTTTGTGCTCCAAAGTAGTGAGGCCATATGGACAATGATCATGCCGATGATGGCGAGTGAGCGCGCTATATCGAGCCCCACAATTCGGGTAGGTTTATTCACCCCGGATTTCTCCTTTACTACAACTTATAGGGAGGTGCTCTTTGGTAAAAAGCACTCTCTACAAACGGCGTATTGAAAACGACTTTCTAGTTGTAGCAACCGAACCTGACAATACATTAAGTGACTATGTGTAAATCATGGTGTTTCGTCTGTGTTTTTACTGGGAAACTAGCGCGCTCAAAAAGCTAAGAGGCAGGCGTAACCTGGTGGCATGACATCGATGCTGACGAGTTTCACCTGGGCAGAGGTGCCAGGCGTCTTCCTCGCGTACCTATTAATCATTGCCATCCCCACCGCTCTCGCATGGGTGGGTGCCGCATGGTTGGCCAAAAAATACGGCGAGCGTATCGCATTTGGGCACACGATTTTCGTCTTTGTCGCAGCATTCCTAATCTGCTTTTGTACGCTCGCGTGGACGCTCGAGGGCGAATACGACTACTCGCCATGGCAGGTTTTCTGCAGTGGCTTCGCGATGGTCATCCTTACTGCCTCTGCCATGATGCGCGTGCCCGCCCCAACTCTGAACCTTCTGCCCACGTGGTGGGCAGCGGTCGCCGGCTATGCCCTGTGCTGGAGCATCATCGCCGGCACTGACGACACCACCGGGCTCTGGGCAGTCGGCCTGATGTTCCTGCTCCTCGGTCTCATCGCAGGCGTCGGCGCAGTCGTGTGGCTTACGCTGGCGATAAGGCGGCTTTTGTTGGATTCTGCCGCTTAGGGATTCTTAGTGGAACGGAGTTCGACAGCTAACTCGTCGATACGGCGCTCGAGGTCATCGCGAATCAGGTCCATGCGTTCTTTTCCGTCGATGCCTCGTTTTGAGGGCTCGTCAGTAAGCCAACGCTCGAGTGAGCCTTGAGCGTCCGAGGGGAGCTCTACATGAGCGGCATCGCCGATGATGACAACACGATCTGCAGTCCGGAGAATCGTGGGGGCAATGGGCTTTGGTGATGCACTGTCCATAGAGGCGCCGATTTCTGCAACTGATTTGGCTGCAAGCGCATTGGTAGTAGTTTTGGGGTTCGTTCCTGCTGAAAGGGCGATGAACTGCGTGGCATATTTTGCACGCGCAATGGCCTCGGCCATCTGGGATTTACCGGCATTTGCCACGCAGATGAAAAGTACCTTCGGGATTTCCTTCATTTCAGAATCCTTTTTCTATAGTTTGTCCGGTACGGAAAGGTCATTAGGGAAAAGGCGCGGCCCGAGCCAGCGGGTGACGTAGACAAGTGCAACGAGTACGGGTACTTCAATAAGTGGTCCAATCGTTCCCGCAAGTGCTTGCTGGGACAATGGGCCGAAGGTGCCAATCGCAACCGCAATTGCCAACTCGAAGTTATTTCCGGCGGCCGTAAAGGCAATCGATGCGGAGGTTGCGTAGTTCATGCCCGCGGCCTTGGCCGAAGTGAGAGCGATCGCGAACATGGCGAGGAAGTAGATCACTAGTGGTAGTGCCACTTTCGCAACGGTCCAGGGATTCTCAAGAATCTGCTGTGACTGAAGCGCAAAGAGCAACACGATTGTGTATAGAAGGCCGGCAAGTGCCAATGGTGAGATTTTGGGCAAGTACTCATTTTCATACCAGTCGCGACCACGGGTGCGTTCACCAATTATGCGTGATGCCGCGCCAGCCAGAAGCGGAATACCGAGGAATACCACTACAGATAGTGCGATTGCCCAAAAAGAAAAGGTGGCGGAAGTGGTTTCCAGTCCCAACCAGGAGGGCAGAATCTGCAGGTAGAACCACCCTAGAGCGCCGAACATGAAAATTTGAAATAGCGAGTTGACGGCCACCAATACGGCAGCGACTTCAGTATCGCCGCAAGATAGGTCGTTCCAGACCAAAACCATTGCAATGCAGCGGGCGAGACCGACGATGATCACGCCAGTGCGCAGTTCTGGACTATCACTGAGGAATATCCAGGCAAGGGTGAACATCAGTGCGGGGCCGAGAATCCAATTGAGGAAGACTGTGATGCCCATCAGCTTCCTTGATGTCAAAATTTTGCCCGTTTTGTCGTATCGAACCTTTGCGAGCGGTGGGTACATCATGACCAGCAATCCGATGGCGATTGGTACGGAAATTGTCGTAATTTTTGCCTCTGCCAGCCAGTTCACAAGTGACGGTGCAATTTTGCCCAGAATGAGGCCAATTGCCATTGCAGCTGCAATCCATAGCGGCAAGAAGCGGTCTAGGAAGCTGAGTGACTTTGTAGTCTGTGTCATAGTTTCCGGTGTAATCAATATATCGATGATTGTCAATATATTTAGAGGGGAGGCCGTGTAGCCTCAACGGGTATGGACGAAATCTCAGAATGCTGTGCACTTGGCGGTCGGCCTCTCGACGCGGCGGAAGCGCAGGCTGCGGCAACGCTCTTCAAAGCGCTGGCGCAACCGGCGCGCCTGCAAATTTTGTCTCAGCTCGCTGCCGCTGGCTGTAGTCCGATGACCGTAGGGGAGCTGGCCGCTGTTTCTGGGCTTAGTCAGCCGACGGTGTCGCATCATTTAAAGACCATGGCGGATGCCGGGCTGCTAACTAGGTCTAAGAGTGGACGGGTGGTAACCCATGAGGTACGCCCTGAGGTATTTGCTGAGCTGCGACGTATCCTGGATATCGGTCACGCGGACGGGAGATAGTGAGCCGCTCGTCGCAAATTGCGATAGGTTGGAAAACCCTGTTTACCCGCCCAGGCGCTTGACGACGGCGTCGTGAAGCACCCCATTCGTCGCAACTGCGTCCCCGCCGTGCGGCCCGTCGACTCCCACTAGGGAAGTGAAGTGGCCGCCAGCTTCCTCCACCAGGATCGCAAGCGCTGCCAGGTCCCACAGGGAAACCTCCGGCTCTGCGGCGACATCGACCGCACCCTCGGCTACCAGGCAGTAGGAGAAGAAGTCGCCATAGCCACGCAGGCGCCAGGCATCATCGGTGAGACCGATGAAGTTGTCGCGCAGGTCGCGCTCGGCCCAGCCGGTGAGCGAAGAGTTGGAAATTGAGCAGTCCGCGATGTCTGCCACCTTCGAGACCTCAATGCGGCGCTGAGCGGCTTCCCGGCCACCGACGTGGGTGCGCTTGAATGCGCCGTCGCCCTTGGATGCCCACCAGCGACGGCCCAGTGCTGGGGCAGAGACTACGCCGACAACCGGCTTGCCGTCCTCCAGCAGGGCAATCAAGGTGGCCCAGACCGGGACATTGCGCACGAAGTTCTTAGTGCCGTCGATGGGGTCGATGACCCACTGGCGCCCCTCAAACACAGCTTCGCCGCCGAATTCTTCGCCGAGAACTTCATCGCTCGGGCGCTTGTCCGACAGAATCTCGCGGAGCAGCTTCTCGCACGCGATATCGGCATCGGAGACCGGAGTCAGGTCGGGCTTGGACTCGACGATTAGATTGGCCGCCTCGAAGCGGGACATCGTGAGGTCGTCGGCTGCGTCGGCAAGCGAGAGTGCGAGGGCGAGATCTTCGGAGTAAGAGGTGGTCATGGCCGAAATTCTAGCGCAGAACCTCACTCAGCTCTGCGACCTGGCCACTCGAGCCCGCAAGCTTCCAGCGCCCCACCGACGTACATTCGCCGCCTGCGCCCGAGATAAGCGCATACCCAGGCAGCCAGTCCCAGGCTGCGACGTCGCGCTGGAACCATACGCCGATGCGGCCGTCGGCAACGCCTGCCATATCCACCGACGCTGAGCCCAGCATGCGCCAGGTAGCGCTGCGGGACACCGCATCCAGCCAGGACTTTGTAGCCGTGGCCTCGGATTCCTCGCTCGAGCTCACCACCGTGGTGTGGAGGTAGGTCGCTGCGCAGACTTCCGAGAGGGGGCGGTCAGTGACCCGGAGGTCATCAACAGTGCCATCGAGGTTGATGCGAGTGGTCGGGAGATTGGGGCCACCAATCCAGCTCTCGCCCGTTGCCGGGCGGTGCACCGCGCCGAGGACGACCTCATCCGGATTGTTCGCATCGCCCATAACCAGCGCCAATGCGCTGCACCAGTAGTCCGAACCAGTGGTGAAGTTGTAGGTGCCATCGACAGGATCGATCACCCACGTGCGACCAGACTGGGACTCCTTCGCTGACCCTTCCTCGCCAAGAATGCCGTCCTCCGGGCGGAGCGCGGCCAAAGCCTCGACGACGAATTTCTCCGCTGCGCGGTCGGCCGCGGTGACGACGTCGGAAATCGATGTCTTGTACTCCGTGACCAGGCCTTCGTCGCGCGTACGAGCGGCAATGGTAGCGGCACGCTTCACGATGGCAACCGCAACACTGGTATCCGATGCCACAATCGACTCGGATACTTGGGAGAGGAAGAGTTCTAGGTCTTGACTGGAATCTTGGCTGGCGGTGGATTCAGACATACGTCCTATTGTGCACCGAAACAGGCGGTATAGCTAAGGTAGTACCCGTGAACCCGGATCTGAATGCTGACCTCAAAGAACTCGACGCGACGCTGACCACCATTGAGAAGGTGGTTGATGTCGACGAGCTTTCCGACCGGATCAGGGAGTTGGAAGCCCAGGCCGCCGACCCGTCGCTGTGGGACGACCCCGACCACGCGCAGCAGGTCACCAGCGCACTATCGCAGGCACAGGCGAAGAAGAAAAAGATCGACTCGCTGCGCGGGCGCCTCGACGATCTCTCCGTGATGTACGAACTCGCGGAAGAGGAGGGCGACCCCGACGCCGTCGAGATGGCCGATGCCGAACGCGCTGAGCTGCGTGCCGACATCGAATCCCTCGAGGTCACGACTATGCTTTCGGGGCCTTACGACGAGCGTGAGGCGGTCATCAACATCCGCTCTGGTGCCGGTGGCGTGGATGCCGCTGACTGGGCCGAGATGCTCATGCGCATGTACCTGCGCTGGGCCGACAAGCACGGGCATAAGGTCGAGGTTTACGACACATCCTACGCCGAAGAGGCCGGTATTAAGTCCGCTACTTTCGTCGTCCATGGCGAGTACATGTACGGCACCCTCTCGGTCGAACAGGGCGCGCACCGTCTGGTTCGTATTAGTCCTTTCGACAACCAGGGGCGCCGCCAAACTTCCTTCGCTGAGGTCGAGGTGCTGCCGGTTGTGGAGGAAACGGATCACATCGACATCCCCGAGTCAGATTTGCGTATCGACGTCTACCGCTCCTCCGGCCCAGGTGGGCAGTCGGTGAACACCACGGACTCCGCGGTCCGGCTTACGCACGTCCCGACCGGCATCGTGGTGACTTGCCAGAACGAGAAGTCCCAGCACCAGAACAAGGCATCTGCCATGCGAGTTCTGCAGGCGAAGTTGCTGGAGAAGAAGCGCCAGGAAGAGCGCGCGGAGCTGGATGCTCTCGGCGCAGGCGGCAATGCCTCGTGGGGTAACCAGATGCGCTCCTATGTGCTGCACCCGTACCAGATGGTCAAGGATCTGCGTACCGAATACGAAGTCAACAACCCACAGTCGGTCCTCGACGGTGACCTAGACGGTTTCATCGAGGCCGGTATTCGCTGGCGCATGGCTCAGCAGTCCGAAGGCGAGTAGCGCTAGAAGGGCGGTTCGTCTTCGGGCGCTTCCGGTGCCTCGGGTGTTTCCGGTGTGGTGGGTTCGTCGGCTTCTCCGTTTCTCTCGTTTTTGTTCATTCCCAGTTCTTCGCGAGCCTGATTTGTCAGCTCCTGTGATTCGCGGAGGTTTTCCAACCTCTGCTCGTTGTACTCCTTGAGTGTCTGTGCTTTCTTTGTCTTGCGCAGGTCGAAAGAGTAGCGACCGTGGCCGGCGAGCGGCCCCGACTCTGTGCTGATAAGGGCAGCTCTTTCGGTGCTTTGATCAGTGGCGGAGGTCCAGTACTCCACGCCGTCGATATCGCGCACGACATTCCAAAGACCGGCCGTTTTTAGATTGTGGTGGCGGCGGCATAGGCAATGGAGGTTGGGCGTTTCGGTTTGGCCACCTTCTTCGGGATTCTCGTGGTTATACGGCTGAATGTGGTCGATGTCGCACTTCGTCGCATCGACATCGCATCCGGGAAAGCGGCAGGTGCCGTCTCTACCTTGGACGTAAGTACGCTGTCGCTCTGTTGGCGAGTACTTTTCCGTTTTCTCATCCGCTAGTAGCCGGATGCTAGTGACTCGATCGAGCCAGGATTCAGTGGCGATTTTGTTGATCCACCCCAGACCGCCGATCCATGCCTCCTGCGGCTTGTCTTGAGTAAGTGGGCAGTACAGATTCAATGTGGCGGTGACCTGAGCAGTCCCGTGCAGAAGGTGTGAAAAAGCCTCGACGAAGTCGCAGTCCTGATCAGCGGCAATTTCTTCCAAGACTTTCTGAAACTCAATTGCCCGCTCAGGCATCAGTTCCATGGTGACTTCAGTGAGGTTGTCCTTTAACTCGAACTTTATAGATTCGCCAGCTTTTTGCTCGATGCCTTTTTGAAACGAAGTAATCGGCGGGTCGTACTCATTTTTAGGGCGCAATAGCGGGCTGACTTCATTAATAAATCGCTGAATATTCTGTTGAAGACTCCGAACTCCGCGAAGAACTTCACCATTGACTCTCGGCGTGATCAGTTCGAGGAGATGGTCTTCGAAATATTTCACAGTAGAGGCGTCATCCAAGGGGAGGATGGCTGTGGCAATGACCCGCATGTGGGGAAGCGGTAGCTGTGCGCGTTTGAGCAGAAGCTCTTTCAACCGCGGGAGCCGCTCTAGCTGCATCCCGATATCGATGTACTGGAGTGTTCTCCCGCGCGACATGCCAAGAGCTGGAGCGATTTTGGCGATGTAATCTTCGACATCTTTTGTTGAAGAAGACGGAACACAAGCAAGGGCAAGCTGCAGATCAGCTCGATTACGGTCAATTCCAAGACGTGCTGGTGCTGTTTGAGAAATCTCATGGTGAAAGCGTGGCGCTGTTGCTTCCATCGCCGCAGCGTAAGTGCGTTTCCGTGGTATATGTTCCCCGCTGGCCATTGATGAATCCCCCTGAAAGATAAGGCCTGGACGTTGAAATGTTGAAATAAGGAAGAGGTAGTGAAAATATTTTCGACTAACTCTGAGCGTCAATTTTCCGAGCTTTAAGCAGCTCGGCGACGTTATTTGGTGTTTTTAATCCTCGCGTTTAATCTTTCATCGCTCATTTTAATCGAACAGGTAAGCGAAGTAAAGGGTGATTGAAAGATTTTGGGGAAAATAGTTTCGAATACTGTCGTAGTGTGCACTTCCGTGTGGTCGCGCGCTCTGGGGGGGGGCAACGCCTCCCGGTCCCGCAGCCTCGCTACTCCAGCGCCCAATTCAACGCATTCCAGAGTGACTTGAGTGGCTTAAGTGATTAGAGTGTCTACTTATGATCACTTTCGACGGGGTTACCAAGTCCTATTCGACTTCTAGCCGACCAGCTCTCGACGACGTTTCAGTCCACATAGATAAAGGTGAGTTTGTCTTTCTCATTGGACCGTCGGGCTCTGGTAAGTCGACCTTCCTGCGCCTTATGGTGCGTGAAGAGAAAGTGGATTCAGGAAAACTGACAGTTGCAGACCAGGATCTAACCAAGATTTCTCGTCGCAACATCCCGAAATTGCGTCAAAAGGTGGGGTACGTCTTCCAGGACTTCCGCCTGCTGCCAAAGAAGACGGTGTACGAAAATGTCGCGTTCGCATTGCAGGTAATTGGCAAGCCGAAGGCGAAAATCGACAAGGCAGTTCCGGAAACGCTCGAAATGGTCGGGCTCTCGGGCAAGGAAAACCGCTACCCGCATGAGTTGTCGGGTGGTGAGCAGCAGCGCGTCGCCATCGCTCGCGCCTTCGTCAACCGCCCGCTCATCTTGCTTGCCGACGAGCCCACCGGCAACCTGGACCCAAGCACCTCCGGTGACATCATGCTCTTGCTTGACCGCATCAATCGCATGGGCACGACCGTTATTGTGTCGACTCACGACAACGATGCCGTGGACTCCATGCGTCGCCGCGTGCTGGAGCTGGAGCTTGGGCGTCTCGTGCGTGACGACGCCACGGGTGTTTACGGCCTGAACAATTAGCAGACAGTCCATCGGTAGAAGAACTCATTCGAAAGGTATTACTGACCTATGAAGACTCGCTTTGTCCTCGGTGAGGCTTTCTCCTCCTTGGGCCGAAACATCACGATGACCATCGCGATGATTATTACGACTGCGGTGTCGTTGGCGCTGCTTGCGACGGGCATCCTGGTTACTGAGCAGACCAGCCGCACGAAGGATCTCTATCTCGATCGAGTAGAAGTGCAGATTGAGCTGAATGAACAAATCTCAGCCGAAGACCAAACTTGCTCCTCGCCGGAGTGCGCTGACGTCGTCGGCAAGCTTGAAGAGGCTGACGGCATTGATTCGGTGACCTTCCGAAATCGTCAGCAAAACTTTGACCACTTCGTGGAGATGTTCAAGGACAGTGACCCCGTGCTCGTGGAAAATGCGACGCCGGAGTCGCTGCCGGCTGTCGTGATGGTGCGTTTGAGCGATCCGACCGATGTCAGCCCGCTCGATCCGATTCGGGAGCTGCCACAGGTCGACCACGTTACTGACCAGCATGAAGAGATCGGTACTGCAGCTCAGAACTTGGATTCGGTGCGAAATGCGACCTTCCTGCTGGCTGCGGTGCAGGCCGTTGCCGCTGTGTTCCTGATTGCGAACATGGTGCAGATTGCGGCGTTCTCGCGTCGTAAGGAAGTTGAGATTATGCGCATGGTCGGTGCCAGCCGTTGGTTCACGCAGGCGCCGTTCGTCCTCGAGGCTGTGATTGCGTCGCTGATTGGTGGTGTGCTGGCCATTGGTGCGCTGTTCCTGGGCAAGGCGACGGTCATCGATCCGGCGCTGAGTAACCTGTACAAGGCACAGCTCCTGGCGCCGCTGACCAACGGCGATATCGGTGTGGTGGCGCCGATCGTGGTCGTTATTGGCATGGTCTTCGCTGGGCTTGTTGCGCAGGTCACGCTGCGTCTTTACTCACGCGACTAGGGTTGCAAAAAGGTTAGCTATTAGGCCCCGCGGTTAAACCCGGCGAATAGGGTCGTCGCGCCCTGCCGGGTAAACTGTGGACTATGAATAATGACGACGTCCAGCGCCCACCGAAGCTCGACAAGAAGGCTTATGAGGCCGAGCTTAAAAAGCTCCAGGCAGAGCTCGTCGAAATGCAGCAGTGGGTAGTAGAAACCGGTGCCCGAATTGTCATCGTGATGGAGGGGCGTGACGCTGCCGGCAAGGGGTCGGCCATTAAGCGCATCACGCAGTACCTGAACCCCCGTACCTGCCGTGTTGAGGCTCTGCCGGCCCCAACTAGCCGTGAGCAGGGTCAGTGGTACTTCCAGCGGTACGTCGAAAAGCTGCCGACTGCTGGTGAAATCGTGATTTTCGACCGCTCCTGGTACAACCGTGCCGGCGTTGAGCGGGTCATGGGCTTCTGCACCTCCCAGGAGTACCGTCGCTTCTTGCATCAGGCGCCGATTTTTGAGCGTCTGCTGGTCGAAGATGGCATTATCCTGCGTAAGTACTGGTTCTCTGTGTCGGACGAGGAGCAGGTTGCCCGCTTCAAGTCCCGCCGTGAGGATCCGCTGCGCCGCTGGAAGCTCTCGCCGATGGATTTGGAGTCCATCACCCGCTGGGAGGATTACTCCCGTGCAAAGGATGAGATGTTCATCCACACCGATATCCCGTCCGCACCGTGGTTCACGGTTGAGTCTGAGGATAAGAAGCGTTCGCGTATCAATGTCATCAACCACCTGTTGACGACCATTCCGTACGAGCGCATTCACCGCGATGTTCCGGAAATCCCGGAGCGTCCGGAGTCGGAGGGAAGCTACGAGCGTCCGCCGCGCACGGAGTTCCGCTATGTGCCGGACGTTGCCGCCAATCTCGAGGCTGACCGCGTAAAGGGCGCAGGCAAGTCCGATAAGAAGGGCAAGAAGCACAAGAAGGGCAAAAAGGACAAGAAGAGCAAGAAGAAGTAGCTCCTTAGTCTCAGTGAGGTTCTGGTCGTCAGAACCTTCGCAGCAGAACCTTCCCGTCAGAACCTTTCCCTGGTTAGTTATCTGTGTCACACTGGGTGACATGACTGCTACTGATAACGGTTCTGGCACTGCACGCACCGAGGTCGATGAGCCGAAGGTGCTGCGAGAAGTCCACGGGCGATCTGGTCACCTTCGGCTGAATAGGCCGAAGGCACTTAATTCGCTCGATTTGGATATGGTCACCGAGGTCGTCGAGGGGCTCCGCGCATGGCGTGACGACGACTCGGTGGACCACATTGTTGTTTCATCCGGTCACCCCAAGGCGTTTTGTGCCGGTGGTGATGTGCGCGCAGTTCGGCAGGCTGTGCTCGATGGCGTTCCGGAGCAGGGGGAGGAGTTTTTCCGGGATGAGTACGAGATGAACGCGATGATTGCGGAATTCGCGCAGTCCAAGCCATATATCGCGATTATTGATGGCATCGCTATGGGCGGTGGCCTTGGTGTTTCCATGCACGGCTCCCACCGAATCGTGACCGAGCGTGCCAGCGCTTCCATGCCAGAAATGGCAATCGGCTTTATTCCCGACGTTGGCATTACCCACTTTTCGCAGCATGTGAACACGCGGTTAGGAGGGCCCTCGTCGGCAATCGCGAGGTTTACCGGGCTGACCGGTTACCGCCTAACTGCGGCGGACATGCTGTGGTCTGGATGGGCGACACATGCGGTGCCATCCGCGCAGCTGGACGAGTTTGTTGCGGCTCTGGACCGCGATGGAATTGATTCGGCGCTCGCGGAGTATGCGCTCGATGTGGACTCAGCTGAGGCTCGTGATCTGCTCGGGGATCCGCAGTTGGCCGAGTGGAGCGACTGCATTGAGGCTTGCTTTGGGGCTGATACCTGGGCGGAGATTGAGCGAGCTCTCAACGAAGCCGCTGAGGCGGGCTCTTGTGCATCGTCAACAGTGGAGACTTTTCGCGACCTGCTGGCACCCGCCAACCCGGAAAGTCTCGTAGCGGCCGTGGAACTCTATGCGGCTAACTCGGCCCACGAGGTCACCTTGCAGGAGGCGCTAGACCGGGAGATGAAGCTTGGCGCTTACATGCGTCAGCACCCCAATTTTGCCGAGGGCGTGCGGGCAGTGTTGGTGGATAAGGACCGCGACGCCGCCTTTAAGCCCGCTACCGTGCAGGAAGTTGATGTCGAAGAGATTCGACAGCACCTTCGTTAGCTGGCTATGCGTTAGACAAAGCTGTGGCGGCCAGTCGTCGGCGCGAAATCATCGGCAATCATGGCCGCCAATTCGAGATAACTCTGGGTGGTGGCGGGCTGGAGATTGTCCAGCTCGATATTGGCACCATTCGCGATATGCGGATCGTAGGGGATGACCTGTACTGCGCGGCAGCGCTGGGCAAATAACTCGTGCACGGTCTCTGTGGACAGTCCCTGTTTATTTAGCTCGTTGACCACCACGACAGTGGTAGAGACCAGCCGTTCGAAGCCGTGCGCTGAAAGCCAGTCCAATGTCGTCCAGGCGCTTTTCACGCCGTCCAGTGCAGGCGTGGTGACCAGCACCAGGCAATTGGCCGCAGAAAGAATCGAAGCGGCGATGGGCTGCGTCAGGCCGGTACCGCAATCAGTCAGGCTCACATTGTAATGACGCCGAAGGATGTCGAGGGCTGCGCAGTATTCACCGTCGGAAAGCGCGATCGTCGATGTCGGGTTTTGGTCGCTGCCGACAACCTCCAGGCGCGATGGAGTGTGAGATGTGTATGCGCGGACCTGCGCATATTTGTCCGTATCCGGGGCTCGGAGCAGATCGCGAATTGATGCGGGATTGGCCGCGGTGACGCGTGCGCCGAGGGTGCCAAAGTCCGGATTCGCGTCGATTGCGACGATTCGGTCACTGCGCAGGCTTGCAAGCGTGGCGCCCAGGCACATGGTTGTCGACGTCTTGCCAACGCCGCCCTTCACGCTGACAACAGCGATGTTGTAGTCACCGTAGATAGGCTGTCGCACCCGCTCTATCAGCTCGCGTTGCTTGCGTGCCGACGATGATTCCCGCGGTGAAATTGCGCCCCAGGTGGCCTTATGAACCCAGCTGCGCCAGCCCGACTGTGGTGCCTGCCGCGAGTTCAGGCTAGCGGCCAAGTCTGAGACGGAAACTGCGTGATTGACTGCGTGTTTGGTGGAAGCCATAGACTTCATCCCCTCCCCAAAAATCCCCAAAGTATGTCCCCGCCGTCGTTTTTACCACGCAGCCAGGACGACGGCGACTCCAAAGAAGGCATCGAGAATTCCGACCTGTTTCGGAGTCCACGGCCGAGCGCGGCGAGCGCCGGAGATTGGCATGGTAAAAGACCTGATGAGAAGCCCAATTGCGACGATGGGCACACCGATGCTGATGAGGTTCCGGTCGTGGAGGAGGAGCCACCCGATGATGGCCACGGCGGTAATGAGAACGTGATACGTGACCGAGCCAATGAGCCACTGGCGGTTGCCGCGCTTGCGAATCATAGTTTTTACATAGGGCACGGTGCCGACGAAATATCCAGCGTAGATAGCCGCAATTGCCCAAGCTTTCGGGGTTGGTCCGGCGATGATAGGCACCATGAGGCTAGCGGCCAGAACGGTGGAGACACCAGAGAGAAGTGAGCGCGGTCGGCGGCGGTAGGTCTCCCAAATAGCGATAGCGGCAAGAGGGGCAATGAGGGCGACCCAGGTGAGGAGGGAAACGTCGGCAAGCAGTGTGATGCAGCCGGCGACGGCAGTGAGCGCGGTGTACGTGGCGGCGGGTGCGAGGTGGCGGCGTTGGCGACGAGAGCGGAGCCAGACGCTCACGGCGAAGAATGCGAAGTAGCCGAGCAGCCAGGTCGCGGTGACGGCAAGGCCTGTCCATGTGGGGGTGAGGGCGAGAGCGGTCAGCGGGGGAATGGTGACCATGAACCAGGCGCCGTGCTGGTCCGGAACCCAGCCAGCGGAGCGCTTGTGATGGGAGCGGCGGGCGGGGCGGGGAGGACGTGGTTGGCGGGGCTTTTGGCTCATACTACGCATTGTAGATGCGTAATTATGTCGAGGCTGTATTAGAACCTCATATTGAAACCTCATTGAATAAAATGCACATGCGCGCAAGGCGACAGTGCTAACGTTGAACTCGCATTCTCAGGGCGAGGTGAAATTCCTCACCGGTGGTGATGCTGCGGCTGACGCAGACAAGTCCACGAGCGCCCTACCTGTGGCCAGAAGGGTCGTCAGGTAGGGGACAAGCAGATTTCGGTTGGAATCCGAAACCGACGGTCATAGTCCGGATGAAAGAGAAGGAGTTGAATAATTCGTGGAATACGTGTCGGATTTTTTGGTGGGTTTCCTCACTGCACAGCTCAGTGTGGCGGGAGCACCAATCTTGATTCGAGAAATTGTCGGTAACCTCTTTGGCCTGGCGTGTGCCTTCCTAGGTATGAAACGGAAGGTATGGGCTTGGCCGGTCGGCATTATCGGAAATGCCTTGCTGTTTACCGTCTTCCTCGGCGGAGTTTTCCACACGCCGCAAAATCTTGATCTCTATGGCCAGGCGGGGCGTCAGGTCATGTTTATCGTCGTCAGTCTCTACGGATGGTTCAGCTGGGTCAAGAGCCGCAATCAGAGCGGTGACGAGGTCGCAATTGAGCCTCGGTGGGCGACGGCATCGGAACGCATTGGGATGATTACCGTGGCTATCTTCGCCACTGTGATTTGTGCCAATATCTTTGAGATGCTGGGCTCGTGGGGGCCATGGGCCGATGCCTGGATTTTCGTCGGTTCGATGTTGGCGACCTGGGGTATGGCCCGCGGGTGGAACGAATTCTGGCTAATTTGGATTGCCGTTGATGCCGTGGGAGTGCCGTTGCTGCTCAAGGGTGGCTACTACCCGTCGGCGGCGCTGTACCTCTTCTACGGATGCTTCGTTATTTGGGGCTTTGTCTCCTGGGTTCGCCTCGAGCACCAGAGCGACAATGACCAGCAGAAGAGCTCCGCGACCGACCAAGTACCGGCTTTGGCAGCAGCCGAGCGGTAGGATAGTCCAGGTGAGCTTCCGACCAGATAACTCCCGTACCAACCGCGCCCATCAAGCCGAAGAGCGTGCCCGCAGTCTCGTGCAGGACGTCCTCGACCGCGAGGAGCGGGTACGCAACAATCTGGCCAGCGTTGATGTCGACCCGTGGACGATGCGTTTCGTCGTCGATGAGTCGATTTCTGAGGGCGCAATCATCACCTGGCGCAATGAGGCCACTCGTGCCCGCCGCATCATGCGCCGCTACGACATTCAACGGGGCTACCGCGAGAAGTTGCGCGAAGTTGAAAAGCGCATCGATGCCATGTTGCACCTCGCGGAGTCGCTGGAGGAGTCGTGGGACGCCGCGGCACACGCTTCAAAGAGGCTTTCCGACGCGGAGGCCCGCGATGTCGCCGCCTTTGAGCGTGAGCGCGAGCGGCAAAATGACGCGGCAGAAACTAAGCGTCAGCGCGAGGAGAAGGTCCGCAAGTTCCGTCGGAAAGCGGAAAATATCGCTACCGATGCGTGGGATGCGGGCCGTGACGCGCTAGAGAAGCTGCCGCCGCTGTCGTCTTCGTTGAAAGACATTGCGTCCAAGTTCCGTTCCCGGGGCTCGGAGGAGCAACCGCGCGAGGTACGGCGGGCAACCGCCCGCGACCTACGCAAGGAGCCCCCGCTGCCGGAGGACTAGCGCTCCTTGGACTTAGCTGCCTGAACCACTTCGGCGAGCTTGGAAATCTCCTCGCGAGAAGGCCTAATATCCGGATGCGTACGGCAGTAGTCCAGCAACAAATAGCCAGCTGTGCGAATGCGACGATGGCCGTCCCAGTGCGGAGCGGCGATTTCGGGGTCGTTGGTGGCCAGAGACGAGATGGCCTGGCGCTCACTGAGCAGCTCGTACTGGAGATCGCGACGAATATCGAGCGCCTGATTCGGAGTGCCGGTTAGCAGCGCGCCGAGAAGAGCACCCATCTGTCGATAGCAGCGCGGAATATGACGCAGGTAGTGCTTCTCAATGCTCTCGGTCGGCCAGAAGTGCAGGACAGCGAGAGCCAACGCGCAGGCGATACCGACTTCCAAAACACGATCGGTCACAATCGGTGTGAGCTCGCCAGCGACATTTCCGCCCAGCAGCAGCGCCAGCGGAGTGGTGACGATCGTCGTCAGCGCATAGTTCTTCACCACGAGAATCTCCGCGCCGAATTGGCAGGCTGCAAGCGCGATAAGTAGCGTCCAGCTGTCCAGGCCAAAGGAAAAGAGCAGCGCATAGAGGAAAATGCCGATAATCGAGCCCACCATGCGGTGAATCCCTCGAATCGAACCGGCGGTGCGGTCGGGGCCCCACTGTAGAGTCATCAATGCGCTGACCACCGCCCAGTCAGGCCGGTCAAGACCGACTAGCACGCTGATGAGACCAGCTAAGCCGCCAGTAATAGCCACCTTTGCCGCAGTCATTGACGCATGGGAATAGCGATCGAAAGAGCGGAAGATTCGGTAACTCACGCTTGGTCGTGCGAGTGGAATGGTTGTCTGTGTCTCGTCGAAGAGGTTAGGCGTGTCCACGATGTCCACAGCGCTGCCGTGCACGCCCAAGCGGCCGCGGATAGCAATCAGCCGCTGATGAGCAGCAATGACACGGTTGACCAGTTCCGTATGGGAGGGCTTGACGATTTTGCTGCCACGGATGATGCCTGCGTCGGCAAGCGATTCCCATGCGTCGGTGAGTGCAGTTTGCGCCTGGTGATGAACGGCGAACGATGTCGAGTCTGACTTTTCCATCGCCTCGATGGCTGATTCAAGGGATTGGACGGCCGCCATCTCGGGGCCGTGCGGATTCCACAACCGCGGTGCCATGCCGATGACTATCGCCGAAAGCACACCAACGGTAGCCCACATGGCGGTTTCAACCGGGTTGAAGCCAAGGCGGGCGACCATTGTGGTACCGCCTGAGACCATCACAATGAAGAATGAACCTGGTGGTGGCAGGCGCAGTGCGTTTTGGATAAAGGCCCCGACTGTAGCCAACGCCGTGGTAAAAAGTGCGATGAGCAGCAGCCATAGATTACTGCCGCCGGAAGCGATCTCACCGTGGACCACTGATCCGACAAAACTGCCGGACATAACTCCGGCGATCAGGCATAGCCCGGCGATGGCCATCACGCGCAGACGACTGCGGTAGGGGTGGCCTTCGCCATAGATGACCACGCAACCACCAGCGGCGATAAGGAGCATCTCCGAGCCATGTCCGGTGAGAAGTGCTACGGCACCCGGCAGGAATAGCGCGAGTGCTGCGCGGAGGGCACCTGGCCATCGCTGTGCACGGGAGTGGAAGGCAGTAAAAAGCTGCCATGCACTTGGTTGTGGAGGAAGCTCAACCGGTTGGCTCAATGTTGGTGAAATCTCCTTAAAACTCTAGTCTGCGACCAGCGTCTCGAGCGTGAACTCCGGGTGCTCCTTCTCAATGAAGGACAGCTTCCACTTGTCCCCGAAGAGCGCGATGAGGGCGCCGTCGGAACGCGTGAAGATCTCCACGCCGCGCTGCTTTGCCAGCTCAGGCGCGGTCTCTTCGTCCGTGCGGCGGGCGACGGAGTAGGGGATCGGCTCGGCGATGGTCTCGACGTTGTACTCGTTTTCCATGCGTGCCATCATGACCTCGAACTGCATCGGGCCGACCGCGGCCATCACCGGGGCGGCATCGCCGCGGGTATCGTTGCGCAGAATCTGCACCACGCCCTCGGCATCGAGCTGATCGACAGCTTTGCGGAACTGCTTGTACTTGCCCAGGCTCTTGGCGCGCAGGGTGCGGAAGTGCTCGGGCGCGAACTGCGGCATCGGCTTGAATTGAACCTTGCGGCCCTCGTAGATCGTGTCACCCGGCGCCAGTGAACCCGCATTGACCAGGCCGACAATGTCGCCCGGGTAAGCCGTCTCCACAGTCGAACGTGTCCGGCCGAAAACGGTCAAAGCATACTTTGTGGAGAAACTACGTCCCGACTGCGCATGCGTGACCTGCATGCCGCGGTCAAACTCGCCAGAGACAACGCGCATGAACGCCAGCTTGTCGCGGTGGTGCGTATCCATACCCGCCTGCACCTTGAACACGACGCCCGAAAAATCATCCGTCGGTTCGCGCTTTTCGACGATAGCCCCCTGGCCGCCAGCCGCTGCAGCGGCAACGGCAGCCGGGTCGGACTCGCGGGCACCAGGTGCCGGAGCCAGCTCGCAGAGAGTGTCCAGGATCTGGTGGACACCCCAGTTCAGCATGGCGGAGGCGAAAATCACCGGAGAGGTGTCGCCAGCGAGGTACATCTCCTGGTCGTGGTCAGCGCTATCGGCGGAAAGTAGCTCGGACTCCTCGGCTGCCGTCTCCCAGGCGTCGCCCTGCTCTGCGGAGGCCTCATCTGGGGTGAGGTGACGCTCAGCGGCGATAGTGGCGCCACCGGCAGTGCGCTCGAAGCCAATGAACTGCTTGGCCTGGCCGTCCTCACCACGCTCCAACAGGCCGCGGAAGTCGCCGGCCTCACCAACTGGCCAGTACAGCGGAGTCGGTTGCAGACCAATCTCCGCGACAATCTCATCCATCAACTCCAGGGGAGCCTTACCCGGGCGGTCCCACTTGTTGATGACGGTGACGATGGGAATTCCGTTGGACTTACAAACCCGGAACAGTTTCAACGTCTGAGGCTCGAGACCCTTGGCACCGTCGACAAGCATGACAGCGGCGTCGACAGCGGTGAGCACACGGTAGGTGTCCTCGGAGAAGTCAGCGTGACCAGGCGTATCGACGAGATTGATCATGTACGGCTCGCCGTCGTGCCCCTCTGGCTGGTACTCGAACTGCAGCGCGGAAGAGGCAATCGAGATGCCGCGATCCTTCTCCATGTCCATCCAGTCGGACACAGTCGACTTACGGCCGGCCTTGCCGTGGACAGCACCGGCTTCGTTAATGACATGAGCATGCAGCGCCAGCGCCTCGGTGAGCGTGGACTTACCGGCATCCGGGTGTGCGATGACGGCGAATGTGCGGCGGCGTGCGGCTTCTTCGGCGAGAGTGGTCACAGGGAAACTACGCTTTCCTTAAAAAGAAAATCGGAATAAGGGAATCGGGTTCAACCTTTCTAACTTACCGCTCCAGTGGGGTAAGGGGTCAATTGCAGTTAGAGGTTGAACAGCTCGCGCAGCGTCGTGATGACGCCTTCCTCCGCGTTCGACGGTGAGATGTCGGTGGCGCGGCGTTTGATTTCCGGGTGACCGTTGGACATGGCAAACGAACGGCCTGCGTGGTCGATGAGCTCGAGATCATTCAGGTAGTCAACGAAGCAGACAGTTTCGGCAGGAGAGACACCTAGGGCCTCCTGCAGGGCGGCGAGTGCCGTGCCCTTGTTGGTGTTGGCATCGATGAGGTCGACCCAGTGGGCACCGGAGACTACCGCGCGCAAGTGCGAGCTTTGGGAACGCAGGTAATCGGCCGATTCCTCTTCGACGGAGTAAGGATCAAAGGCGGCAATTTTGACGATGCCGTCCTCGGCGGCAGCGGCGATGACATCATCGACCTTCTGCAGCTTCAGGTAGTACTTGGCGGCCTCGTTGAACTGCAGCTGCTGAACTTCCTCCGGAATATTGAAATGCGGCGGGAAAAACTCCACGTATGCGCTGGCAGCGCCGCAGATAATAACCGACAGGGGAGTACGGCCCGCCGCCACACGGTTGTCGTTGAACTGGCGGATCGCGTGTACCAACTGAGTGACGATGTCGTGGTCGATACTGGTAACCGAAACCACCTCGCCCGCATCCGCGACATAGTTGCCGTTTTCCGCAATGATTGGGATGCGGTGTGCAATGGGGGCGAACTGGTCGGCCAGAGTTGCGTACTGGCGGCCCGACGCGGGAGCGAAGTGGACACCGCGGTCGAGCAGCTCGGTGACTACCGGCCAGAAGGACTCCGGGATTTCCTTGTCTTCATTTAGTAGAGTCCCGTCCATATCCGTGACTACAAGGCGGTATGGCGGCTGGGCGGGAGATTGCTGCTGGATATCCAGGGGTTCCGTCATGGCTCTTATTCTAACGGGTAAGTAGGGTTCAATTTTCTTCCTTGGGGTGTCTCCCAGTGTCTCCCCCGATTGGGTGAAAGCTGGACCACAATACGGGGTACCCAGTTGAGGGCGATAGCCGGTGAATAGCATGTGCGGGGTATTTTGAGGGGGAACTCATATTCATTTAAGCCAGGAGGATTTATGTCGGATTCGGCCCCCATCAAGCGCAATGACTGGAATGAGCGCATCAGCCTTGCAGAGCAGATGATCCCCCTCCTGGGGCAACTGCGCCGCAACAATGATGTCGTGACTTCAATCTTCGGCCGCCGACTGGAAAACGTTACCGAGACCGGCATCATTAAGTCGCACCGCTACGCCCGTCGCATCACCTCGCAGGAGCTGCCCCTGAGTCAGACCCTGCCGATTCTGCAGGAACTGGTGAAGATGGATCTCGGCACCGCCTCCATTGACCTGGGCGCCCTGGCTACCAGCTTCGAAGAGGAAGGCGGCGATCTGCGCGCATTCCTCGAGCGTGAGCTTGCCGACGTCATCGGTGCCGGGACACAGACCCCGAAGACCGACATTGTCCTCTACGGTTTCGGCCGCATCGGCCGCCTGCTGGCTCGCATTCTGCTGGCTCGGGAGGCACTGTTCAACGGCCCGCGCCTGCGCGCAATTGTGGTTCGCCAGAATGGTGAGGACGACATCGTCAAGCGTGCTTCGCTGCTGCGCCGTGACTCCGTCCACGGAGCATTCGACGGCACCATCTCGGTTGACCGCGAAAACAACATTATTTGGGCAAATGGCACCCCGATTCAGGTCATTTACTCCAATGACCCGGCAACTGTTGACTACACCGCCTACGACATTAACGATGCGATTGTCATTGACAACACCGGTCGTTGGCGTGACCGCGAGGGACTGTCGCAGCACCTTCAGTCCAAGGGCGTTTCCAAGGTTCTACTTACCGCGCCAGGCAAGGGCGATGTGAAGAACATCGTCTACGGAATCAACCACAACATCATTGAGGAATCTGACAACATTTTGTCGGCAGCTTCCTGTACTACCAACGGCATCACCCCGGTGCTGAAGGTCGTCAATGACAAGTGGGGTGTCGAGTTCGGTCACGTCGAGACTGTTCACTCCTTCACCAACGACCAGAACTTGATCGACAACTTCCACAAGGGTTCTCGCCGTGGCCGCGCAGCCACCCTGAACATGGTTCTCACCGAGACCGGTGCCGCAAAGGCCGTCGCCAAGGCTCTGCCGGAGTTCGAGGGCAAGCTGACCGGTAACGCCATCCGCGTTCCCACCCCGGACGTTTCCATGGCGGTGCTGAACCTGACCCTGGACACTGAGGTCGACCGCGACGAGGTCAACAACTACCTGCGCGAAGTTTCCCTGAAGTCCGTTCTGCGCCAGCAGATTGACTACATCCACTCCCCAGAAGTGGTTTCCACCGACTTCGTCGGCTCCACCCATGCTGGCATCGTTGATGGTCTGGCTACCATTGCCAACAGTAAGCACCTGGTGCTCTACGTCTGGTACGACAACGAGTTCGGTTACTCCAACCAGGTCATCCGCATTGCTGAGGAGATCGCAGGCGCTCGTCCGCGGGTCTACCCGAAGCGCAAGCACATCGACGAGCTGTAAGTCGGCGGTCCTGGGCTTGAGCTGCTGAGCCCTCGAAGGCCCTCTTCCCCCTCCTAAACCACGGGGGTTGAGGCGATGGGGAGGGCAGGGGAGGGGGGGACGGAGCTTTCGGTGCGGGAGGCCGCTATCGCCTACCGCTGGTGGACGTGGTTCTGCGCGGCTTCGGCGCGGATGCATGGGCCGGGGCGGTAGGGGATAGATGACGTTGCAGTGGCTCCGGGCAAGCCACATCACCGCGGCATTGTGCTTCTGTCCTTCACCCCGTTTACGCAGGTAGTAGTCGCGCGATGCGGGATGGCAGTTCGACGCGATCCACGCCGATCGAAACATCGCGTTTTTCAACTGTTTATTGCCGGTCCTGGTGGGAAACTCGCCGCGGACCGACGTACCCGACTGCCGGGTGGTCGGCGCGATGCCGGCGTAAGCGGCCAAGTGCGCGGCATCGGCGAAGTCCTGGCAATCGCCGATGGACAACAAGATGTTAGAGGCAGTCGTGATGCCTACGCCGGGCATCGACATCAAGACCTGGGCAAGAGGGAACGATTCAAGCATCTCCTCGACTTGTCCGGCAATCGTGTCGCGCTGTGCTTGAAGCGCTTTGATGTTCGCCGCCAGCTGGGGAATGACCAATTCTGCTGCCGCAGTGTCGGGTACCGTGACGATTCGCTCGGCAAGGGCGGCGAAAATTGCGTCAACCAGGGCAGCAGGGTCCTTCTTGGCGCGGTTGCGCATCCACTTCAGGACCCGGCCTCGACCTGCGGCGGCCAGTTTTGTCGGACCTTCGTAGTGGATGAGCGAGTCCAGCACCAGCGTGCGGGAGAGAATCTCGCCTGCAAAGACGCGCTCGAGTACGGGGCGAATCTGTGTGAGCACGCTGGGAAGGCGGTTTTTCGTTCGGGGGGAGGCGGGGGTAATTTCAGTAAATTGAGCCTGGTGTAAGCCGATAAGCATTGCCTAACCTAATGCTGTTTCAGGTGGTGTTCCCGATCGGGAATCGGCAACGGAAGCGAGGCGGCGACGATGAACGGAAAACGTGGATCGACCGGAGAACCCCTCTCCGGAGGGGGAGTCGGGGACGCGGTGGCGTCGCAGACGGATGACGGGTGGTTGGTGCACGTCGCACCGGTCGCAGCGGGTGGCCGACCATCCACCCGCGACATGCTCGTCGCCGCCGCGATCGGCGTTGCGGGGTCTCTCATCATCGTGCCCCTGACCTACCTGCAGGTGTTCGCCGGCATCGCCCACGTTTATCTCGTCGCGGCGACGCTCGGGTTGTGGTTCCTGCAGTGCGTTGTTCCCCTCATCGTCGTCCGCAAGCTTGGCGCGAGCCTCATCGCGTGCCTTGCCATGGGCGTCGTGTCCGCGGCGACCACCCCGTTCGGCGTCGCCGCAATCGGGGCGCTGATTATGGAAGGATTGCTCATCGAGCTTCCGTTCATGGTCACCCTGTACCGGCGGTGGACGCGTCCCCAGTTCGTGGCCTCGGCGATGTTGTTCTCCGCGCTGATGGGAACGATGGCCCCGCGCGCAGTCGGCGTCGACTCGCCGACCACGCCCATGACCCTGATCAGCTTCGCCGTAGCCTTGGCATCGAGCTTGGTGTTTTTGGTCCTGGGCTTTGCCGTCGCAAAGGGGCTTCGCAGCCGCGGGGTCACCCGGTGACCGGCGGAGCACCCGCGTGCGCCGGTGCGACACGCGGGACGGCCCCGGCCCGGTTACGGGTTAGTGGTGCAGGTGTGCGGCACGCCGATGGGCGATGGGCACCCGACATGGTGGATCTCTCCTTCGATTTCGGCACGATCAACGCCATCACGGGACCCGTGGGATGCGGAAAGACGAGCCTGGCCCACCTCATCGCTGGACTGATCCCCTCGCACATCCCCATCGACCATGCCGGATTCGTGCACATCGTCGATGCCGACGGCACCGAACGCCCCGTGGACGGGGACCGGGTCACCTTCGTCGGGCAAGACCCGGCGACGCAGGTGCTCACGCTCCGAGTCGTCGATGACGTGGCCATGGCCCTCGAGTTTTCCCTCGTGGAAGCCGGTATCGTCGCCAAGCGATCAGCCGAGGCTCTATCGGAGGTCGGGCTGTCAGAGCTCGCGGAGAAGGATCCGTGGGCTTTGTCGGGCGGGCAACGCCAGCGGATGGCCATCGCCGGTGCGGTGGCCAGGGCGCCGGAGGTCATGATCTTCGACGAGCCCGCGGCCCACGTCGACGAGGACGGTCGCCGGTCGCTGTTCGCCGCCATCCGTGATTTGCGGGCCCCGGGGCGCGTTATCCTGCTCATCGAGCACGACCTCCGCCCGTTCGACGGGTGGGTCGACACGGTGACGGTCCTCGATGCGGACGGGAGCGTCGCCGCCCACGGAGCGCCGGATGGCATCGCGGTGAAGGGCATTGCGACGACGGCCGCGACCGCCGGAACGCCGGACGCCAGTACGCCGGGCGCGGGGGCGCCGGACCGTCCCGATCCGGAATCGGAGGCGGATGCCGTTCCACTGCTGGCCTTGACCGGAACCCACGTGGCCCGAGGCGGGGAGAGGATCCTGAACGGGGCCGATCTGACACTGGAACGGGGCGAGATTCATGCCCTAGTCGGTGCCAACGGAGCCGGTAAGTCCACCTTGCTGGCGGTGCTGTCGGGCCAGATGAAGGCGGGAGCGGACCTCCGGATTGACGGCGCGTCCGCCCGGCGCGTGCCCGACGCCTTCGCGTCGTTGGCGTTCCAGAACCCCGAGCACCAGTTCACCCGCGCGACCGTCGCCGCGGAAATCGACTCCGCGCTGGCCGGCACGGACCCGCACGGACCACTCGGCGCCGATGAGCTGCGGAAACTGCGGGACGCCCTGTGCCCCCGGGCACTTGACCCCGTCTCGCCGTTCGTCCTGTCGGGCGGACAGAAAAGACGGTTGGGCATCTTCCTGGCGGTGGCAGCCAATCGCCGTTTGCTGCTTCTCGACGAGCCGTTGGCGCACCTGGATTCGCCGAGCTCGCGCATCGTACTGGATGCCCTAGCGGAATACGCCGGGGCCGGCGGAACCGTTGTGTTCACGTGCCACGACCGCCGTGCCGCGCGAACGTGGGCGGATCGGGCGAGCATCGTCGCCGAAGGGAAGGTCGCCTGGTCCGGTCCCGCAGCCGACGTGCCGGCTTCCCCGGAGTCGTCCCGGCGGGATCGCGCACTGCCCGCGGCCGGCGCACGGACGTCCTTGGACGAAAGCCCCTGGACCAGTGGATCCGCCGCTCGAAGGCGCGCGGGGTTGAACGCCATCACGATTGTCGCGGCGGTGATGCTCGTCCTCGTCGCCGGGCTGCTCTCCGGCGGAGACGCCGTTCTCGCCCTGACGGTGGTCGCGTTCCTCGCACTCGCTACGATCGCGGAACGCGACGTTCGGGCGACGGCGGGGAAGGTCCTTCTCGTCCTGTTAATCGGGGTGTTCTTCGGCCTGCTCGGGTGGCGCTCCGAGTTCTACGGCGGTGGGGATGCGGCGCAGGCCGTCCGCCACGGCATCCATCACGGACTGCTGCTGACGGCCGTGTTTGCGGGGACGGTCCTGGTCTCCGCGTGCATGCGCGTCGAGGAGCTTTTCGACGCCATGGTGCAACGCCTCCGGGTGCCCTACACATGGTGCACCATAGCGATTTCCGGGGTGAGCATCGCGGCGTTCCTGCGCAGCGAAATCCCCCATCTGACATGGGCGATTAGATTGCGCTCAATGCGACCGGGGCAGTCTTTCCGCTCCGGCTTCATCCGCGCGACGACGCCCGCGCGCATCGCCTTTCCCCTGTTCGTCAGCGCCGTGCGCTGCGCCGAAAAGCTGTCCCTGACCCTGGCGATGCGCAACTTCGGCCGCCATCCGCGGCGCACCTTCCGCACCGATTACCCCTGGCGAGTGCGTGACGGGTTCGTGGCCGCAGCGTCCGCCGCGGCCTTCGTCGCCGCCCTGGTGTCCGCAGTGACTTGACGGGCACCCGGAACCGGCGGGTCCCGGGCCCGCGAGCGTTTCCGAGCTTGTGCGGAGACGCGCCCCACCCAGTTTCGTCACCCTTTCAACCCTTCAGACACATCCGCCGGGTCACGCCATGCGGCCCGGTCCGCCCGGCACCGGCATGGCGCCGACAACCGAAAGAGGTACCAATGAACACGATCCGGACCATCAGCGACGTGCTTCGGGACAAGGCCGATGAGACGAAAAAGGGGATCACCTTCGTCGAGAATCGGCGGGACGTCTTCGTCCCGTATGGCCGGGTCCATGCGGAGGCGGTGGCGGCTGCGACTCGGTTGGCCGAAGCCGGCATCGGCCCCGGCGATCGCGTGATCTTCCAGGTTTCGGAGAACCGCGGGCTCATCCGGGCGTTCTGGGGCTGCGTCTACGCCGGCGCGGTTCCGGCGCTTGCGCCGCCGGTGTCGGGCCCGGTTGACGTCGACAGGGTGCGGACGCTCTCGGACATGATGCCCGGGGCCCCGATCCTGGTCGACGAACGCAGTCACACGCTGCTCACCGGCGCAAACGGTACCGTGGTCGTGGGCGAGGACCGGCTGCTCGACGTGTCCATCGTCAATGACGCTGCCGCGGAACCGGGTGCGGCGATGCCGGGTGATGCTGAATCGGACTTCTCTCAGGCGGGTGACGTGGATTCCGGGGATGGCGCCGGGGCGGTCCCCGCGTTCCCGGTGCGAGGTGGGACGGCCGGCGAAGCCCTTATCCAGTTTTCGTCCGGCTCCACGGGATCGCCAAAGGGCGTCATCGTAACCAACGAGTCCGTGCTGAACGGTCTGCGCGCGACGATCCCACGCCACGCGCACCGGTACGAGAACAAGATGCTCACGTGGCTACCTTTGACCCACAACCTTTCGCTGATTGGCTTCCACGTCTACGCCCTTTTTCGTGGGTACGACCAGGTGTTGCTGCCGGTTTCCGAGGTGGTCGCCGATCCCCCGAGGTGGTTCGAGGCCGTGACCAGGCACCGGCCGACGGTGACAGTGTGCCCGAACTTCGCATTCAAGCATTTCCTGCGCCATCTCGAGCGCCGGCCCCTCGGGGATGACCACGGTTACGACTTCTCCAACGTCCAGAAGCTGATGAGCGGTTCTGAACCCATCGACGCTCCATTGGCCCGGAAGTTCCTCGCGGCGATGTCCGCCATGGGCCTCCGGGAGGATGCCCTGACCTCCGCCTACGGAATGTCCGAAGCTTGCCTGCTGGTCACGACCCGGGACATTTACTCGGGTCTGTCCACGGTGCGACTTGATCGGACGGGCATCGCCACGGGGCAGCGTTTCGAGGACATCGAGAGCGAGTCCGGAGCTGAGTTCGTCGCCTTGGGCAAGGCCGTCCCGGGGATCTCGTTGACCATCCGCGATGACGGGGGCAGGGTCCTCGGCGACGGCACCGTCGGTGAAATCCACATCGCCGGCGCTCCGATGACCCGCGCCGCGATCACAGCAGAGGGGATCGTGGAGCACGAGCTCACCGATGACGGGGCGTTCGCAACGGGAGACATGGGCATTCTCCGCGACGGCGAGTTGTTCGTCCTCGGCCGGAAGAAGGACATCATCTTCGTCAACGGCCGGAATTACTATTCGGCTGATTTGGAAGCCGTGCTGGAGAATGCGCTTGACCGCGATGTTGCCGTTCTCGGCCGGAGCAACCCAGCCACGGGCGAAGAGGAGATCGCCGTGTTCTTGGCCAGGCGGACCCCGACCGATCGTAAGGCCGACGATGCGACCGGTGCCGGGCAATCGGACGGGGATGAACCTCCAATCGATGAACAGGCGGTGACCCGGTCCGCGACGACCGAGCTGATGCGCGTCGCCGGGGTGCCCGTCTCCCGGGTTCTGTGGGTCGACGAACTGCCCGTCGCGTCGAACGGCAAGAAGCTCCGCCGCAAGCTCGAGGCTCTGCTCTGAGGCGATGACGATGACCAATGAAACGATCGCGCCGGCCGTCGCATCTACCGCTGTGGGAGGAGCCCGCACCGGGGCCCGAGTCGCCCCCGAAAGGCTGTCGGAGTCCATCGCCGACGCCATCGGCGTGCACCTGGATTCGGCGGACGTGAAACTCCGCGACCACATCCCGAACTCCCTGACTTTCCTCCAGATGCTGCTGGCGCTGGAGGACGAGTACGGGGTCACCATCGATTACGCGGCGATGGACCCCGGGGTCACGGTCGCTGATTTGGCGGCCGTCATCGACGCCGCCCGGGGTGGCGCTGATGCCGGATCTGCCGCAGGCGCCGCTGCCGGGGCCGACCCCGCTGTAGCGACGGGTGAGTCGGATGACGGCTGTGCCGGCAAAAATGGGGCCGGTCCCGCGGATGCAGTCCCGCTCAATCCAATCCAGACCGCCTACCTGCTCGGCGCGGACGAGGACATCGAGCTTGGCGGCCAAGCGACGTACATCTACGCGGAATCCCGGCACGACTATTCGTTGCCGCAGGTGGAGGAGGCCGTGCGGACGGTCTTCGGGCGTCACGACGTGCTGTTCCATCGGCTCGACGTCGATGCCGGGGTCTTGAGCCCGACCGGCGCGTGCCTCGCCACCGTCGAGGTAGTCGAATCCGGCGACGATGTCGACGCGGCGGTGGGGGAGATCCGTCGGGACATGCGAACCGCGGCGCGATCGTCGAACGAGGACGGTCCCATGGTCGCCGCGAGGCTGCTCGCAGATGCGGGTGGGTGCAGGATGTTCATCTACTTCAACATGATCGTCATGGATGCGGGTTCGGTGTACCTGTTCTTCGACGAGCTCGAATCCCTGCTGGCCGGGGAGCCGCCGGCTCCGGCTTCTAGATATGGGGATGCCCTGGCGGCAATCTCTGCGCGCCGGCGCGACGGGAAACGGGCCGAGGACCTCGCCTATTGGGAGAAGAAGGTCGCAGATCTGCCGCGGCGCCCGGAGTTCCCGACGGCCGTGAGGGGTGACGACGATTGGTCGACCCGGCGCTTGGGCACGGTGCTCGACGCGGAGATCACCGCCAAGCTCGGCGAACGGGCCCGCCGCATTGGAGTTACCCTGTCATCGCTGGTAATGGCCGTCAACGCCGCCGTCGTCTGCAGGTGGCTGCCCGAATCCGCGTTGACGGTCAACGTGACTGTCAGCGAACGCAGCGGCCTCGCCGCGGGCACGAGGGTGATGGGAGATTTCACTTCATCGATGCTTGTCGGCGTCGACGCCGGGAGAGCCGCGACCATCGACGGGTTGGCGGAGGCAATCGACCTGGACATCCGCGAAGGGCTGTCCCACCGCTGCGTTTCCGGTGTGGAGGTGCTACAGCGATTCCTCCGGGACGCGGCCAATCAGTCCCAGGCCACCGCTCCGGTGGTGTTCACCAGCTACCTCGGCGGCGAGCGGGGAAGCGGGCGCAGCCCGGTCATCGAACGCGTCTACACGCAAACCGCGCAGGTGTGCCTCGACATCCAGGTGATGCCGGCATCGGGCGGGATGGCGTTGTCGTGGGACGTGGTCGACGATTACTTCCCTGCGGTAGATGCGATGTTCGGAGCCGTTGCGGAGGCCCTGGACGTGGTGGCGGAGGGGGGAGAGGCTCTGCCCATCCGTCATGCGGAGACGGAGAGGGCCGTCGCCCGCTACAACGATGCTGCGGGCCCGATCCACAATGACACCCTGGTTTCGCTTGTCGAAGCCGCATGCGCGGCGACTCCGGATGCGCCGGCCGTGCGCCTAGCCGCCCGGGGCATCTCGTACACCTACGCCGAGGTCTGGGCCAGGGCCGGACGCATCGCCCGCCAACTCTCGGATTCCGGCGTCGGGGCGGGGGATGCGGTGATCGTGCGCTACACCAAGCATCCCGACGACATCGTCAACATGGTCGGCGCATTGCGTGCGGGAGCCGCATTCGTGCCTGTCGACGCGGGCATGCCGGCCCAGCGACAAGAATACGTAGTGGAAGCCTCAGGTGCGGCGGGCCCGATTCTGGACACCGGCGTGATCGATGAACTGGACCAAAGCGGAGTAGAGGGCGTCGGCAAGCCCGCAGCCGCGGAAGTCTGCGACCGCGCGGGCAGCGCGGGTGCGCACTCTTCGCCCGGCACTGCCCCTGACGACCTTGCCTATGTCATCTTCACCTCGGGGACCACGGGCCGGCCAAAGGGTGTGCGGATCAGTCATCGCAACTGTGTCAACACCATCCTCGACGTGAACCGGCGGTATGGGGTCACCTCCGCTGATTGCATCATCGGATTGTCGTCGCTGGGATTCGACCTGTCGGTCTACGACGTGTTCGGTGCGTTCGCGGCAGGCGCGACGGTGACGATGGTCGGAGACGAACGCAACGCCGATGAAATCCTCGACGTCTTGCGGGAAGAGCGGGTCACGCTGTGGAACTCCGCGCCCGCCCTGTTGGAGCTCGCCCTGGTCCGGGCGACGGACGACGACGTGTTCCCGGATGTGCGCACCGTATTGCTCAGCGGCGATCGCATCGCAGCGGGGCTTCCGGCGCGCGCCATGGACATGTTCCCGAACGCGTCGATTAATAGCCTGGGCGGTGCGACCGAAGGAAGTATTTGGTCCATCCAGTACCCGCTGCAACGCGACAGCCTGGAAAACCGCATTCCCTACGGGTACCCGCTGGCGAACCAGGGCATCCACGTGCTCGCGCCCGACGGGGTGCATTGCCCCGTCGGGGTGCCGGGGGAAATCCACATCAGCGGCCTCGGCGTCGCGCAGGGGTATGCGGCCGATCCGGAGCGGACCGCTGCCGCCTTCGGGTATGTCCCAGGCATCGGTCGCTGCTACCGGACCGGAGACGTGGGCATGTTCAACGCGGAGGGTTTTGTGGAATTTCTCGGCCGCCGCGATCGTCAGGTGAAAATCGCGGGCTTCCGCGTCGAACTCGGAGAAATCGAATCGGTCCTCGAGCGGTCCGGCCTGGTGACCGCGTCGATGGCGGCCGTCGTCGAATCGGGCGATCGGGGACTACTGGCGTGCCTCTACGTTCCGGTGGACGATATGACCGGCTCGCGGGATGCCGTCCGGGCCGAGCTTGCCCGCTGCTTGCCAGCGTACATGGTACCGACGGTCCTGCTGCCGGTGGCGCATCTGCCCGTTACCGTCAACGGGAAACTGGATCAGGAGGAAATTCGTAGGCACGTCGGCGCCGCGGGCGGCGGGGCAACGGCCGATGGCGAGGTCGCCGGGGCGGGGGCCGGAGCCGTGGGCTCGGCTGGTTCCGTCGCCGACCCCGGGGCGATCGAGTTGGTGTCCGGAGTCTTCGACGAGATTCTCGGGGAAGCCCCGTCGACGGGTGCCGCGGATCCGGCGTGCGGCGCGGGAGAGTCCTTCTTCCGCCGCGGCGGCGATTCCCTGCAATTCCAGGTTATGATGCGCGCGATCCGGCAGAAGACGGGAGTCCGGCTCCGTTTCCGCGACGTCATCGAAGACCCGACCATCGCGCACATCGCCGGCCTTGTCTCAGATGCCATGCGGGAGTCCGGGGCCGAGTCTGAAGCCGTCTCCGAGGCAGTGCCTTCCCCCGATTGTGCCGTCGGTGCCGGTTCAGCCGCAGGAGGCGCCCGAGAATGCCCCGCGAGTGCCCACGGAAAGGATCCGGTGGAACAATTCGGGGATGACCCCCACGCGCCGTTCCCCTTGACTGACATGCAGAAGGCCTACTACGTTGGCCGGAACTCTGGGTTCGAGCTGGGCGGCGTCACCGAGCACTACTACATCGAATCCGTCACCGAACCCGGTACCGACATCGATCGCCTGGAAGACGCCCTCGACAAGCTAATCCGCAGGCATCCGATGCTGCGCGTCGTGTTCACCGCACAAGCCACGCAGCGGATCCTGCCGGAGGTTCCGCGCTACCGTATTGATGTCGCCGACTACCGGACCGCCGATGAGGCGACCGTGGTCGAGGCGGTGCGGCGCAAGCGCGATGAGCTGAGCCACCAGGTATTCGATCTGGGCAGCTGGCCCTTGTTCCATCTGTCGGCGTTCGCGCTCCCGGACGGGCGGCACCGCCTGTTCTTCAGCGTGGACATGATCATCGGAGACGGGGCGAGCCAGCGGATTTTCATCGACGACCTGGACAAGCTGTACCGAGGAACGGAGCTTCCGCCCGTCACTGGCGACTACCGCACGTACGTCTTGGAGATGAAGCGTCGGGAAGCTTCGGCGGTCGGGCGGGGCGAAGAGACGTTGACTCGGACGGTGGTCGAGGAATTCCCGCCCGGCAACACCCTTCCATCAAGCGGTGCGGCCGCGGACGTGGATGTGCCGCGGATGCGTCGCCTGTCGTACACGTTCACCGCTGAGGAAACCGCACTGTTGCGGGAAAGGGCCAGCGCCGCCGACGGCAGCGTGTCCGCACTGCTTCTCGCCTGCTATGCGACGAGCCTGTCGCTGTGGTCGAAGGGGGATTCGGTCGGCATCAACATCACCACGTACAACCGTGATTCCGAAATCGCCGACGTCGCCGGCGTCTTCGGTGATTTCACCGGCGTCATTCTGATGCCTGTAAAAGCGGCCGCCGACCATGATCTCCGTTGGTGGACGGCGGAACTGCGCAACCGGCTGCTCGGGCACATGGCGGCCGGGTACTCCGGGGTGTCGTTGCTCGGCACCATCGCGCGCCACCGGGGTCTGCCCGTCGGACAGGCCATAGCGCCGTTCGTGTACACCTCGTTGCTGTTCGGCGAGGGGGCCGCGGCAGGCGATGGCTCGGGCAAGGATGCCCACGTCCTGGGAGACGTCGATTACGCCATCTCCCAGACTCCGCAGGTGCTGTTGGACAACCAGGTGATGGAGGTCGACGGGCGTATCAACGTCGCCTGGGATTTCGTCGAGCAGATCCTGAAACCGGAACTGGTGGAGGACATCTTCGACCATTACATCAGGTCGGTGTCGGGCTTCGCCGGGGGCTGCTCCGAAGCGGCGCCGCTGAGCGTCGGCCAGGTTCGGCACCTGCGCCTGGCGGTCGGGGGCACTTCTTCCGGCGGTGGGGTGATCGACGACGGCGTCGCGGGCGTGTTATCGGCAGAGCGCGACAGGGCGGGCGCGATCTCGAGGATCGCATCCGGGGACCTGATGGGCCGAGTTCGCGGATACCTGACGGTCATCACTGGGATAGTCCGGGCCGACCTCGGCGGCGCCGAAGCCGGCGCGGACGACAACCTGTTCCTCCTCGGCTACGACTCCCTGGGATTCGTGAAACTGATGCAGCGGATCCAGGACATCACCGGGGCGTCGGTGCCGCTCGCGGAAGCGCTGGCCAAGCCGACGCCACGTGGCGTGGCAGAGCTCGTCGGCCAGTCGACGGCCACGCCGACCGACCGGCGGGACGCGGATGACCCCGGCGCGTCGGCCACGGACCGTTCGCTGGTTCTATTGCGCAGCGGTGATGAGGCGCGCCCGATCTTCCTCGTCCACGGCGGATTCGGCACCGTCGACATCTACCGAGACCTGGCACTCGCGATCCCCGGTGGCGGGCAGGTGTGGGGTGTCGGCTTCGCGGAGTTCGAGAGACCATTCCCCCACGCTATCGGCATCGGCGATATCGCGGCCCACTACTCGGGCCGGGTCCGCGAGGTGCTCGTCGACGGTGCCGCCCCTGCGATCGTTGGATGGAGCCTCGGCGGCACCATCGCGGCCGAGATGGCGCTCCGTTTGGCCGATCTCGATCCTGCGCTGGTGTTTCTCGACAGCCTGGCTCCGGGGATCGCGGTCGACGTCGGGGATTTCGACGCGGAATCCGAAAAGGGGCTGCTGTCCCGGGTGATGCCCTCGATCGCCGATCTCCCGCACGGAACGCCGGTTGCCCGCCTCTGGGCGGAGTTCGGCGGGGTCGACGAGACCGATGAGGAACGAGGGGCCCGCCTGCGTGCCCTGGCCGCAGCGGTCGCACCGACGCTCCTGGAGGACCTTGGGCTTTCCGGCGACCGGGTGACAGCGACGGAGTTCAACTCGCTGCGCTCGCTCATCGATGCCCGCACTCGGTACCGGCCCGAGGGGCGGGTGAGGGAGGCGCTGTTCGTTTTCCCCGATGACGGCGAGGCTCACAACCACGACCAGTGGCGGGACCACCTCGTCGATGACCTCTGCGTCGCCGGCGTCGCGGGAAACCACTATTCGTTCGTCCTCGGAGAGGATGCCGCGCTGACTGGGGCTCTCATCGGGGAGTACATCGAACACCGGCGCCGGGCGCCGGAAACGGACGACAGGGCAGTGGACCCGTCGTCCGATGGAATCGACCGGTCGCGGGACCGGGGAAACGAGATGGAAAGTGACTGATCGACGAAACGGCGGGGAAGCACGGGACCGCGACGCGGGCGAACCTGTGAAAGTGCTGGTGGCCGGAGGTACCGGCGTCACCGGACGGCTCGTCCGGGGGATGCTCGGCGCCGTCGACGGGATCGAGCTGGCCTACACTTCCCGAAAGAAACCGGACGATGGCCCGGGGCGGCACTTCCCGCTGAGGATCGCCGCCGGCCACAACGAGATCTGCAGGGTATTCCGCAAACACGATTGGGTGGTCAACTGCACCGGCCCGTTCGAGGTGCACGCAGACTCACTCGCCCGTGCTTGCATTGACTCAGGCACCGGATACATCGACGTCAACGATTCGATCGACGCCCGCCGCGCAATCATGGCCCTCGACGGGGATGCCCGGCGGGAGGGGGTTCCCGTGCTCACCGGGTTCGGCCTGTGCCCGGGCTTGTCGACGGCACTGTTGATTCTCGGGGCCCGCGCTGCGGGGGTCGAAGAGGTCCGCGATGTGCGGGTCGATCTGAGAATCGGCGCCGACCAGGAATCCGGGGCCGCGTCGGTCGAGTCGATGTTCCGGACCATTCGCGGCGGATACCGCGCGATGCTCGGCGGCGCCATTGTCGAAGTGCGGCGCAACCCGGTGTCGTCGCAAAGCGGAATCGGCTACGAATGCCCGGACGTCGACGTCGTACGCGAGGTGTGCCCTTCGATCCGTGGATATTCCTACCACGTCGCCTTCGATGCCCTCCCCGATGCGTTGGTGGAGAAGATCTGCACGTCGAGACTGTACGCGATGCCCGTTGTCTCCGGTCTGCTCGCCCGTCTCGGGGCGGCCGTGACATCGCGGAAGGCGCGGGCGAAGGGCACTCCGCAACCCGCCGAGCTGGTCGCCGCACTGTCGTCCGCCGGCGCGGGCGATGCGGGGCCGTCGGCCGAGACGACCGTCGTCCGGGCGACTGGCCCGGGTTCCTACAAAATGACCGCGGCGATTGCTGCCGCCACCGTTGTGGCGGTCGCGGGGAAGCCGGTCGCGCCGGGGTGCCGGGATCTCGTCGGCCACCCCCGGCTCCTCGAACCGGTCCTCGCCTTCGCCCGCGATGCGGGCATTCATATCGAGGTGCCGCATGACAACCCGACCACGGGGCCGCTGCCGACAGCGGCCCACTGCGATACCAAAGAAAAGGGGAAACGATGATGGATCAAGCTGAACGAGGTGCGGCGATCGTCGTCCGCGACCTCACGAAGAGCTACCCGATTGCGGGCAAAGCGGGCACCCCGCCCGAAGGAGGGGCAGGTGCCCCGCCGGACGGCGGGCGCAAGGGAAAGCGCGGTGCCCGGATGCGCAAGCATGTGCTCGACGGCGTGAGTTTCACCGTGCCCGCCGGGGCGATTGTGTCGTTCCTCGGCCACAACGGCGCAGGCAAGACCACCCTCATCCGAATCCTGTCGACGCTCATCACCGCAGACTCCGGCGAGGTGAGCATCTTCTCGCGCGATGTGAAAGAGGATCCGGCGGGCGTGCGCGCTGACATTGCCACCACCGGCCAATTCGCGGCGATCGACGAGAACCTCACCGGCCGGGAGAACCTGGAGTTCTTCGGGCGGCTGCGCGGACTCGACCGCGCCGCCGCGGCCGCCCGCGCGACGGAACTGCTCGCGCAATTCTCGCTCGCAGACAGTGCCTCGACGTTGGCGTCGGCCTATTCGGGTGGCATGCGGCGCCGCCTCGACATCGCCGCGTCGCTGTGCGTCGTGCCCAGGCTGTTGTTCCTCGACGAACCCACGACGGGGCTGGACCCGGTCAGCCGCGAAGAGCTGTGGGGCTTCATCCGGCAGCTGCGGGACGACGGAATGACCCTGGTGCTGACCACCCAGTACCTGGAAGAGGCGGAGGCGCTGGCCGACCACGTCCATCTGCTCAAGGATCGCCGCATCGTCGCCAGCGGAACGCCGGAGGAATTGCGCCGCGACTTCGGGTCGCACGTGCTCCGCGTGTCCTTCGCCACCGCCGCCGAGGCGGAGGTGTTCGCCCGCTGCCTCGGGGGAACGTTCCTGGACGGCGTCCGCGTCGCGGGGAAGTCGGTGTCCCTCGACGTCGACCCCGGACCGCGGGTCCTCGAGGCGGTGGCGCAGGCGATGGAGGCCTCGGAAGCGTCGCCGGATTCGCTGAGCGTGTCGCCGCCCACCCTCAACGAGGTGTTCATATCGATGAACGCGGGGGGTGCGGCGCGATGAGTGCGACGTCGGTCGCGGCGTTCCTCCGCCGGGATCTGCTGCTGTTGCGGCGCAACACCGCGTCGCTGATTTCCATGTTCGTAGTTCCGCCCCTCTTCCTGCTGTGCCTGTACGCGGTGTTTGGGTACTCGGCGGGGCAATCCGGCTTCGGGTACCTGCGTTTCGTGCTCGGCGGCTGCCTGTTCCAGGCGGCGATGTTCACCGCCGCGGCGTCGGCGATGGCGGTGGGACAGGACGTCGAATCCGGGCTCGTTGACCGCGTGCGCGTGTTGCCCGGGGCCACAGGCGGCTATGTCGCCGGCAGGCTCGCCACCGATGTGCTGCGGATGTCCGCGTCGATCGCGGCGCTGCTGGTCGTCGCGTGGTCCTGCGGCCTCGACATGGCTGTCGGTGACGTCGCGTGGACTGTCCTGTGGTCGCTGCTCGCCGCGGCGTTCCTGTCCCTGGTCACGGACGGGGTGATCCTGATGGTGCCCGCCCCGGTGTCGACGGCCTCATCGATTCAGGCGCTGGAAATGCTGCTGCTCATGTTCTCCACCGCGTTCATTCCGGCGACCGCTTTGGACGGCTCCCTTCGCGACGTCGTGCGCCACATGCCTTTTTCGCCGGTGATCGAGGTGATTAGGGCGGCGTCCCCGGACGCCTTCCCGGATCGCGCCGGGGAAGAGGCCGCCCTGTGGCTCGGTGTCGCGGCGGTCGCCGGAATCGTCCTGTTCATCCGCCGGTTCACCTCGAGGAGCGAATCATGATCGGCCCCATCTTCGTGCATCTGCGGCGCATCGCCCACATTTGGCTGCGGCGCCCCGACTTCTGGTTCATGACGTTCATTGCTCCGCTCGTGTACCTGTTCATCGTCAACTGCATGTTCGGTGGCCTGGTCAGGCAGCTCACCGGAGAGTTCGAACTCCGGAACGCGGTCATCCTGGTCGTGACGGCGTGGGCGTTCATCCTGGCCATCACGGGATCGTCCACCGTGTTCGTTGAACGCAGCAATGGCTTCCACGAGCGGTTAATCACCATGCCGTCACCGTACGCGGCCGTGCCGGCCGCACGGATCATTGCCGAGTTCATCCGGATCATGGCGATGACGGCCGTCGTCGCGGCGGTGGCCGCCTTGCTTTCCGACGACCCCCCGGAGGTGTCCTGGTGGTGGAGGATCGCGGTGACCGGCGCGATGGTTGCCGCGGCGGCCGCATGCACCGGCACGTACATCGCGTTCTCCATCACCAGCCCCCAGGGTTCTGTGGCCCTCATCCCGTTAATCATCGTTGCGATGTTCGTCAACACGGTGCTCATGCCTGCCGACCACTTCCGTCCCCTCCTGCGCGGAATCGCCGGGCACACCCCCGTATCCGCGGCCGGCGAGGCCGTCAACGGCACCGGGGCTGCGGGTCTGGTGGTCTGCGCGGCCTGGTTCTTAGGCATCGCCGTGCTCGCGGCGTGGGGCATCGCCGTGAAAACGAGGCCGGGGGAGTCTGCATGACGGGCACGTCCACGGGGGCATCGCCGCCGACGACGGCCCGCGAACCCGAGCACCTAACCCGAAACGGCCGCGCGGACGCGGCCCACACACCCCGGAGACAGAACCAGATGAAGTCGATTGCCCAGATCGTCCAGAACAACCGCAGACTCCTTGCGGCCTACGAGGACAAGGTCCAGCCGAGGTTCCTCAGCCGCTATGCGCGTGAACCGATGGACGCCGCCGCCGTGTATCGGAAGCTCCGTGCGCTGGATCCCGGGCCGGATGCGCCGGCCCGGGTTCTCGACCTCGGTTGTGGAACCGGGTGGCTCGCCCGCATGCTCGCCGCCGAGCCTCGCTATCGCAGGGCGAATATCGTCGGCTACGACCTGTCGCCCAATGCGATCCGCATCGCCCGCGAACGCGCCGCCGTCGAAGGGCTCGGGGCCCGGACGGAATTCCACGTCGCCGACGTCCTCGCGCCACTCGCGGGAGAGCCCGGCAGGACCGATGAAATCTGGGTGTGCGGCGCGCTCCACCAAATGAAGGATGCGGGTGCCGCACTCGGCAGGGTTGCCGGGCTGCTCGCCGACGGCGGCATCGCTTACGTGCAGACGTTCGCCGAGGATCCCGACGTGAACGAGCGGGTCGACATGGCCGTCATGGCGAAGATGGGCCACCGGGTGTTCCGGGACAGCGAGCTCGAGGACCTCGCCGAAGCCAACGGGCTGAAGCTGGGCGGAGCCTCACACGCCGGCATGGTGTACTTCTGCACTCTCACGAAGAAAAGCGCAATCGGGGAGGCGGGCAAGTGAGCGCCGTGGACGGGACCGTAGGCCCGTGGTCGCTGCTCGCCCCGATCCGGACCCGGATGCGTGCGGTGGTCGCGTTATCCGTCCTGTCGTCGGTGGCTACCGTCGCTTCGCTGGTCGGCATCATCGACATCGCGATGACGTACCCGGAGGCCCCGGAGCATCGGACGTGGTTGGCCGTGGCTGTCATCGTCGTCGCCGCAACGGTGCGCATGGCCGCGGACGGCGCCGCCGGCATGCTCTCGCACCGGGCGGATAACGACCTGCAGCTCCACCTCCGGCGCCGGCTGGTCGCCCAAATCCGGAAGTTGCCGCTGGGCTGGCTAGACGCCCGGCGCTCGTCGGGAATCATCGGGTCGGTTGAGAAGGACGTCGCGGCTGTCCACCAGCTCATGGGCCACACCGTCGGTGAGACCGTGGTGGCGGTGCTGGTTCCCCTGCTTTCCCTCATCGCGCTCGTCGCGGTGGATTGGCGGATCGCGGCGGTGGCGGTCGTCCCGGTGCTGGTCACCTTCGCCCTGATGGGCGTAATGATGTCGCGTGGCGCCGGCCTTCAGCGCGACTACGAGCGAGCCTCCGAAGGAGTGACGGCCGCGGTCATCGAGTTGGTGCGCGGCATCCCGGTGATGAAGTCCTTCGGACGCGCCAACCAGGGCTCGGGCCGCTACGATGCCGCGGCGTCGTCGTTCGTCCGCGCGTGGTCCGCCTGGTCCCGGCAGTCGAACATCTATCTTGGGCTCATCGACGTGGTGACGTCCCCGATCACAGTCCTCGCAGTGGTGTGCGGCGCCGGCCTCGCTCTGAGGGACGCCGCGGGAGGCACACCGGAAGGTCTCGTCGCCGGGCTGGTTCTCGGCCTTGGACTCTCCGCGGCGATCGTGCGGGTGGCCATGAACTCCGAACCCATCATCGCGGGGATCGCTGCCCTGAAGTCCATCGCGGAGGTGCTGGGCACGCCGCCGATCGTCGAGCCCGCCGATCCGGTGCCCGTGCGCGGAGGCGCGCTCGAGGCCCGGAACCTGGTCTTCTCCTACGGCGATGGGCCGCGGGTCCTCGACGGGATGTCCGCGACGTTCGAACCGGGGACCCTCACTGCGCTGGTGGGGGCCTCCGGTTCCGGAAAGTCCACCGTCGCCCGGCTGTTGGCGCGTTTCTACGACCCCGTTGAAGGCTCGGTGCTGCTGGGCGGCGCCGATCTTCGCGACATTGCCGTGCGTGACGTGCACCGCTCGGTGTCGGTGGTGTTCCAAGATCCGCAGTTGCTCACGCTGCCGTTGCGGGAGAACATCCGGCTGGCCAGGAGAGACGCCACCGACGGCGAAATCATGGCGGCCGCGAAGCTCGCGAACCTCGATGCGGTCATCGCGGCGCTGCCGAAGGGCCTGGATTCGGTGGTCAACGTCGACGTGACCTTTTCCGGTGGTGAGGCGCAGCGCGTGGCCATCGCGAGGTCGATCGTCACGGACGCGCCGGTGCTCATCTTCGACGAGGCAACCGCTTACGCGGATCCGGCTTCCGAGGCCCTCATCCAGTCCGCAATCGAGCGTTTGGCCCGTTCACGGACGGTGATTGTGATCGCGCACAGGTTGAGCACGATCCGCAACGCCGACCGCATCCTCGTTCTCGACGGGGGAGCGGTTGCGGAGGCGGGTACCCACGACGAGTTGCTTGCGCGCGGTGGCCGCTACCGGGATTTGTGGCGCGCGTTCGCGCTCGACGACGAACCATCCGCCCCGCGGGGCACTGAATCAGACGATGAAAAGGCGGGGAACCGATGATTCGGGACTTGTGGTCGATGACGGATCGGCGTTCGAGAATGACGCTGGCGTGGCTCATTGCGTTGGCCGCGCTTGCCGCGCTGGCCCAGGGCGCAGCGTTCGTCGCGCTGCTGCCGCTGCTGTCGGCTCTGGCCGAGGGAGATGATGCGACGGCGTGGCGTTTCACCGGCGTCATCGCCGGCCTCGCGGCCGCCCATGCGGTGCTGTCTCTCGCCGCGGGGACGGTCGGCAGGGCGAATTCCGCAGCGGTGCTGTCGTCCCTACTGCGTTCCCTGGGCGAACGCGTGCTGACGTTGCCACTCGGGTACGTCACCAAGTCCACGGCCGGCCGCTTTTCGGAGATGGCGTCGTCGGGTATCGCGTTTGCGGCGTCCGTGCCGCACGTGATCCTGCGGCCCGTCATCGCCGCGGTGGTTGCGCCGACCGTCATCGCCTTCGGAATTCTGGCGGTGGATTGGCGCGTCGGTTTGGTTCTCGTCGCGTCGGCGCCGGTGATCTTCTTCGCCTACCGGGCCATTGGCCGGGTCGGCGGGGAGTCGGACGAAGCGCATGCTGACGCCGTCGCTGCCGTCTCCGGCAGGCTGATCGAGTTCACCCGTTGCCAGCAGGCGATTCGCGCCGCGAGCGACGGTTCGGCGGCGGACGCGATGGTGGATGAGGCGATCCGGGCCCAACACGATGCGTTCGCGAAGGCGACGTCGACGCAGGGGGCGGCCATCGGACGGTTGAGTTCGGTCGTCCATGCGGTGTTCACGGCGGCGGTGATAGTCGCCGTGGCAGTCGCCGCGACGGGCGGGATGACGCCGGCGCATTTGGCGCCAATGCTCATCGTGGTCGTCCAGTTCACCGGACCGATCACCACGGCGGGAGCGTTGTCCGGCGGTTTCGGTGCGGGCCGCAACACGTTGGCTGCGTTGCGTGACCTGCGGGCAATCCCCGCCCTTCCCGAACCTGCCGCACCGGAGCCGCCCGACGGGCATGACGTGGAGTTCCGCGACGTGAGCTTCGGGTACGGGGATAAGAAGGTTCTCGACGGCGTCAGCTTCCGTGCCCCTCAGGGAGCGCTGGTTGCCGTAGTGGGACCGTCGGGGGCGGGCAAGACGACGGTCATGCGGCTGCTGTCGCGTTTTCATGATCCGGACTCGGGGGAGATCCTCATCGGCGGGGTACCCTTGCCTCGGATTGGCACCGACGGCGTGAACTCGCTGGTGACCCCGGTGTTCCAGGAGACGTTCCTTTTCGACGCGTCCGTGCGGGACAACGTGGTCTTCGCCGATCCCGGATTCGGTTCCGAGCCCGGTGACGGGGATCGCTTGCGCGAGGCCGCCCGGCGTTCCGGGGTGGACCGCATCGTGGAGCTGCTGCCTTCCGGGTGGGATACCCCGGTGGGGGAGGAGGGGACGCTGCTGTCGGGAGGCGAGCGGCAGCGCCTCGCCATCGCCCGGGCGCTTCTGAAGGATTCCCCGGTGGTGCTTCTCGACGAGCCGACGTCCTCGCTGGATGCGGCCACTGAGCGGGCGATCGTCGGCACGATGGAGGCGTTGCGCGGCGATCGCACCGTGATCGTCGTCGCCCATCGCCTGCACACCGTTCGCGATGCCGACCTCATCGTCGTGCTTTCGGAGGACGGGACGGTCGCAGAACGGGGCACGCACGATGAATTGCTGGCGAAGGGCGGCCGCTACGCCGAGTCGTGGGCGTGCCGGACGGGGAGCTCCCCGGGCGCCTGATCCTCATCACCTGGTCGATGCCCTCACGGGCGCCCTGCCGCAGCTTCCCGAATCCCACCGCCAGGCGCTCGGTGGACAGAGCGAAAACGCCGACGAAAACGCCGAGCAGCACGAACACCGACGAGCTGTAAAGACTGAAGCTCCCGGGAACGCGAAAATAGCCCCCCCTTTTCTCATCCCAGTGAAAGTTGGGAGGGAAGGGGGCTCGTTGCTGCCATTTGCCTCTATCTGCTACCGCCCGTGCACCTGGTTCTGAGCAATTTCCAGCCCGTGGCTGGCGATTAGCTCCACCGCCTCCGCCGCAGTGGGCAGAGTGAAAGCGAGCTCCTCGCGTTCCTTAGCATTGAAGTTACGCAGCACGTAGTCCGCCGGATCTTGGCGGCCCGGAGGACGACCAATGCCAATGCGCACGCGCATGTAGTCCTTCGTGCCCAACGACTTCGAGGTCGAACGCAGCCCATTGTGGCCATTCTCGCCACCGCCACGTTTGAGGCGGACCACGCCCGGGTCCAGATCCAGCTCATCGTGGACCACCACGACGTCGGTAGGTGCGATGTTGAAGAACTTCGCCAGCGCCGCGACCGGCCCACCCGACAGATTCATGTACGTCCGGGGTTTAGCCAGAATCACCTGTCGCTCGCCACCATCGGAGGTTTTAAACCGAGTCTGCACAATCTCAGCGTTGGACTTCTTGTGCACGCTAAACGACGACGGCATCGGAGAAGTCCGGCTAGCTAGTTCATCTAGCACCAGATGTCCGACGTTATGGCGGGTGAGTTCATATTTGGGCCCAGGATTGCCGAGGCCCACGACAAGTAGAGGCGTGGTGGAGGCGTTCATGAGTTCAATCTTGGCACACGGTAAGCAATCTTTTGATTTTGGGGAGTGCAAAAAAGGGACGGACAAGAGCGTCCGTCCCTTTTTTGTTAGCTAAGCGTGAAAGCCTGTATTGGCTCAGTCAGCTAGAGCTATTCAGCGCTTACATTACTCAGCGGATTCCTCAGCTGGCTCATCCGGGGTCTCAGCCTCGCCCATGCCCTCGATGTCGGCATCGACGTCACCAGCCGGCTCCTCCTCCGGCTCGACGATGTTGAAGATGAGCAGGTCAGCGTCGTCGGTGAGGACCAGGCCCTCTGGCAGGGTAACGTCGCCGGCGTGAACCATGGTGCCGACCTCTGCACCCTCGACGGAGACCTCGATCTCTTCCGGAATAGCCAGAACCGGTGCATTGACCAGAATGGTCTCGGCATCCTGCATGAGCAGGGCACCCGGAGCGAGCTCGCCAGTCGGAACGACCGGAACCTCAACCTCAACCTTCTCGTCACGGTGAATGGCGAGCAGGTCAGCGTGGTCGATGTCGAGAGTCAGCGGGTTCTGGTCAACAGCCTTAACCATGGACAGCTGGGACTCGCCCTCGATGTTGACGTCCAGAACAGCGTTGACACCGTGGTTACGGATGACAGCGTGGAAATCCAGAGTGTCAACGAGGATGTGCTTCGGAGCATCCAGGTCAGCGCCGTAGATGACAACCGGGATGTCGCCAGCAACGCGGGCACGGCGAGCGGCACCCTTGCCGAACTCGGTGCGGTTACGAGCATCAATCTTGATGATGTTGGGCTTTGCCATGAAAATGGACTCCTAAACGATTCGATACTGAGTCGTCGAGTCGAGCACGTGCCGCATCCATGCCACCGTGGGCGCAAAAGTTGGGCTGCGAGCGTCGCGTCGATAACGGCAACCACCTACTGTGGTCGCCCTCGCCGAGACTTACCGGAAAAATTGTAGTGGACTAACAGGTCAAACAGCAAACCCCGCCACCACCAGCAAAACTAGGTTGCTGGTCGCGGCGGGGTGCCCGTCGGCAAGCGGAAAGAGCTTATGCCTGGCCCTCGAAGAGAGTGGTGACGGAACCGTTTTCGAAGATCTCGTGGATCGTCTTAGCCAGCAGCGGTGCGATTGGCAGGACGGTCAGGTTGTCCCAGCCCTCGGTGGACTGCGGCAGAGTATCGGTGGTGATGACCTCGCGGGCACCGCACTTCGACAGGCGCTCGCGAGCTGGGTCAGAGAAGACGCCGTGCGTGGTAGCGATGATGACATCGGAAGCGCCAGCCTCACGCAACACCTTGACAGCGCCGGCGATGGTGCCGCCGGTGTCAATCATGTCGTCGATGAGTAGACAGGTCTTACCGGAGACCTCGCCGACCACACGGTTGGCGACAACCTGGTTCGCGACATCGACGGAACGGGTCTTGTGAATGAAAGCCAGCGGGGCATCGCCCAGGGTGTTGGCCCACTTCTCGGAAACCTTCACACGGCCGGCGTCAGGGGAGACCACGACCAGGTTGTCCAGGGAGTAGTTCTTCTTGATGTACTCCGACAGAATCGGCATGGCGTGCATGTGATCGACCGGGCCGTCGAAGAAGCCCTGAATCTGGTCGGTGTGGAGGTCCACGGAGACGATGCGGTCAGCGCCTGCGGTCTTGAGCAGGTCAGCGACCAGGCGAGCGGAAATCGGCTCACGGCCACGGTGCTTCTTGTCCTGGCGGGCGTAGGGGAAGAACGGCAGGATAGCGGTGATGCGCTTGGCCGAACCACGCTTGAGCGCGTCAATCATAATCAGCTGCTCGATGAGCCACTTGTTCAGCGGTGCCGGGTGCGCCTGCAGTACGAAGGCATCGGAACCGCGGACGGATTCCTCGTAGCGCACGAAGATTTCGCCGTTGGCAAAATCACGAGCGGTCATCGGAGTCAGCTCTGTGCCGAGCTCCTTGGCAACTGCCTCGCCCAATTCCGGGTGTGCCCTTCCGGAGAAGAGCATGAGGTTCTTTTGGTTATCGATCCACTGGCCGGTCATCTGCCGTCTAGCCTTCCTGGTCTTCCTTGTTGTTGTCAGCGTTGTCAGCTACCTGCGCCGCCTGCGCTGCCTCAGCAGCAGCGGTACCTGGACGCTTCCGCTCGACCCATCCCTCGATGTTGCGCTGACGGCCACCACTGACCGCCAATGCTCCCGGAGGAACGTCGTCCTTAATAACAGTACCTGCACCTGAGTACGCACCATCACCCACGGTCACCGGAGCGATGAACATGGTGTCGGAGCCGGTGCGAACATGCGAGCCGATAACAGTGCGGTGCTTGTTGACGCCGTCGTAGTTCACGAACACGCTGGAGGCACCAATGTTGGAGTGCTCGCCAATCTCCGCATCGCCGACGTAGGTCAGGTGCGGAACCTTCGAACCGTTTCCGATCTGCGCGTTCTTCGCTTCTACGAAGCCGCCGAGCTTCGCGCCGACACCGAGTTTGGTGTTCGGGCGAATGTAGGTGAACGGTCCGACCGTCGCATCCTCGCCGATCTCCGAATCGGAACCGTGTGTACGTACGACGCTGGCGCGCTTGCCGACGACCATGTTGGTCAGTGTCGTGTCCGGTCCCACGGTGGCCCCGTCGCCAATCACGGTCTTGCCGTGCAGCTGCGTGCCCGGCAGAATCGTGACGTCGCGGCCGACTTCCACCTCAACGTCAATCCACGTGGTGTCCTGGTCGACGATAGTGGCGCCCCCGCGCATAGCTGCCTCGCAGGTGCGACGGTTGAGTTCGCGGCCAAGGGTAGCCAGCTGGACGCGGTCATTGACACCGGCGACGACGGTGGCATCGGCGAGGCGGTGACCGCGTACTGAGCGGTCGGCCTCACGGGCGATGCCGATGACATCGGTGAGGTAGAGCTCGCCCTGGGCATTGTTGGTGTCCAGCTGCTTGAGAGCGTTTGCCAGGGTCTCGGCATCAAATGCGTAGACACCGGAGTTGACCTCGGTGATCTCGCGTTCCTCGTCGGAGGCATCCTTTTCCTCCACGATGCGCAGAACTTCGCCGTCGGCGTTGCGAACGATGCGGCCGTAGCCGTGCGGGTTGTCAGCAGTGGAGGTCAGCACAGTCACGGCAGCGCGTGGCTTGCGGTTGTGCTCTTCGAGCAGTGCCTGGAGCGCTTCGGAATCCAGCAGCGGAACATCGGAAGTGGTCACCAGAATGGTGCCATCGAAGTTCTGCAGCTCGGGGTGCTCCAGCGCGCACTGAACAGCGTGGCCGGTACCGTTTTGCTCGTCCTGGTGGGCAATGACGACACCGTTGGAGTGCTCGGTATCCGAAGCCCAAGTCCCGATGGCGTCGATTACCTTTTCGCGCTGGTGGCCAACGACAACAGCAATCTCATCCGGATTAATGCCCTTGGCGGCATAGAGCGCGTGCTCCAACATGGTACGACCGCCGATAGCGTGCAGCATTTTCGGCGTATCGGATTTCATTCGGGTGCCTTGACCCGCGGCGAGAATGACCACAGCGGTGGCCGAACCGTTCGACATGAAACTTGCTACTCCTCGGTCAGGGTGCATCACGGTCACGGCGGGGCGAAAAGTCACTTCTTAATTAAGGGGCCGGCCCCCCGCTTGCTCTCCCACCAGGACTCGAACCTAGAATGCCGGTACCAAAAACCGGAGTGTTGCCATTACACCATGGGAGAATGGGGCAAACGCGAAAAATTGCATGGCTGATTCGACTCAGCCAACTCGCTTGCGCCTGCGATATACGATAGCAAGACTTTAGCCACTAATCTAAAAGCATGGCCTCCAATTCTCCGAGACGACGTATGACCGGTCCACAGCGCAAAGCTCAGCTGACAGAAGTCAGCCGTGGAATCTTTGCCGCCAAGGGGCTTGATGCCGCCTCAATGGAGGAGATCGCTGCCGCAGCCGGGGTATCAAAGCCGGTTGTCTACGAGCATTTCGGTACCAAAGAGCGGCTCTACCAGGCAGTCGTCGACCAGGAGATGAAGACCCTGGAGGCCACGATTAGGGAAGCGTTGTCCCTGGGACGCTCGCGTTACCGCATCGAACAGGCGGTGTTGGCACTGCTGACTTATGTGGAGGAAAACCCGGAGGGATTCTCCATTATTTCTCGGGACCCCGGCGTGGCGGGTGGCTATGAGACGCTGCTGAATAATGCCACTGAGTCGATTACGCCTATCCTTGCCGAGGCTTTCAAACGCGCCGGCTTCGACCCGGCCATGTCGGTGCTCTACGGAAACTGCATGGTCGGTATGGTTTCGCAGACCGCTCGCTGGTGGATGGAGAAGCGCAGTCCGGATAAGGAGACAGTGGCGGCGCACATCGTGAACCTGTGTTGGAACGGGCTGGCCGGCATGGAGGGGGCTCCGACTCTGCATGGTTCCGCTGATGTGCCAGCGGCCGCTGAGGGCGCGAAGTTCGGGGCAGGTGCTGCAGCGGACCCGATGCAGGTGGCGGAGAACGGCTAACCAGCACGCAGGGTGGATCCGGGGTGCATGGTTATATTGGGGCTATGCCAACTTCTGCGTCCTCCTCGGCGAAAGCCACACCCAGCATTCTGCCGAACCCGCTGTCGGGGCTGGAAAGCCTCGTTGTCACGGATCCTCAATTTGTCGGCGTGCTCGGGCGCATCGGCGAAGACGAGCTGGCGCTCACGGGTGCGGACGCGGTGCGTTCGCACCTTATTTACGCCATGTCCACGAAGGTGCCGGTGCTGGTCGTCACGGCTACCGGCCGTGAGGCGGAGGACCTGACTGCCGAGGTCAAGTCTATGATCGGCGACCGTGTAGCTATGTTTTCCTCGTGGGAGACGCTCCCGCATGAGAAGCTTTCGCCGGCCGTGGATACTGTGGCGCAGCGTCGTAAGGCGCTTTACGACGTTCGCCGGGGCAAAGTCGACGTTCTGATTGCGGCGGTGCGCTCGTTGGTGCAGCCGATTGTGGACGACCTCGAGGCTGAAACCAGTGCCCCCATTCACGTCCAACTGGACCGGGACTGCGAGAACCTGGTTGAGCGGTTGGTGCATCACGGCTATTCGCATGTGGACATGGTCGGCAGGCGTGGCCAGTTTGCCGTGCGTGGCGGCATCGTCGATGTTTTCCCTGCGACCGAAGAGCTGCCGGTACGTATCGAGCTCTGGGGTGACGAGGTCACCGACCTGCGCGCCTTTTCCGTCGCTGACCAGCGCACGATCTCTGAGGTAGAGGTCGACCAGCTGGATATCTTCCCGTGTCGTGCACTGCTTATCGACGACGATGTGAAGGCCGCCGCGGAGAAACTCGCCACCACGCGCTCTGGCCAGGTCCAAGAAATGCTCACCCGCATCGGCGATGGCCAGTGGGTGGAGGGCATGGAATCGCTGATCCCACTGATTAGTCAGCATCCGATGAAGATGCTCACTGAGGTCATGCCGGAGAAAACGCATGTGCTCATGTGCGGGCCGGAGCGCATTCGCTCTCGCGCGCAGGACCTGATTAGTGCGGGCGAGGAGTTTATGGCCGCAGCGTGGGAAACTGCTGCGATGGGTGGCTCGGCGCCAATCGCCACGGATGGGCTGGAGCCCAGCGCGTACCGCAGCTTGGCCTCTATCCCGATGCCCACTTCGTGGCATATTTCCCCGCCCGGCATGCTGGAGGCGGGAGTCACCGAAGATGATGTGCTGCCACTGACCTTCGAGCCTGGGCCCGCGCCACGCGGAGACTTAAAGGAAATTGGTCACCTGATGAAGCAGCTGCGCGATGCCACGGTCGCGGGGGAGCGAGTGGCGTACGTGGCGGCGACGCCCGCGGGGGCGCGTCGGCAAGCGGAAAAGTTTAGGGAAGCCGGAATTGCGACGCGCATGGCGGCAGGTCCGGAGTATCCCGAGTCCGGAAGAATTACCGTCTACCAGGGTGTTTTGCACGGTGGTCTGGTATTCCCGCGTATTCCCGGTGGCGCGCTGACTCTGATTACCGAGCAGGACATCACAGGTAACCGCATCGCGGAAGGTGCGCTTGGTGGGCGCCGCAAGCCGGCGAAGCGCCGTGGTCGCGTGGATCCGCTGGCGCTGAAGGCCGGTGACTATGTCGTGCACGACACGCATGGCATTGGTCGGTTTGTGAAGCTCACTGAGCGCACCATCGGCACGGGCGAGGATCAGGCACGCCGCGAGTACGTGGTGCTCGAGTACGCACCGAGCAAGCGCGGAGGTCCCTCGGACCAGCTCTACGTGCCGATGGAGAGCCTGGATTTGCTGTCGCGCTATGTCGGCGGCGAAAAGCCCACCCTGTCGAAGATGGGCGGGTCGGACTGGAAGTCCACCAAGCGCAAGGCCCGTGGCGCTGTCCGCGAGATTGCGGAAGAGCTGGTCAAGCTCTACGCCGAGCGCCAAGCCGCGCCGGGCCACGCGTTCGCGCCGGATACGCCATGGCAGCAGGAGATGGAGGATAACTTCCCCTTCACCGAGACCGAAGATCAACTGCAGGCCATCGACGAAATTAAGTCCGACATGGAAAAGCCGGTGCCGATGGATCGCGTGCTCATCGGCGATGTCGGCTACGGCAAGACCGAGGTGGCACTGCGTGCTGCCTTCAAGGCTGTTCAAGATGGCCGTCAGGTGGCAGTGTTGGTGCCGACCACACTTCTGGCGCAGCAGCACTTGACCACTTTCACCCAACGTATGGAGGGCTTCCCGGTCACCATCCGTGGACTGTCCCGCTTCACCTCGCCGAAGGACTCCAAGGAGGTCCTCGAAGGGTTGAAGAACGGGACGGTCGACATTGTTATCGGCACGCATCGTCTCCTGCAGACCGGCGTGCAGTGGAAAGAACTCGGCCTGGTCATCGTTGACGAGGAGCAGCGTTTCGGCGTCGAACACAAGGAACACATCAAGGCGCTACGGCACCACGTCGACGTACTCACCATGTCCGCAACGCCAATTCCGCGCACGCTCGAAATGTCGATTGCTGGCATCCGCGAGATGAGCCAGATTCTCACCCCGCCGCAGGATCGTCACCCGGTGCTGACATACGTCGGCGCGCAGTCCGACAAGCAGGTCGCCGCAGCTATCAGGCGAGAGCTGCTTCGCGACGGCCAGGTGTTCTACCTGCATAATAAGGTGGAAACCATTGACAAAGTCGCCCAGACTATCCGCAATTTGGTGCCCGAGGCCCGCGTGGTAGTGGCCCACGGTCAGATGGGGGAGGAGCAGCTGGAGCGCACGGTCGATGGCTTCTGGCAGCGCGAGTACGACGTGCTGGTGTGTACCACCATCGTGGAGACCGGCCTGGATATTGCCAACGCCAATACGTTGATTGTGGAAAACGCCCACCATATGGGTCTTTCCCAGCTGCACCAGCTGCGTGGTCGTGTGGGCCGTTCCCGCGAGCGCGCCTATGCCTACTTCCTCTACCCGGAAAATCAGACGCTGACGGAGACTTCCTACGACCGTCTGTCCACGATCGCGCAGAACAATGACTTGGGTGCCGGCATGGCTGTGGCCATGAAGGACCTGGAAATGCGTGGCGCCGGAAATATCCTCGGTGCGGAGCAGTCCGGTCACATTGCCGGCGTCGGCTTCGACATGTACGTCCGACTGGTTGGCGAGGCCGTGGCCGCACTGAAGGCAGTGGCCGATGGTGAAACTCCGGATGCTTCCGATAACGAACCGAAGGAAGTTCGGATCGATTTGCCGGTCGATGCGAATATTCCGGCCGAATATGTGTCGTCGGAACGCCTACGTCTAGAGGCGTACCGCAAATTTGCTGCTGCCAGTGCGCTGGACGATATCGACGTAGTGCTCGAAGAGCTCGTTGACCGTTACGGAACCCCACCCATTGAGGTGGAGAGATTGGCGGTTATTTCACGACTTCGAATTATTTGCCGGGAATTCGGCGTGCATGAAGTTCAAGCCATGGGTGCGCACATTAGAATAACCCCTATGGAGCTTGCTGACTCCAAGCAGGTGCGTCTCAAGCGCCTGTATCCACAGGCGACCTATCGTGCGGCAACGCGCACGGTTTCCGTCGGAATGCCGAAGGAAGGGCGAGGGTTGCGGGCAAAACCTGTCCGCGACATTGCATTGGTGCAGTGGGTAGCAGACTTCTTGACATCGATGGCGGGAATTCCACGTATGGATATCTCGCACATGGGAAAGGACTAGAAACCGTATGACTATCATCAAGCTCGATAGCCGCTTTCCAACAGCGATTCCGCTGGAAGCCGCTAGCCTGCTGACCGGTGAAGTCAGCTACACCGAAGAAGTCCCGATCCGTGTGCGCTGGGCAATCGCCGACGCCGGTGGGCACTCGGTGTCCCAGGCGGAGATTCTGGTCACCACCGATATGGAAAACGACGAGGTACTCGATCGCCTCGATGCGGGCGAGAAGGTCTACTCGGTCGAGCTGGATGATGCGCCGGACCCAGCAGCTCCGGCAGCTCAGGTTGCGGCGGCTCCCCAGCAGGACTCGGTGAAAGAACCTGAGCCAGAACCGGTTGCAGAGCCAGGGGCAGAGCCTGTTGCAGAACCGCTGACTCCGCAGGAACAGCTTGCCGCAGCTCGTCTGCCCCACGTCGTCGAGGCCGTGGACATCATGGCGGCAGCACGGCGCACGGGGCAGTGGGAAGCTCGCCAGACGCACAAGAGCCTGCTGCCGTATCTCATTGAAGAGGCCTACGAGTTTGTCGACGCAGTCAACGAGGGCGGTGACATTCGTAGCGAGCTGTCGGATCTGCTGCTGCAGATCCTCTTCCACGCTGAAATCGCGGAGGACTTCGACTTCGACGATGTGGCGACCGACTTTATTTTGAAGATGCGCGCTCGTCAGCCGTACCTCTTCGACGGCACTGTGGCCGAGGGAGAGATGGTGTCGGAGGAAGAACAGGAGCGACTGTGGGCTTACGGCCGCGGACGTCCGCGCTCGAACCCGGCCACACAGCTGCCAGCTCTGACTTTGGCTGAGGAAGCCATCCGCCGCGCACGTGCACTGGGACTGTCCGATGCAGACATTCCAGTGGAGATTCTGGTCCCGACCCCGGGGCTGGAGACTGAGTCCGGTGCGGAAGAACGGACCCGACAGGCTTCACGCACATTCCTGACTGAGCTGGCCCAGATGGAGAATCAGCAGGCCGGCAGTGCTGAGCAGTGGGCAGCGGGCAGCGAAGATAACGAAGAGGCTGAGGACTTCGGCCCGTCGGAAAGCGACAGCTAGTTTCCAGCAAAAGTGATTTCTGTCCTCGAGTTTGAGTGATTTTTACGGTTTACCCCGTAGAGTAATTCCCCATGCCTTCTAATTCTCCCTTTGATGAATACGCGCACCCCGCACCCCGCGGGGCGAAGCCGCGTGGCCGCAGTAAGGGGAAAAAGAAGTCCTCGAGAGGCTGTGGCTGCCTCGGTCTAACCTCCCTGGCGGTGCTGATCATCATTGGCACGGTTGGGGCGTTGGCTATGTTCACTGGACCCGTAATCCCGTCGTTGACCAAGAAGCCGATTCCGGATAATGTGCCGCCTGCTGCGGCTGAGCCACCGCCGATGATTGATGTCAACGCGCCCGGGCGCACCTCGGAACAGCTCCGACAGTGGGCGCAGCAGATTTCCCCGAAGACGGGTATTTCTGAGGACGCTCTCCGCGCCTACGGCAACGCATATGTGATTGCGGCAGAACAGTTCCCGAACTGCCACCTGGAGTGGAACACGCTTGCAGGACTGGGCAAAGTGGAGACTAATCACGGCACGTACTCGGGCAATTGGCTCAAGCCGGCTCATATCGGCGCCGATGGGGTAGTCAGTCCGACGATTATCGGTCCGCCGCTGGACGGCACGAGTGGGTTTGCTGAGGTTCTCGATACTGACAACGGCGAACTCGACGGTGACACAGAGTATGACCGCGCTGTGGGGCCGATGCAGTTTATTCCCGAGACCTGGCATCGTTTTGCGATGGATGCGTCTGGTGATGGTGTCGCCGACCCCAACAACATCGACGACGCAACTGCGACCACCGCACGGATGCTCTGCAGTGGGGAACGCGACCTCGCCACCCCGGAAGGGTGGGCATCTGCAATTCGCTCATATAACCAGTCTGAGCAGTATCTTCGCGATGTTCGGGACGCTGCGGCGAACTATGCGCTGAATCAGCCCGCATAGGGTGAAAAGGATTTAAGGCGAAGGTTGGCAAACCGTGCCACAATTGGAGTCATGTGCCGGAACGGTTCCGGCGGAAAGGTGACCTATGGCTGCAATCATCGAGTTGAACGCACGCGAAATTCTGGACTCCCGTGGTAACCCGACCGTTGAGGTTGAGGTGCTGTTGGAAGACGGCGCTGTGGGCCGCGCTGCGGTTCCGTCCGGTGCCTCCACCGGCGTTCATGAGGCACACGAGCTCCGCGATGGCGGAGACCGTTACCTGGGCAAGGGTGTCGAGAAGGCTGTCCGCGCTGTGCTCGAGGAGATTGAGGACGCAATTATTGGCCTCGAGGCTGAGGACCAGCGTCTGGTTGACAAGACCATGATTGAGCTGGACGGCACCGACAACAAGTCCCGCCTGGGTGCTAACGCAATCCTGGGTGTTTCCATGGCTGTTGCCAAGGCTGCTGCTGAGTCCGCTGGCCTGGATCTGTTCCGCTACGTCGGCGGCCCGAACGGTCACGTTCTGCCGGTTCCGATGATGAACATCCTCAACGGTGGCGCACACGCTGACTCCGGCGTTGACGTCCAGGAGTTCATGATTGCTCCGATTGGCGCCCCGACCTTCAAGGAAGCACTGCGCGTCGGTGCTGAGGTCTACCACGCACTCAAGAAGGTCATTAAGGACAAGGGCCTGTCCACTGGCCTCGGTGATGAGGGCGGCTTCGCTCCGTCGGTTGACTCCACCAAGGCTGCACTGGACCTGATTGTTGAGGCAATTGAGGCCGCAGGCTACAAGTTGGGCGACGATGTCGCTCTGGCTCTCGACGTCGCTTCTTCCGAGTTCTTCAAGGACGGCAAGTACCACTTCGAGGGCGGCGAGCACACCGCTGAGGAGATGGCAGCTGTCTACGCTGACCTGGTTGAGAACTACGCCATCGTCTCCATCGAGGATCCGCTGCAGGAGGATGACTGGGAGGGCTACACCACCCTGACTGCTCAGCTTGGTGACAAGGTCCAGATCGTCGGCGACGACTTCTTCGTCACCAACCCGAAGCGTCTGGCAGAGGGCATTGAGAAGAAGGCCGCTAACGCTCTGCTGGTCAAGGTCAACCAGATTGGTACCCTGTCCGAGACCTTCGAGGCCGTCGCAATGGCTCACAACGCCGGCTACAAGTCCATGATGTCCCACCGCTCCGGTGAGACTGAGGACACCACCATCGCTGACCTGGCTGTCGGCCTGAACTGTGGCCAGATCAAGACCGGTGCTCCGGCTCGCTCCGAGCGCGTTGCTAAGTACAACCAGCTGCTGCGCATCGAGGAGTACCTGGGTGACGCTGCTGTCTACGCTGGTCGCAGCGCATTCCCGCGTTTCAAGTAAAGAGCTGAGGCGCTGCGAAAGCTGCGTCTAGCACTGCCCGTCCGCACCACGCACGTGGTTGTGGGCGGGTTTTTGTTATTTCATCGGCTGGCGGTCGGGTAGAGTGTGGGGCATGAGTGCATCGGACCGATCTCGCCGCGGAACACAGTCGCGCCCTGCAGGGGCGGGGCAGCGTTCGGCAGCGGCAATCGCATCGGGAATGCGCTCGCTGAGCACGGTACAGAAGATCGGTATTGGTCTGCTGGTGCTTTTCTTAGTATCTGTTCTCGCAATTCCGCTGCGGACTTTTGCACAACAGCAGGCGGATGTAGCCGCAACGCAGGACAATATTGCTCGCATGGAACAGCGAATTAAGCAGTTAGAGGATGAAAAGGAGCTGTACTCCAACCCCGCCTATGTTAAGGAGCAGGCACGTCTGCGCCTGGGGCTGGTAGAGCCGGGGGAGACCCCATTCCGTATCCTCGATCCGGCCGTGGGCGAACAGCCTGTGACGCAGCCGGAGGAAATTCCGCAGCACCAGGCCAAGAAGTGGTACGAGACGCTGTGGGATTCCATTTCCATCCCGCCCGAACCCGAAGAGACTCGCCCTAATCCGGGGCGCGATCAGGCAACGAGGCCAGAGAGCTTGCCGACGGTACCGGAGTCCTAAACCTCCGTAGGGCTACCTGGGGCCTCTCGGTGAGGTTGCATGCGCGGCGGAGTGTGCCGTCGTAAAGCGAAGCAACGCGCTTGTAAGGCGACTGTGAGATTATGTGTCAGTAAAACGGAAGCAAAAGGAGTGTGACCGATGTCTGTGGATACCGCAGATTTGGAAGTGATAGCGGAGCAGCTCGGACGTGAACCGCGCGGTGTAGTGGACATCTCTTACCGCAGCCCCGACGGCACTCCTGGTGTGGTCAAGACGAAGCCGCGCTTGGACGATGGCACTCCGTTTCCCACGCTCTTTTACCTAACTGATCCGCGACTCACCGCGGAGGCCTCCCGGTTGGAGACGACTGGCGTGATGAAGGAAATGACCGCGCGTCTGGAAAGCGACGAGGAGCTCGCCGCCGATTACCAGCGCGCGCACGAGGCGTTTCTGGCAGAGCGCAATGAGATGGAAGACCTGGGCACGGACTTCTCCGGTGGCGGCATGCCGACGCGCGTGAAGTGCCTCCACGTTCTTATTGCCTACGCGCTGGCCAAGGGGCCGAATCACTTCCGACTGGGTACTGAGTCGGTGGCGCTGGCGGCGGAGAACGAGAAGCTGCGCGGCACCGCGATTCCCGCAGATTGGCCCACGATTGCCGAGCTCGGTATTGCGTATCCGGGGGTGGAGGGATAAATGACGACCCTCGCTGCCGTCGACTGCGGCACTAATTCGCTTCGCCTGCTTATCAGCCGGGTCGAGGTTGTCGATGGAGTTCTCGAAATCACAGAACTGCACCGACTGATGGAAATCGTCCGCCTTGGCCAGGGCGTGGATGCCACTGGCATGCTGGCTCCAGAGGCGCTGGAGCGCGTGCGGGAGGCTCTGACGAAGTATGCGGAGCTTATGCAGGTCGAAAAAGTGCAAGCAGTCCGAATGGTGGCGACATCGGCGACACGCGACGCAAGCAACCGCGACGATTTCTTCGCCATGACCCGCGAGATTCTCGCTCCGTGGGGTGCAGAGGCCGAGGTTATTTCCGGCGACGAGGAAGCCGCGCTGTCCTTCCGCGGGGCGGTAGATGACTTGGAGCCCGAGCTCGGTCCGTATTGCGTCATTGACGTCGGCGGTGGCTCCACCGAGGTTATTGTCGGTGACCACGATGGTACGGTAGCCGGTTCTGATTCCGTGGCTATGGGCAGTGTGCGCTTGACCGAACGGTTCCTGCAGGCCTCGCCACCGACGGCGGAACAGGTCCAGGAGGCGCGTTCGTATGTTGCGGAGCTGGCCGACGAGATTGTTGCGAAGGTGCCTGTCGACAAGGCTCGCACCATCGTCGGCTGCGCCGGGACCTTCACCACGCTGTCGGCGCTGGCACAGGGGCTAGAAACCTACGACCCGGAGGCAATCCACCTGTCGCAGCTGCGCTTTGCGGCGTTGCGTGCGCTGACCGCGTCCGTGATTGAGACCGACGCGGAGTCCCTCGCTGCCAATCCCGTGATGCATCCGAAGCGCGCGGATGTCTTCGCCGGCGGTTCCATCATTGTGGACGGTCTGATGGACATGTTTGAGGCGCTGCCGCTTTCCGAGGCAGCGAAGGAAGAGCAGCGCTTTTTCTACATCAGCGAGAAGGATATCCTCGACGGAATTGTGGCGAGTTTGGTAGACACCCATATCGCCCATTAATCTTTCTTAGGGGCCCCTATAGCCCAATTGGCAGAGGCAGAGGACTTAAAATCCTTTCAGTGTGGGTTCGAGTCCCACTGGGGGCACCAAAAGGCCAGGTAGAAGCGCTTTTCTATCTGGTCTTTTTTGACGTAAACACCAAAAGTCAACACTTAATCCACAAGTAACTGCAGATGCCTACGATCCGTCTGGCTGACATCGTTGCCTTTACGTTTTTGGGCTCGTTAACTCTACGGTACGCCCCACTGAAAAAGGTGCCACTACCTGCGGAAAGCAAGGAAAACCTAACCTTCCTCCGGCCTTCTTTTTGACACCGTTGTGGCACCGAGAGACTGGGGGAGGTATCGCAGCTATGCAGTGCCCTTTTTGCTTCCGTGGTCTGGTTAGGGTTCCCTCCCCTGGGGTCGGCGGCGGTGGGGTGCTAGAGGGGTTAAGGCTTTACCTATTGGGGTCTATAAACCGTAGAAAGTTTAAAGAAAATACGTGTTCCCCGTGTTCCCTGTGTTCCCGCTGGTAGTGGGGTTGCGGGGCGTGTTCCCTTTGTGTTCCCTGTGTTCCCTTGAGGTGTTTTTGCGTTCCCTGGTTGTGTTCCTGTTTTTTGGTGTTGTGTCAACAGTTTCGTTGATAGGTTTTGTGCATGAAAAAAGTGGCCGTCACGAACATCTGGGTTGATGCGGTGGCGGCCACTAGGCGGCGAGATGAAGGGGCTAGTAGAAGGTAGCCCGCTGTTCTGCTGCGCGCTGGTGTGCTCCTGGGGTGAGGTTCACGCGAGCGCCTGCATCTTCACGTACTTCGGTTTTGCCCCAGCTGTCCAGCGCCTTGATGCGCTGCTTGATGGTTTCTTCGTCGGTTGAGATGTCGAGCTTCAGTCCGTCGTATTCGCCTTGCGCGAGCTTTACGAGGAAGTCAGGAAAGTACTCTCTTGCTTCGGCTGCGATCTTCGTGCGGCTGCTGTGCTCGTTGATGTCGTGTTGGGTTGATTCCCATCCGGTCATGATGCCGTTGTTGACCTGCTGTAGCGGTTCAAGTGGTGTGATGTTGGCGAACAGACAGATGTTAGGCACGCGCTGCGCTTCGGTTCCTCCTCGCTGCGCAAAGTAGATTTGGAGCGCCTGCAGCTTAGCTCCGTTGGTAATGAAGGCTGTGTAGTCGTTGCCGCGTGCTGCCAGTGCCTTGTGATCTGTGCTCCATGCGAGTTCTCCGAGCGCGCACGCCGCTTCTTGGAAGTTGCGCTGCACTGTGTCGGTGTCGAGCTGTGCTGCGATCTTCAGGCGTGTGGCGCGGTTGTTGGCTACCCCTCGGGCTGCGCTGCGGAGGGCGGCGGTGGTGGCGCGTTCGAGTGGGGAGACCCCACCCCCGTCTGCGAGGTAGGTGGGGGTAGCTGCTTTTTCCACGTGGGCGGTGATGGTCTTGTCCCACTGGTCAACGTTGGTTGATACCAATGCGTCAACGAGGGCGTCACGGCTTGCCTGCTGCGCTTGGCGTGCGAGGTCGTGGAAGAACTTCGGCGCTTGCATGGCGCGTTGGTGTAGGTCGGTCCACTGCTTCGGTGCCTTGATCTTGGTCTCCCAGGTCTGCGCGAGCCAGGTCATTTCGGCGGCGCCGGTGTCGGCGCTAACCGGTGGTGTGTCGATGAAGTTGATGTGCTGCTGGCGGGTGTTAGTGGTGGCCATGTTGCCGATGCCAGGGATTGTCATGGGGTGTGCCTCCTTATGGCGTTGATTGTGTGTAGGTGTGTTGATGTTGGTGGTTGGTGCGGTGGTGCTCGTTGTAGTGGGGTGGGGGTCATGCTGCTTCTTGGTGGTCTATTGGGTGTCCGTTGTCTCCGTAGAGCTCTCCTGCCCAGATGCCGCGGCGTTGTTCTGGGGGAGTGCTGGCGGCTACTTTGCGGCACTCTCTGCGGGCGTCACAGATGCGGCAGAGGGTGCGGGCGTGATGGTGGCGGGCTTCGCGCTGCTCCTTCGTTTCGCCGTCGATGGTGTGGTCGAACAGTGGTGCTCGGCCACGGCACGCGGCTTGAGTGAAGATCAGGCTGTATGCCGGTGTTAGCAGTGGTGCGAGGTAGGCGGGTACTTCCTTGATGTTCGGCCAGGGGTATTTGGCTTTAGGCATTTGTGATTTGCTCCATGAGGTCGATGAGGTTGTTGGTCAATCGCTTCACCTCACTGGGGCTAATTAGGTAAGGCTCACGTCCGATGATGAGGAAGATTTGATGCCCTCCGTGTTTGAGGTCTCGGCGGGCGCGGACTGCGATTTCTTCTCCGCGTGGTTTGTTTAGTGTTGCGATGCGTCGGTCGGGTGCCATGATGTTTTCTCCTATGAGGTTCCTGCGATGATCCAGCTGTCGGCGGTGTCGGTGTCGATGAGCTTGATGCCGCGGTACTCACGCCAGCGCTTGACCTTGGACGTGCCGTCAGCGCGAGTGGTTTTTTCCTTCGGCATGATGTGTTCAACGGTGGGGTAAGCGGCGGTGATGGTGTTGGCCAGGGTTACTGAGTTCATGCGCGCGCGGCCTTGACTGTCACACCATTGGCGGTAGATGCGGTTAACGTCCTTGGCGTCAGCGGCATCGTTTTTGTCTCCGGTGATGATGAGCTTGTCGTTTTCGTCAGCCCAGTCGATGAACTCATCGAGCGGGCGGGCAAGGTCGGCCAGAGTGTCTACGAGTCCGCGAGCGCCGGAGGGGGTTGTGAACCGCCCGTTTTGCTTGTCGAGCTGGTCTAGCCCTTCGAGTGCCCACACAAAAATTCCGGGGAGCTCGGCTAGTAGTTTGTCGGCTAGGTCGGGGTCTGGGTTATTCGTGAAGCTCTTTTCCAGGCGGATGATGGAAAACCTGCGCAGGATAGCTCCAGATGAGTCCTTAAACCGCGGCAGCTCGTTTGAGACGAACAGCAGGCGAGTACCTAGGCGGCCAAACCACGGGTCTTTGTATTTGCGGTCAATGCCCATTGGGTCATCTGCGATGAGGGACAGCAGGCGCTCTACAGCTCGTTTTCCGGCGTGTTCAGTGTCGCGTGCGTCCTCCATGACGGCCAGTGGCTTACCGATGCAACCGGATAGCATCGAGTCATTGCGCGCGATGCCGTCGAGGGTGATTGTTGCAGTGTTGCCGTCTCCCATCAGCGCGCGGATTACAGTTGCGATGACTCCCTTGCCTGCGCCGGATGCTCCGATGAGCATGAGGGACTTTTGGAGATCAGTGCGGCCACTGAGCAGGTAGCCCATGAATTCTCTGAGTAGGTGAGCGCCTTCGGGGTCGTGTTCAAAAACTTCGTTAAGGAACTTTGCCCATCGTGGGCACTTGGCGTTGGGGTCATAGTTAAATGGCAGGCTCCAGGTGTTGAAGATTGCGGGCGTGTGGTCAGTGAGCTTGCGGGTGTCCAGATTGAACAGTCCGTTAGCCATCGAGATGATGTTTCCGGCTGGGGTGCCGGTGCCGGTGGCGTAAGGTGGGGTAGCGTCATAGTCCTGCATCGTGAGGATCTTGAGAGGTTCCAGGATGTCGGAGACACGACGGGTGGTTGGTGCCCAGGGCTTAACCTCACCATCGGTGCCAGCGGGGTAAGCCTGCTTCTCTAGGTGCTCCCAAATATCGCCCTTGGACTCAATGGCATCTTTCGGGGCGTACCATTCGGCGCCTGCGTAGTGCCAGAGTTGCCCCTTCCAGTACGCGAGTAGAGGAAGGTTTTCGGGGTTGGTGTAGAGGTCACGAACAAGGTGGCGGGCTACCGCCATTGGCTGTGTTGGTGCCGGGTAGATACCCCAGTCGCTTGGTGGTTCGATGAGTCCGGCGTTTACGCGGTCTGCGAGGTTCATACGAGCGTTGATGGTCACGCTGCCACCTCCTGTGCTGCGCGTCGTGCGCTAGCGAGTGTGCGCATAATCTCCGGCTCGGATAGCCCGGTGCAGGCGGCTGCGCAGGCCAGTTCTTCGTCGATACGCAACCCGGCCTTGTATGCGATGAAGGCGGCGCGGTTCAGTGTCTCGTTGCGCGAGCCAGACTGCGCGCCGGCAACGTCGTTGATAAGCCGGCCGGCAAGGTTGCCGCTAGAGGAAACTGCGCGGGGGATAACCGGTTGGATCTTCGCGGGTGGCCGGTACACGTAGCGCTGTAGATGCTTCGGCAGTTCTGGGAGCTGATTGGGGTCATGCCAGGACTGAAGCACGTAAGGGCGGCCAGTGTCCGGGTGGATACTGCCAGGCATCACCAAATAACCACGGTTGGTTTTGAGGTCGATGCCGTCCCCGGCTGTCTTGTTCACGGGAGCCGAGTAGGGGAGCCTGAACCAGATGTGAAGGCCAACGGAGCCGGTACGAGTGACCAGCGTGGAGGGGAGGTATTTTCCCTTGTTGATTCGGCGCCAGGTGTTGTTGCCACCATTGCGCGGGTCGATGTCGAACACAATCACGTTCGCGGCGGGGCGGGCTCCGATGTTGGCATGTGGCCAGCGTGTCCACCATGATTCAATCTGTGCTTGGTCGGTGGTTGCGTCCTTATGGCCGTGGCGGGTTAGAGGTGCTTTTCCTTTGAGTGGAAAAACTTCCAGCCCCCACCCTGCGAGGGTGGCTGCATCCGCGTATTGCTGAGAATTAGTCATGAAGGAACCTCCAATAGGTCAACGGGTAGTGAGGTTCGCTAAGGTCAGCTCCTGGCTGCGCCTAAGCCACTGTCTAGCGGGGCGGCTTATGTGGCTCCTGGCCTGCGCCCGTGGCTGCCCACGCGGTTTGTGGGACTTCGTGCCCTGCGCGGGAATTGCACCCGCGTTCGCTATCCAGGGCTCCTATTCAGTTTGGTTTCGTCACTCTATTTCGTCACGCCCTTGTTTTTGCCCCTTATAGTTGGGCGGCGGGGGTTGTAAAACCGCTTAAATCAAGGGTGTTGAGCAGGGTGTTTGCCCAGTTGATTAGTTCTTGGTCTGCCGCATTGAGTAGGGCGGTTGCATCCATCGAGATCACTTCTTGACCTCCCAATGGTCGGCAATGTCGAGTGCCAGATCTGCAGGGACGAGGAACTTCGGCCAGCTGGCGGCCATATCCCTTTCCAGGTCTCGGAGATGCCTACAGGCCGGGCATGGGTAGTACTCGACGGACAGCGGCACGCCGTTGCTATCAACCTTTACGGGGGTTGCGTCCTGCCGGTTGATGAACTTTCCACACATGGTGTGGTCTCCTGCTTCGGTGCTGCGGATGATGCTGTGAGCAGCGCGGCGGCGCCGCTTATGCCTGCTGCTCGTTGATTCAGTTGTGGTAATCTTTGGATTGGTAGTCATTGTGATGGCCTTCCACTTTGGGGATGTAGACGCTCTAGTTTTTGAACCCTCGGCTAGAGCGTCTTTTCCTATTCCTGGTTTTCTTGCTTTTCGATGTAGCTGAAGATTGCCGACATGACGGCCTCACCCTTGGCGGTAAGTTCCTGCATTGTGTAGTCAAAAACCGCTTCAGCTACAGCGTTGATGATCTCGTTAAATTCTTCGATGCCTGCCAGCCCGTCGAGGAACTTCTTCGTCTTTTCGGTCGCCATATCCTCATCGGAGATCGTGACGCCTGCCGAACGTTCGATGAGTAGCGCGGCGGCTACCCTGCGGTAGTCCTGGTTGTCTGCAATTTCAGCGGCCAGGCGGGCTTTAACCACTTGTTCCCAGGGGGCGCCTTCGTTCGCGCGGTCTGGCATCTCCTGGTTGATGAAGTGCTCTGCCAGATCGCACAAGTTGGTCATGTGCTCGTTAACGGTCTGTGTAGTCATGAGTGCAGCCTTCCTTCCTTGGAGTCACGCGCAATCCAGGGACATGCCCAAAGCAGGGCTGGAATAGCTCCCGGATGGGTGAAGCGTGCTGGTCATTTCGCCTTCCTTATCGGTGTACGAGATGTTCACCGGAACCTCGTTTGAGTAGCGCTGCAGGTCGGCCACGTTGTGCGCGCTGGCTTCGGCCTGGATGAGTTTTTCCATCGTGCGGATGACCTGAATTGAGGTTGATACCTGGACGGATGGGTTGTTGTCGTTGAGCTCTTCCAGTAGCTCGATTGCGATGTCGAGCATTGTGGTGTTTGCGAGGTAGGTCAGGGAGTCGGCGGCGCTGTAGTTGGTAGTCATTGGGGTAGTTCCTTCCTTGGGGTTACGCGGCCTGCTGGTGGGGAATGGCGAACACGATAACGACACAATTCGTTTCCTCTGTTTCGCCGTCGGTCGGCGCCAAAGTGCCTTCGATGGTGACAGTGGTGCCGTTGTCGTTCTCGGCGGAGCCGTAGATGGTGAAGTCTCGGCATGACTGTGGGTGTGTGTTCCAGAAGTCGAGCAGGTCTGCGGCGGTGTCCTTGAGGTTGGTGGCGTCGGCTGGGGTGGTGTCCTGCTTCACGCCGTTGAAGTAGCACTCTGAATAGATGCTGTGCGTCTCTGTGGTGATTGCCTGCAGCTCGGCGGGGGTGTGTGCCAGGTCGTTAGTGGTCATTGGTTTTTCTCCTTAAGCGGCTTGAGGGGTATCTGTGCTGGTTACTTCGGTCGGCAGTTCGTCGAGCCCGAGTAGGGCAAGTAGTGGTTGCGTGGGAATTACGTAGCGGCCACCGATCTTGATGACCTGTGTGGGGAAATTCCCACTTTTGACTGCTGCATATCCAGTTGATGGGGCAATCCCAAGAAGCTGTGAGGCCACTTGAACCGAGATGGTTGGCGGCAGCTCCCTACTAGACATTCACGTACCTCCTAAAAAGTGTGATGTTCAGAAACAGGGCAATTTCTGCTTCTAGAATGAACGATACTACACGTACATAAAGAGCACAAGAATTGAAAGGTTAGTGAACTCTGCATTTCTTGGTTAAAGTGCGATATATGGGTGATTGGCAAAAAGAAATGACCGCCAAAATCGGCTCGGAAGTGCAGCGCTTACGCGGCGACCGGTCTCTACTCTGGCTGGAAACACGAACGGCTGAACTAGGGCACAAGGTCGCAAGAAGCGGGCTATCCCAGCTTGAAAATGGCAACCGGAAGTCAATCAGTGTTGCTGAATGGCTAGTATTGGCTGCTGCTCTCAACACTGCGCCCATCCTGCTCTTGTTCCCTGCCTATCCGGACGGCATCGTTGAGTACCTACCAGGGCTGGAAGATCGGGCAATCCGAGCGGGCTCATGGGTAGAAGGAACTTCAACCTTCGTGGCTGCGTCAGGGGAGATTAACTACTTTGAGAACGAGCTAGTTAGGGCTGCGCAGGAACGGGAAAACACTCAATACAAAGCGTTAAAAATGATGGAAGAGCGCGGAGACCTTAAGGAATCGATAACTTGGTTCAAAAGGACTGTCCAGCGACTTGAGCAAACAATTAAGTCGCTTGGCGGCAGCATTGCCGAAAAGGAATAGCCGTGTCCAGGGGTCAGCCACCGACGCCGCCAGGCACGCACGGCAACATCTCATACAGCACCGCACCGAGCGGAAAAATCAGAGCACTAACAAACCTGCGGCTCTACACCGGCAAACGAGTGCAAGTCACAGCCACCGGCAAAAGCAAAGCTGAAGCCACCCGAAAACTAGAAGCGCGCTGCACAGAACGGCTAGGCACCCCATATGCCGAGGTCATAACCCCAAACACCCAACTATCCAAGCTCATCGAAACGTGGATTGACCAACACGACGTAACCGACCACTCAAAGCAGATCTACAAACAAGTCATCGATGCGCACATTCAAGAAGGGATAGGCCAGCTGCGGCTAAACGAGCTAACGCCCGTAACCCTGCAGGCGTTTATCAACGAGCTAACCCCAGGTACAGCCAAAACCACAGCCACCGTCCTATCGGCGGCACTCAACTACGCCGTGCGCGTCGGCGGACTAGCAACATCACCTTGGCAATCAATCAAACTGCCTAAAGCGGACAGAAAACCAGTTGCCAACATCACCAAAGAGCAGCAGGACGCATACATTGCGGCCATTGAACGATGGTGTACTGGGCTAGATCCCAACCAGGGCGATGATGAAGAACCAGCAGGGCATCAGCGCGGCCACGGGCTCCCCCAGATAGTGCGAGTAATAGCCGGTAGCGGCCTGCGGAGCTCTGAGGTGCTAGGACTGCGGATTACGGACGTAGACCCGGCTAACAGGCGTGTTATCGTGACCGGCCAGTCTGACGCGAGCGGCGGGCGAACCGAGCGGATAAAAAACCATGCGTCACAGTTCGCGCGGCGAAACATCACCATCACGGCAGACGCGGCAGCAGCGATACAGGAACAACTAGACAGCGATGCCGTTCAATTCTGGGGCGAACCACTTTTCCCCAGCAGGAACGGGACGTACATCACTGTTCGGAATCTGAACCGCTGGCTACGTCTCGCCACCGCTGGAATGAACTTCGGTGTGAAGATAACGCCGAAACAGTTTAGGTCTACGATCTCTAGCCGTATCTCCGAGAAATACGGTATTGACGCGGCACAACGTCAGCTGGGGCACTCTAAGCGGACTACCACCGAGGCTTATTACACCGCGCCACCTCCGTTGATTGAGGATTATCTGGGAGACCTGGAAAACGACTAGCCCTAGGACGCTCTGTAAGCGATTGGAGGGTGTTAGGGTACGTGCTCCCGTCGTTCAACGCCTTAGAATGCGTTTGTGAACAGGGGTTTTAGGTCGGAATTCCGACTTAAACCCCACGCACACACGGGAGATATTCCCGGCTCCGGGAACCTTCCCTGTCAAGATGACCGTGCAGAAAGAAGTCATCTGTTACGAACCTCGTAACGGTTGAATCGTGAGCAGCGGCGGGCGTTGATTGCGGAGTCGTTGCGGTCTGATCCGCAGTTGTCGAACCGTGAACACGCACGCAGGACAGGAGCGGATCACAAGACTGTGCAATCCATCCGAGAGCAGTCAGAAGAAAGTGGGGAAATTCCCCACTTTGAGAAGCGCCAAGACCCTCGCACCGGAAACATGTCGCAGCCCGCGTCTCAGCCACCTCGCCCTGAGCCTGAACAGGAGTTGCCGACCGCGACCGCACTACCACAGTCCGACCTCGACGAACTCAACGCGGAACTGGCGGCCGATTGAGGTAGGCGTTCCCCTAATTCAGCAACAGGGGAGCGGGCATCACGTTAAGGGGATCGTGAACCACTACACCCCTCGGCTCCCCAGAATCAGCCACCCGCGGCAACAGGGGAAACCAGTAGGCACAACGGGGCGATAAGCGTGAAGGAAAAACGTAAATTCCTTGAGACCACTGGGAACATGTTCCCTACCTGGGGGAACATAAAGGGAACACGTTGGGAACATGGTAAAAACGTGCTTTGACCTTGGGGAACATAGGGAACACGTTTTTTTAACTAAACTTTCCTATAGGGTTTAGAAATACCGTGAGAATGGTCAACACTTAATCAACAAGTAATAAACACATCTAGTGAGAATTAACGACACTAGGCAAACTCGTAGCCGTAATTGACCTGGAAGAACGGTATCTAGTGAGAATCAGCGACACTAGGCAAAACACCTGGTAACACCCTTTCAGTGTGGGTTCGAGTCCCACTGGGGGCACCAAAAGGCCAGGTCAGAGAGTTTTCTGACCTGGCTTTTTGCTATTTGTGTGCGCTACACACGTATTACGGCAGGACGTTGAACTTCTTGCCGAGAACAAGTGCCGTGTTGAACACCTTCGAGTACAGCTCACGCGGCATCTGTGGCATCGACACCGGGGAAAGACGCTGCACGGTCACCGTCTGCGCATCGGTGTACTTCAGCAAGCCGCCCGCTGCTTGACGACGGCCCACACCCGAATCCTTGAAACCACCCATCGGGGCATCGACAGACGCGAAGGCCGCAGCAAAACCATCGTTGACATTCACGGTGCCGGCCTCAAGCTGTGGAGCCAGCTCCTTTGCACGACGCGGGGAGGTCCACAGCGAAGCGTTGAGACCATAACGGGAATCGTTGGACTTGGCGATAGCCTCATGGACATCCGAGACACGCTGGAGGACTACCACTGGGCCGAATACCTCTTCGGTCAGCAGGGCGACGCCCTCCGGGACGTCGGTAAGCACGGTCGGCTCGTAGAACAGCGGTCCTAGATCCGGGCGAGGACGACCACCGGCCAGTACAGTGGCGCCGGCCTCGATGGCCTCGTCGACCATGGACTTGACGATGTCGAACTGGCCCTGAGACTGCAGGCAGCCCATTTCGGTTTCCCACTCGTAGCCAGCGCCGATGGACATTGCCTTCACGCGGTCGGTGAATGCCGGGACGAATTCGTCCCAGACGGAGTCCACGACATAGATTCGCTCAATGGACACGCACAGGTGACCGGAGTTGGTGAAGCAGCCGATGCGCGCGCCCTCGACCGCGCGGTTGATGTTGGCATCCTCAGCGACAATCAGCGGGTTCTTGCCGCCGAGCTCCGCGGAGAAACTAATCAGGCGCTCGCCGCACTGCTGTGCCAGTGAGCGGCCGGTCTCGGAGGAGCCGGTGAACATCAGGAAGTCGCACTGGCCGACAATGCCCTGGCCGACAACGCGACCTGGGCCTGGAATGACCTGGAAGAGATCCTCCGGAAGACCAGCGCGGTAGAGCAAATCGACAGCGAAGAGAGCGGTAAACGGAGTGGTGCTGTCCGGCTTGAGCACGATGGCGTTACCAGCCATCAGTGCAGCCAGCGCGTCGGAAACCGCGAGAGTCAGTGGGTAATTCCACGGAGCAATAACACCGACGACGCCCTTTGGGTGGTGGTAGACGGTGGTCTTGGAAAGTACTGGGACAGCACCGTGTGCTCGCTTCGGCTCAAGCAGTTTCGGGCCCTGATTGCCGTAGTAGCGGGCGGTGATAGCGGTGTGTACGAGCTCCTCGTGGGCACTGGCGCGGTTCTTGCCGGTCTCGGCCTGCAGCAGGTCCAGCACCTGGTCGCAGTGGGTAAACAGCAGGTCGTGGAAGTGGTGCAGCACTTCGCCGCGCTTTTCCGGTGCCATGCGGGCCCACTTCTTCTGCGCCGCACGGGCACGCTTGAAGGCCTCGTCGACATCGGCCTGGGTACCGACAGGAATCTGCGCCAGCTCCTGGCCGGTAAATGGCGCCGAGATAGTGGCGGTCTTCGACTTATCAGCTACCGTGACGCGCTGAAGAAGGCGGGCAACGAGCTCGTCGTTAAGCGGATTGCGGATGGTAGTTCGGTTTGTCGTGGCAGTAGATGCTGTCATGGCACAGATACTACTGTTGCGCGACGCTCCGAGATAGTAAATTTGGCAAAACTACTAAAATTTAGAAAACTCTAGTAAGTAGTCCAGCCCATCCGACGGTTGCGGTCCGGGTCTCGCGGGCCATCGTTGCCGAACTCGAACGGTTCGTGACCGTCGACATCGCCGTAGCGCATCTCCGGGTCATCATCCAGATCGTCATCGATGTCGATGTCCGGCTTTTCCTCTGCCAACCGCTTGCCGAGAGTGTCATGCGGAGAAGCGCCTCGCCAGCGGTCTGGAGGATCCATTACATAATTCTCGCCGTCACCGGTGAGGAAGTCGCCATCGAGCCCCTCTGAGCCATCGAGCGTGGTCTCGTCGAAATCACCAGTGGTATCCGGATCGTAGTCAAGGCCATCAGACATCTTGACCAACCTCCTGTTTCGTAATCACTCAAGTGGTGCCCACGCCTGGCGACTGTGAGTGTTTCCGCGATTACAAAATCGCCGCCAGCAGGCGAGGAATTACCTTGATACTAACTGTTTTTCAGGGTTGGGAACAATACCTTTACGTCGCCCGTTGTAGACAGTGTAGGCAGACGTATGCACGTGTGCCTAAGTTCAAAACTTGTAAGAAAAACTGAGAAAAAGAAAGAAGGACGACGTGCGCGAAAGCAGCAATCCTGCATTCAGTTCACTTACTAAGACCGTCGCCCGCGGACAGGCGGGCGCACAACACTACGGCCAAGGTCAGATGGGCGCTGACTACGGGGATAACCCGTACCAGTCGCAGGTTGCCGCCGACTACCGTCCGATGACGGTCGACGATGTCGTTTCCAAGACCGGCATCACGCTGGCAACCATCATCGTTTTGGCTGCAGTCAACTTCTTCATTGCCGTTAGCGTCTCCACCAGCCTGGCCATGATTCTGACCATCGTCGGCGCCATCGGTGGTCTGATTACTGTTTTGGTTTCCACCTTCGGCAAGAAGTACGGCTCCGCGCCGGTTACCCTCACCTACGCGGCCTTCGAGGGGCTCTTTGTCGGCGGCATCAGCTTCATGTTCACCGCCCCGATTCAGGGCGTTGCTGCTGGTGCGCTGATTATGCAGGCCGTGCTGGCCACCCTGGGTGTCTTCATCGGTATGCTCTTCGTCTACAAGTCGGGCGCTATCCGTGTGACCCCGAAGTTCACCCGATTCATGAGTGCGGCTCTGATTGGTGTCCTGGTCCTCATGCTGGGCAACCTGGTGCTCTCCCTGTTCGGCCTGGGCTTCCCGCTGCGTGACGGTGGCATGCTGTCGATCATCTTCTCGCTGGTCTGCATCGGCCTGGCAGCCTTTAGCTTCCTGATTGACTTTGATCAGGCTGACCGACTGGTCCGCGCAGGTGCTCCGGCTCAGTACGCCTGGGGTGTCGCCCTCGGCCTGGCTGTGACCTTGGTCTGGCTCTACACCGAGATTCTGCGTCTGCTGTCCTACTTCAGGGACTAAACGCTAGAAAACTAACTAACGCACAAGCGCCGGTTAGCCCGTTTTACGGGTTGGCCGGCGCTTTGTTGTTGGCAGTCGACGTATTGACCGATAGGGCTGTGCAGTGTGACATCGTAAAGCGCGATATTGAAGCGGGAGAGGGTACAAAAAATGGACCGATAGGCCATATGGGCTTCTATCGGTCCAAGAATCGGGCGCTGTGGCCCGAGATCGCCGCCTGGGTTGAGGCGGTCTAGCGCCGGGGGTAAGTAACCTCAACGCTTAGGCATCCATCTCCGGGTTGTACGGCTCAGCCTTAACTACGGTGACAGACACTTCGTCGCCGCTCGGGGAAGCGTAAGTGCGGGTCTCGCCCTCCTTAGCGCCGACCAGAGCCTTACCCAGCGGGGAATCGGTGGAGTAGGTCTCCAGGTTCGGGTTGGAGGAGTCAGCGCCACGGGTACCGATGAGGAAGGTCTCGGTGTCGTCCTCGTCGCCGTCGTAGTAGACGTGGACCACGGTGCCGACCAGAGCCACACCGGACTCCTGCGGGATCTCGCCGACAGTGGCGCGCTGGAGCAGGTCTTCGAGGTAGCGGATGCGTGCCTCTTCCTGTCCCTGCTGCTCGCGGGCGGCATCGTAGCCGGCGTTTTCCTTCAAGTCGCCCTCTTCGCGGCGCTCGTTAATCTCGGCGGCGATGACCGGGCGGTTTTCATATAGCGCCTCAAGCTCGGCCTTGAGCTTGTCGTAGGACTCCTGGGTGAGCCATGGGCTATTGTTCTTTGCCTCAGTCATGGTTCCTCCTGTGTTTTTGGCTATTTAATACAAAAGCGGCCCCGCGTGGGGCCGTCGGCTGCGTCACAGGATAGCACTGTCACGCCACATGGCAATAACAGGCGCGTCGGAGTGTTGTCGCGCACGCTTTACGACGTGCCCCCGCAGCGCATGATCCTCAGTCGCGAAGGGAGATTACTTCGCAGGTGCGAGGAACTCCGGAATGTCGGTGGAGCAGCCATAGACATCGCCTGCGACGGCCAGCTCGCGGGTGGCAATGGGGACGTCCATCCGCACGGTAGCGGGGCCGCCGCCCGGGATGAATACGTCGCGACGCCCGACCTCTGCCACGTCATAGTTCAGCGCATAGATAATGCAGTAGCTATCCAGCTCCGGCTTTTCGCGGGTGACGTCCAGCGTGAAGATGAACTGCTCATCTTCCTTACCTGGAGTGCGGCTCCAGCCCGCTTGCGTTGCAGAGACATCCGGGGCGGAGACGCGGTTCATCTGAACGAAGATGTATGCGCCGGCGATGACGAGCATGCCAACAATAGCGATGACAACCAATTTTGCGGGGAGAGTGCGACTGTTGTCCCCATAGCGCTCGCGCTCTCGCTTCGGCGCTGCGGTATTTCGGGTGTTTCGCTCCGAACTTTCAGCCATGCTTTTTAGCCTATCGGAGTTCTCGGTCGACGTGGTAAAATGTTGACAGTTAAACAATCTTTCTGGTGTGGCGCGGTGTCCTGCTGCTATGTCGTTCCACCGAGTAGCGATGCTGCGTGGTCATATGATGGTGCAGCGCTATAGTGGGGCGGTATTGAAACGGTGCTGGAGTAGCATCGTTGCGGTCGAAGGGCTCCGGCCTTGGCCAGAAAACATGGACTGAGATAGTAGCGGGAGTGACTTCAATTGACACTTCGTCTGATGGCAATTCACGCTCATCCTGATGACGAATCGAGCAAGGGCGCCGCAACGATGGCCCGATATGCGGCGGAAGGGCATCGCGTCAAAGTGGTGACCTGCACCGGCGGTGAGGCCGGCAGCATTCTCAACCCTGCGATGGATCGGCCGGAGGTGCGGGAGAATATCGCCGCAGTGCGCGTTCACGAAATGGCTGCAGCCGCTGAGACTCTCGGCGTTGAACATGAGTGGCTCGGCTTTACCGACTCCGGTCTGCCTGCGGGCAACCCGGTGCCGGTGCTGTCGCACGGAGTGTTTGCTCGCCAATCGGTCGAGGATGCGACCAAGCCTCTCATTCGGGCAATTCGCGAGTTTCGTCCGCACGTCGTCATTACTTACGACGAAAACGGTGGCTACCCGCACCCGGACCACATCATGACCCATATCGTGTCCATGCGCGCTTGGCTGGAGTCTGGAACGGATAAGTACCCCGAGCTCGGTGAACCATGGGAAATTTCCAAGCTCTACTACACCCACGGTTTCATCAAGGCGCGTCTCATCGCGCTGGACAACTACTATCGCGACAACGGTTTGGAAAGCCCGCTGGCCGAGTCCTTCCGCCGTTGGACTAAGACTCCCGGCGACATCATGACCCGCGTGACCACGCAGGTTGAGTGCGGCGATTACTTCCAGCAGCGGGATCAGGCGCTGCTGGCGCACGCTACGCAGATCGATCCGAACGGGCCATTCTTCGCCGTGCCGGTAGACATTCAGCAGCGCGTTTGGCCGACCGAAGAGTTTGAGCTTGCCCGCACTCGAGTGCAGACCGAGCTGCCAGAGACCGATCTCTTCGCCGGTATCGACCCCGACGCGGAATAGTCCGGAATTAACGCTAAGCTGGAACTCATGATTGAAAGCTTCGATGCCTTGGCGGCTCGCACGACAATTTTCCTGGCGCAGAACCCCACTGGTCCGCGGGGTGCTGACTTCGGAAAGGCCTCTCCTGTTGGCCTGCTCATCATTGTCGTTTTGCTCATCGTCATCCTGGCTCTCGGCTGGGATCTCTCGCGGCGCGCGAAGCGCATGGCCGCTCGCCGGAAGTTCGCCGAGGCGCACGACATGGATCCCTTCGATTCCGAGGCTGTGGATAAGGCGATGGCTGCAGCAGAGCAGCGTCGTGAAGCGGAGTAGTCAGCGTCAAGGTGTGTGCGCGTCGCTTGACGACGGGCAGTTGCGCGCACCCCTGATTGTTTCCCGTGTGGCGGGATTTGGAGTTCGAATTGCGGGATTCTAGGCAGTGCGCTACAGTCAAGCGCATGCGTATGTGGCGATTTTATTTTTCGAAGGCTCCGGAGGCAGTGACGACATAGTCACAGCCGGCGGCTATTCGTCACGTCGCCACCAACCGGAGCCAAAGGCAGCAGCCCCACCAATAGGGGCGCTGCCTTTTGTCGTATCTACAGCCAAATACATGCGTAACGCCCCAGAGAAAAGAGACCTCAGATGACCCCTCCAACTTCCCTCGAAGCCCCCGCCTCTACCGCGAACCGCCGTGTCGTAGCCTTCCACGACCTGCCCTCCCCAGAAGAGGTCATGGCCAAACAGCCACTGACCCCGAACCTAGTTAACGAAGTGGAGCAGTCGCGACTCGACATCGCCCGCGTCATCGCTCGCGAGGACGACCGCCTGCTGGTCGTTGTCGGCCCGTGCTCCATTCACGACCCCGAGGCCGCCATCGACTACGCCCGCCGCCTGAAGGCCACCGCCGATGAGCTCGACGAGGACCTGCTGGTCGTCATGCGCGTCTACTTCGAAAAGCCGCGCACCACCGTCGGCTGGAAGGGACTCATCAACGACCCCGACCTGGATAGCTCCTTCAAAATCAACAAGGGCCTGCACATGGCCCGCGAAGTGCTCATCGGGGTCCTGCGCACCGGCCTGCCCGCCGGTGCTGAATTCCTCGAGCCCAACAGCCCGCAGTACATCGCCGACGCCGTCTCCTGGGGTGCGATTGGTGCGCGCACCACGGAGTCGCAGGTCCACCGCCAGCTCGCTTCCGGACTTTCCATGCCCATCGGCTTCAAAAACGGCACCGACGGCAACGTCCAGGTCGCCGTGGACTCGCTGGTCTCTGCAGCAAACCCGCACTTCTTCTTCGGCATGAACGACCAGGGCCGCGCCGCCGTCGTCGAAACCGCCGGCAACCACAATTGCCACCTCATTCTCCGCGGCGGCACCTCCGGCCCGAACTGGGACGAGGCATCGCTTAACGACGCCGAAGCCCGCCTGAACAAGGCCGAGCAAACCGTCAGCATCATGGTGGACGCCTCCCACGCCAATTCCGGAAAATCCGAGGTACGCCAGGCCGAGGTCGTTGAGGAGCTCGGCAAGCTCATCGGTGCCGGCGACGAGCGCATCACCGGCATCATGATGGAGTCCTTCCTCGAAGCCGGCGCGCAAAAAATTACCGATGGGCGTAATGGCCTCGTATATGGCAAGTCCGTCACCGATGCCTGCATGGATTGGGAAACCACCGACCGGCTGCTGCGTACGCTTGCGGCAGAAGTCCGGAAGCGTCGGCAGGCACGTGACTAAGCACAAAGCGGCCGTGCCCATTGGGTAGAGTTACATATGTGAAAGAAAACCAGCCGTCCTCACTCCGGCGGATTGCGTATCCGCTCTACGAGCGCAAACTAGCCCAAGAGCTAGAAGGAAAACCTCGCCCCAAGCACGTTGCCATCATGGCCGATGGCAACCGCCGCTGGGCGAGGGAGGCTGGCTTCACCGACGTAAGCCACGGCCACCGCGTCGGCTCCCGCAAAATCGCAGAATTCGTCGGCTGGTGCGCCGAGCAGGAAATCGAGCTGGTGACCATCTACCTGCTCTCCACCGAAAACCTCGGGCGCGACCCCGAAGAGCTGGAGTTACTGTTCGACATCATCGCCGACGTCGTCGATGAATTGGCGCAATCGCCTAACGACGTGCGCCTGCGCATGGTCGGCCACCTCGAGCTCCTTCCGGAAAGAATGACCGCCCGGCTGCGCCACGACGAAGAAGTCACCGCGAACAACACCGGCATCCAGGTCAACATCGCCGTTGGCTACGGTGGTCGGCAGGAAATCGTCGACGCAGTACGCAGAATCATCCGGGAATCAGTCGCCGAAGGAATTGATGCTTCCGAGCTCGAGGAGAGCATCACCACCGACGCCATTTCTCGCCGCCTCTATACATCCGGACAACCGGACCCCGATCTAGTCATCCGCACTTCCGGAGAACAGCGGCTCAGCGGCTTCCTCCTCTGGCAAACCGCCTACTCCGAGATTTGGTTCACCGATACCTACTGGCCCGAATTCCGCCGCATCGACTTCCTCCGCGCACTTCGAGACTTTTCGCAGCGCTCACGCCGCTTCGGCAAATAACCTCCCTAAATCCGGAAAAATTTCCGGATGTTAGAGTTTGCGCATCCGGACCCTCGAAACCTTGTGGTCCCGAGACTTCGTAAGAACTAATGACGCCCGCACTCGAGTGGGCAAAATATTTTCCGTCAGGTTCGGCAAGTTCACCTGCTGCCAAATGCGTCGGGCCACCTCGGCCGCAGCTTCGTCGTCAAGCGTGGCGTAATCCGCGAAGTGCGCGCCCGGAGCGCGAAACGCCGTCTGGCGGAGACTGAGGAAACGATTAATGTACCAACGCTCGATGTCCGCGCGCGGGGCATCGACGTAGACACTGAAATCGAAAAGATCGGAAATCATCAGCGTCGGGCCCGTCTGCAAAACGTTGAGCCCCTCGAGAATGAGAATGTCCGGACGGTCAACATCGACGAACTCATCCGGCACCCGGTCATAGAGCGTGTGCGAATACACCGGGGCCTTCACATGCCGCGCCCCCGACTTCACCGCCGTGACAAACCGCATCAACGCACGCTGATCATACGACTCCGGATACCCCTTGCGCTGCATAATCCCACGGCGATTCAATTCCTCAGAAGGGTAGAGGAAGCCATCAGTAGTAACCAAGTCCACCCGCGGATTAGTCTCCCAGCGCTCGAGCAGCACCTGCAGCAAACGCGCCGTCGTTGACTTGCCGACCGCCACCGAACCCGCGACGCCGATAATAAACGGCACCGACGCCCCCTTCGAAGGATTTTCCCCAAGGAAGTTTGACGTTACGGCGTTCAGCTCCCGATGCGCCGCCACACGCATGTGAATCAGACGAGAAAGCGGAAGATAGACCTCGGCGACTTCGTCCAGGTCGATGTTTTCACCGATACCGGAAAGTCGTTCAGCTTCCTCTTCCGTCAGCACCAGAGGCATATTCTTGCGCATTTCGCGCCACTGCTCGCGTTTGAACTCGACGTACGGGCTGGGGGATGTTGCGCGCGTCATACTTCCAATTGTGCCAAGGGGGTGCCGAAAACCGGAAAACGAGTCAATAAAGGGGGCATACCTGAATGGTGCTGCTTTCGTGGTTTGCCCCATAAAGGGCTAGCATGGCCTGTGGCATTGAAGTTTCATTGAAAGGTCGAAAACCTACTCATGACCGGGTCTAACAATAACGATGTCCGCTACCAATCGCTGCGTGAACTCGATCCCGACCTCGCAGAGGCAATGGCAGGGGAGCTCTCTCGTCAGCGTGACATGCTCGAAATGATTGCCAGTGAGAACTTTGTTCCACGTGCAGTGCTGCAAGCTCAGGGCTCGGTTCTGACCAACAAGTACGCCGAAGGCTACCCGGGCCGTCGTTACTACGGTGGCTGCGAATACGTCGACGTCGTCGAGGACATGGCACGCAACCGCGCCAAGGAGCTCTTCGGCGCTGAGTTCGCCAACGTTCAGCCACACGCAGGTGCGCAGGCCAACGCTGCCGTTCTGCATGCGCTAATCAACGCCGGTGACAAGATTATGGGCCTCGACCTGGCACACGGCGGTCACCTGACCCACGGCATGAAGCTGAACTTCTCCGGCAAGCTCTACCACGTCGCCGCATACGGTGTGGACAAGGACACTATGCGGATCGATATGGACAAGGTGCGTGAGCAGGCGCTCGCAGAAAAGCCGGATGTTCTCATCGCAGGTTGGTCGGCGTACCCGCGCCACCTCGACTTCGAAGCTTTCCGTTCCATCGCCGATGAGGTCGGTGCGAAGTTGTGGACGGACATGGCGCACTTCGCAGGCCTGGTTGCCGCCGGTCTGCACCCGTCGCCGGTTCCGCATTCTGACGTTGTGTCGACTACCGTTCACAAGACCCTCGGTGGTCCTCGTTCGGGCATGATTTTGGCTAAGCAGGAGTACGCCAAGAAGCTGAACTCCGCTGTTTTCCCGGGGCAGCAGGGGGGTCCGCTGATGCACGCCATCGCCGGCAAGGCCGTGGCGCTGAAGATTGCTGGTACCGAGGAGTTCAAGGAGCGCCAGGAGCGCACTCTGGCTGGTGCCCGCATTCTGGCTGAGCGTCTCACCGCTTCCGACTGCGCCGAGGCTGGCGTCGATGTTCTCACTGGCGGCACCGATGTCCACCTGGTTCTGGCGGATCTGCGCAATTCTGAGATGAACGGCCAGGAGGCCGAGGATCTGCTCCACGCTGTTGGCATTACCGTCAACCGCAATGCTGTTCCGTTTGACCCGCGTCCTCCGATGGTTACATCCGGACTTCGTATCGGTACTCCGGCGCTGGCCACCCGTGGTCTCGACGAGAAGGCCTTCACCGAGGTCGCCGATGTCATCGGTACTGCTCTCGCCGCCGGCAAGAATGCGGATGTTGACTCCCTGCGTGCTCGTGTTTCGAAGATTGCTCAGGAATTCCCGCTTTACGACGGCATCGAGGACTGGAACCTCATCTAATTCTGCGTTTTTGCAGCGCAAGTACCCGTTCTAGCAGTGCGCTAAGACGGGTTTTCCCGTACATCCGGGTTTTGGTCCGGAGGTGGTGGCTCCGGCCCGAGCTGTTTCGTCGTGCCTGCCCGGTATCCGGCGTAGGACCTCCCGGACATTGATGTCACGAATGAGTTGCTAAACAGCGGCGGCCGAGTCTTGTCAGGTGGGCGCCATCGAATATGTCCGGATGTGGGGATGCGTTCGAGGTGGCCGTTGCGTCCTTCCCGGTCGTCGTCGTTAAGCCCGTTGTGTTCGCGGCAGACCATGGTGAGGTTGTCCAGCGTGGTTGTGCCGCCGTGTTTGTGGGCGACTAGGTGGTGCGCTTGTCCGCTATAGGCGGGGCGTTCACAGCCGGGCCAGGCGCAGATGGGGTTGTCGATGAGCATCGCGATGCGCTGCTCTTCAGTCGCCAGGCGGGGGTTGCCGATGGGAAATAAGTCCGTAATGGCGCTGTGTTCGTCGTAAAGCACGGCCCACCCGGTGTCGGCGAGTAGGGCGTTGAGGAAGACGTCGGGGGCGAGCGCAGAGCCGTTGGTGGTGGCGGCGAATCGCGGGCTGTAGTCGATGAGGTCTTGTGCGGTGATGATGATGGCGGGTTGGTAGCGCATTTCATCGAGCTTGTCGACGGGCGTTGCGGCATCGGCATGCTCGAGGCGCTCGGCAAGCGCTTGGCCGACGCAGCGGTCGTGGGAAAACTCCGGATGGGACTTCCGGATTTCTGCGGCACGGATGGTAAGCGGCGACAGGAGATTGTCGAGCATATCCGAGGGGCCGGAGATGTGGAAGTGCTTCATTCCCCGGATGTCTACCTTCCGGGAAAATCGGGCGCGCAGATGCTGGGGTGGCTCGTCTTCGGTGTTGAGCTCGGTGAGAGTTTCCCGCATGTAGAGATCGAGTTCTTCGAAGCCGAGGCGTTCGGCGGCAGCGACGAAGGTGAGCCGCAGGTTGTCGTGGAGTTCGGCGTTGTTGGCTTGGCGGCTGCGCTTGTCGATAAGCACGCAGGTGTCTAGGCTGAGCCCGAGTCGGCGGGCCAGAGCGGTGGCATCTTCGCGGGCTTTGGTGTTTTCTTCGGTGTCAGCGGGTTGGAGATAGTGGGCGGCGACGCGTAGCAAAAGCCGGAGGCGCGCCGGGTCAAGGCCGAGGGTTGCCGCCAGGTGGGAGGTGGCGTCGTGGCCGTCGGGACGCGCGGCGTGGAGTTCCGCTAGCGTGTCCATTCCGCGCGAGGCCAGTGCGGCGAGCGTCCCAAGAACTGTCATGCCTTTGAAGGTAAAAGTCCGGATGTAGGGGGACAACGCCTATGGGGGCAGGCTGTGGATAAGTCAGCCGGTTTAGCAGTTATCCACATCCGGACTTTTCACCGCGCAAACGCACCGCAGCTGCACCGCCGTACCGCCGCACCACGCGCTGCCGTCTGTTACGCCCCGAAGTCACGCAGGGCGCTGCCGGTGAGGCGGAAGGTGTCCCATTCGTCCATGGGGAAGGCGCCGAGGGAGCGGTAGAAATCGATGGAGGGTTGATTCCACTTCAGGACGCACCACTCGACACGTGAGTAGCCTCGCTCCACGGCAATTCGCGCGAGGTTCTGCAGCAGTGCTTTGCCCTTGCCGGTGCCGCGTGCCTCGGGGCGGACGTAGAGGTCTTCGAGGTAGATGCCGTGGGTGCCTTCCCAGGTGGAGTAGTTGAGGAACCACAGTGCAATGCCGTCGAGGCGCGGGCTGCCTTCAACACCGCCACCAACGCCATCGCCACCATCACCGCCACCGGCGCCGTCGTCCAAATTTCCGGATGTGGAGTCGACGACGTGGCAGAAAATCGCAGGGTTGTCCCCGAAGAGCTGTTCGCGCAGGCGCTCGGGGGTCAGTCGGACGGCATCGGGTTCTTTTTCGTAGGCCGCCAGGTCTTTGATGAGGTCGACGATCTCGTGGACGTCGTCAGGCGTGGCGGGGCGTGGAAGTGTCATGTGTCCCTTGTTACTCGCGGCGAGTGATTTGGTGCAAAAGTGCGTCCGAGGCGGGGGAGATTGCGATAACCTGCGAGGTTATGAGCAACGTTACTCAAGACTTTTCCGACGGCATTCTAGCCATCACCATCGACCGCCCGGATGCCTATAACTCCCTGGATAAGAATCTCCGCTTGGAGCTGAAAGCCGCTTTTGAGCGTGCGCAGGAGCCGGATGTGCGCGCTGTTATCCTGCTCGGCGGGCCGAAGGCGTTTTGTACGGGCCAGGATTTGAAGGAGCACATTTCTGACCTGCAGTCCGGCGCCGGCATGGGCAAGGTTGTCGAGGAGTACAACCCGATGGTCGCGGAGCTGACCGCGATTAACGTTCCGGTTATTGCAGCTATCGAAGGTGCTGCGGCGGGTGCCGGCTGGTCGTTGGCGCTGCACTGTGATTTCCGTATCGCGGGCCCGAAGGCGTCGTTCAAGGCGGCGTTCCCGTCGATTGGCCTGGCCACGGACTGTGGCATGTCGGCGCTGCTGCCGCGCATGGTCAGTGACGCGAAGGCGCGTGAGCTGTTGTTCTTCGATAAGAAGGTGCTTGCCGACGAAGCCCTGAGCCTCGGCCTGGTCACTGAAGTGGTGGATAATCCAGCGACTCGGGCACGTGAGTTGGCTGCCCAGTTTGCGGCGGGGCCGACGGCCGCGCTGAAGGAGATTAAGGCTCTGCTGCGCCGGGATACCTTGTCTGCCGCTGCGGCGGAGGCGGACGCGCAGGCTCGTTTGGCGGTCTCGGCCGACCATAAGGAAGCGGTGGCCGCGTTCTTGGAGAAGCGACCACCGCATTTCGTAGGTGAGTAAGGCAGATACCTGGAGTGGCAGGGGAGAGGTAGTAGTGAAGAACTACTGCTCTTCCTGTGCTCCTAGTACTTCACTGGTGAGTTCTGGGTGATCTCCCAGCTCACCGGAAACCTCGTCAGGGTGCTTGGATAGGCTGACCAGCGAGACCGCCAGACCGCCCCAGATGACGATGATGAACAGTGCCATCATGACAATTGCGATACCGGACATTTGGCTTAAACCTCCTCGGTTTCCGGAGTGTGCTTGCGTGGCAGGTGTGAGGACCGCTTGAAATCTGGCGTCACACCGAAGTCCGAGCCCGGAGGGCCATCGAGACGGTGTTGGCCGCGCCAAGGCAGGATGGCCATAATCAGAGCGCCGATGAGAATCACGCCGATGACACCCCAGCCAAAGATGTCGATTTGGGTGTCGGAGTAGCCTTCGTAGTTTTCCTGGAAAAGTCCAATGAGCTCCTGGAACAGGATGACGGCGAGAATGACCGGCGTGATGTTTCCGACGAAGATCTGCCACATGGTGCCGACCTTGAACGAGGACACGGCGTTGAGGTGCATGGCGAACTCGTTGGTGCGGCGCAGGATCCAGTCGATTGCGATGATGGTCAGCAGTGCAACCAGGACGATACCGACGTTGTTGGTGAACTTATCTACGATGTCGAGGGTTACCAGACCTGAGGTGGTCGGGAAGGCCAGCAGCGAGATGACGGCCATGGCGCCACCGACGGTGAGGGTGGCCTGGACGCGGCCGAGGTTCAGCTTGTCCTTGACTGCGGAGACGACGACCTCGAGCAGCGACATCAGGGAGGTCACACCGGCGATTGCCAGGGAGAGGAAGAACAGCAGCCCGAAGACCGAACCGATGACCTTGGGCATCTCAGAGATGACCGTCGGGAATGCGATGAAGGCAAGACCAATACCGGAGGTTGCGACCTCGTCAACGGCCTGACCCGACTGCGCTGCCATGAAGCCCAGGGTGGCGAAGACACCGATACCGGCGAGAACCTCGAAGGAGGAGTTTGCGAACGCGGTGACCAGGCCGGAACCGGTGAGGTTCGTGCGTGGCTTCAGGTAGGAGGCGTAGGTCAGCATAATGCCGAAGGCCACGGACAGGGAGAAGAAGATCTGGCCGTAGGCGGCAATCCATACGCTGGAGTCAGTCAGTGCGGACCAGTCTGGGGTGAAGAATGCATCCAGGCCCTGTGCAGCGCCGTCGAGCGTCAGGGAGTAGATGACCACTGCGACGAAGAGGATGGTCAACAGCGGGATGAAGATAATCGAGACCTTGCCGATGCCCTTGTCCACACCAGCGGCCAGAATGCCGATGACGAGTACCCAGACAATGAGCAGGACGATGGAAATCGAGGGGACGAAGTCCAGAGAGAAGACGCTCTCGGTGTCTACTTGGAGGAAGTCCTTCATGAAGTGGGTCTCGGCATCTGGGCCCCAGCTCTTGCGGATGGACTTCCAGGCGTAGATGAAGGACCACGCGATAATAACGGCGTAGTAGACGGTAATGAAGAAGGCGATACCGACCTGAATCCAGCCGATTGGCTCAGCCCAGGTCTTGATGCGACGCATCGACTTCGGTGCGGACCCGCGGAAGCGGTGGCCGATGGCGAAGTCGAGGAAGAGCAGTGGGATACCCGCGGTCAGAAGTGCGACCAGGTAGGGGATAAGGAAGGCGCCACCGCCGGAGTCGTATGCGACATAGGGGAAACGCCAGATGTTTCCAAGCCCGACTGCCGAGCCGATGGCGGCGAAAATGAAGGCTGCTCGGGTGGAAAACACCTCCCTTCGCTGAGGGGTAGCGGTCGAGTTAGTTGTGCTCATACCTCTGGAACTCCAATCCTTCATCTTCGGTCACGCGCCCGCGTGGCCGAGGGGAAAATTGGTGAAGTGCATCACCATTACCTAATGGAATCTTAGTATATGAGATAGGTATCTCATTGTATAGTTTCAGTTTTGTAGGGGGTAATGGTTTTGGTGAGGGGTGTGGCACAGGGGGAGGGCAGCTCCAATCAAGCCTCGTAAATAATCACCAGCCATGAACTTTGAGGTATGCAAAAACCCCGCCAGGAAAACCTGACGGGGTTTGTGTCGAATCAGCTAGGCCGACGTGCGCTATTTACTCTGCGCCGCCCTTGGCGATGCGACGGAAGATGATTTCCTTCATGATCTCGTTGGTGCCACCGTAAATGGTCTGGACCTTGGAGTCGAGGTAGTGAGTGGAGATCGGGTACTCGAGCATGAAGCCGTAGCCACCGAACATCTGCAGGCAGCGGGTAACGATGTCCTGCTGCTCCTCGGTGGTCCAGTACTTGGCCATGGAAGCGCCGGTCTCGTCCAGCTGGCCTGCGTTGTGAGCCATAACGGCCTGGTCAACGAAAGCCTGCAGGGCGGTGACGCGGGTAGCGATGTCGGCCAGGTAGTGGCCGTGAACCTGGTGCTGGATGATCGGACGACCGAATGCCTCGCGCTCCTGAGCGTACTTGTAAGCCAGGGTCCAGGCGCGGCGGGAAGTTGCGACAGAGCCGCAAGCCAGGGTCAGGCGCTCGTGAGCGAGGTTGGTGCGGAGGTAGCCGAAGGCAGCGCCCTCTTCGCCGAGCAGGTTCTCAGCCGGAACGCGGACGTTGTCGAAGTTGAGCTCAGCGGTGTCCTGAGCCTTCAGGCCGACCTTCTGTAGCGGGCCAGCCTTGGTGAAGCCCTCGAGGTCGGCGTCGACGATGAACATGGAGACACCAGCGCGGCCCTTGGATGGGTCGGTGATAGCTGCGACGAGAGCGAAGTCGGCCATCATGCCGTTGGAGATGAAGATCTTGGTGCCGTTGAGGACGTAGTGGTCGCCGTCCTTCTTGGCGAAGGTGCGCATACCTGCCAGGTCGGAACCTGCGCCCGGTTCGGTCATGGCGAGGCAGCCGATGGTGTCGCCGGCGTTCATGGAAGCCAGGTACTTCTGCTTCTGCTCTTCGTTGCCGAACTTAGCCAGGTACGGAGCGACCAGGTCGTTGAGAACGCCGAAGGAAACGACGATGGAGCCACAGTCAGCGTTGGAGAGCTCCTCGTTCAGGACCTGGTTGTAGCGGAAGTCCATCTCTCCGCCACCGCCGTATGCCTCCGGAGTGGACATACCAATCAGACCGAGCTCGCCGGCCTTCTTGAAGACCTCGCGATCCGGCTGGCCTTCCTTGTGCCAGCGCTCTACGTTTGGGGTGATTTCCTTCTCGACGAAGCCGCGAACCATGTCGCGGAACATGTTGTGCTCTTCTTCGAAGTGAGTACGGGGCAGAAAGTCCTTCATGACATGCTCCTAGAAATATTGTCGTGGAATTTTTGTCTTAAGGCCTTTTCGTACGTCGCAGATAAACGCTGCAGATAAACGCGATGGCCTCGGTTCATCGTCATAGTGACTATGACTGTTGTACCCCATTATGCATGAGTGTGATGAGAGACACTTGTTTTTTTAAAAGTTTTTTCCCGATTGGTGATGTGGAATCGCTTGACGACGGATATTGCGCCCAGCCTTCCCGGAAAACTACCCCCGTTGCGGTTGGGGGTTGCTATTGAATTCGGGCTATCGCCGACGGTCGGCAATATTAGGTAATGCTAACCTACAAAGCCAGGTGGATGGCTATTTTTGTCATGTCTGCCAGTCGGGTCGCTGGGACTTTGGGGTGGAGAGTGTAAGCGTTTGAGATGGCCGTCATGGGGGTGATTAACGAAACATTCTCGTTTTCTTATTCCCATTAGTGCTGGTGGTCGTTAGTATGAGCATCAGGTGGAGACCGGTTCCCTTGATTATCCGAGCTTCTTCCACTGCAGTCATAGCAACCTCCAATTGCACTCGAAAAAATGACGCGACCCGTGCGCCGTCCCTGTGGAATGGACAGCGAGCAGGTCGCGTCATTTTTTATTTTTTATTGCTGCGATTAGGCGCTAGTCGGCAATCCCATCAATGTGCGCCAGCAGGGCAGAGTTGTAGTACTCCGGGGTCTCCTGGTTAAGCAGGTGCTTGGCCGGCGAAATGACGACCATGGTCGAGCCCGCGATGCCGTCGTGAAGCGAAGTGACGACGTCGAGAGACGTCGAGGTGTCCTGCTTGCCGGCGATGACCAGCGTCGGAGCGGTGATCTCGGCGAGGCGCTCGCGGGTGTCGAAGCGGGACAGTGCTCCGCAGGCGCCGATGTAGCCGTCATCGGGGCAATCTGCGATCATGTCGCGGAAGCGGGCTGGGAGCTCAGGGGTGGTGTCGAAGCACTCGTCGGTAAACCAGTTGCGGACGACAGTATCGGCGAGCGCGACCGTGCCCTTGTCGCGCACGAGCTCGGCCTTTTCCTGCCAGGCCTCGGGTGTGCCGAATTTCGGCGCCGTCGACGACAGCGTCAGGCTGACCACGCGATCGGCATGTTCTAGTGCGATGGTCTGGGCGATAGCGCCGCCGAGGGATAGTCCCACAAAATGTGCGCGGTCAACATCCTCCTCGTCGAGGACCTCGATGATGTCGGCGGCCAAGTGGCTCATGTCCCACTCACCCTCGGGGATAGGGGATTCGCCATGGCCACGGACATCTGGCGTGATGACCTGGTACTTTTCACTCAAAGTGGCTACCTGTGGCTCCCACATCCCCTGTGTGGTGCCCAGCGAGCCAATCAGGACAACCGTACCGTTGCCCTTGTGGTTGATTGCATGTGCGGTGTAGTCGATGGCCACGAGGATCCTCCTTGAAGACGTCGGCTGTGTCTGCTGTGTCTGCTATTTCTCGGCGTTGCGAGCAGCTTCGGCGGCAGCCCGACCAGGGCCGTCGTCCTTCTTGGACTCTGCCTCAGCGGCTTCCGCGCGCTGCTTCGCCATGGACTCACGAGCGGCCTCCAGCCACCCCGGCATCTGCTCGAGCAAATCCTTAATCTCCGCCGTTGTCAGCGGCTTGTCCATGTCATTCTTCTTCAACGCCGTGATAGTAATGCCCAGCTTGCGGGCAACTTCCGGGCGCGGGTGCGGTCCGTTGCGGCGTAGCTCAGCGAGCCACTCCGGCGGATTGGACTGCAGTTCCGCAAACTGCGCGTGCGAAATCTCACCAGTGCGAAATTCCTCGGGTGTGGCCGGGAGGAAAATTCCAAGTTTCTTGGCTGCGGTTAGGGGTTTCATGGGTTCAACGCTAGCACCCATTCGAGTAACCTTGCGGAGTATGTCGACTCCTGAACCCGCCGTCCTGCGCATCGTGTTCGCCACCGGCACCAGTCCCGAGAAGTGGTTTCGCCGCTTTAGAGATCGGATTCCGGCAACACTGCACACCCACGCCGCCGACGATCCGATGTCCGACCTGGTCGGCGGTGCCGCTGACATGGCGCTGGTTCGGTTAGAGTCCGAAGGCTCGCTGCCCGAGTCGCTCCATCGCATCCGGCTTTACGACGAAGCCTGGGGCGTGGCCTACGAAAAAGAACACGTATTCTCCCTCACAGAGTCCGTGCCGGAGGAGCTGTTGGCGGACGAAACTGTGCTGCTGACCTCCGTGGATGCGGACGAGCTGCGACAGATGCTGCCTGTCGCAGCCACTGGTGCAGGTGTCGTAGTGGGGCCTCGCACGATTTTGAAGGCGCTATCGAAGAAGGCGGTGGCCTCATCGAACTTGGTGGCTGAGGAAGGTGCCACAGATCCGCTGTCCCGAACAGCTATTTGGTTGGTGTGGCCGAAAGCAGAGGACGACGAGCTCCGGCAGGAGTTCGTCGGCATTGTCCAGGGGCGTCGGGAGGGATCGACACGCACGCAGCTGGGGCGCAGGAAGGCTGACGAAGCTCCAAAGAAGTTGTCGGCCCGAGAAAAGACGCTTGCTAAGCAAGCCCGTCGGCAGCGCGCTGGGGCCGTCGTAAAGCATGCGCGCAGTGGCCGTGGCGGACGTCGAAGCGGTGGCGGAAGCGGGCGACCACGCAGGAGAAAGTAATCTTTTTACAATATTTTTGGCGTTTCGTTCGACGTGCGCGAAAAAATTAGCCACACTTGTAGCTATGGCTGAAAAGAAGCGCGATTTCACGATCCGAATGATGCGTGAAGAGGACTATCCACAGATCCAAGAAATCTATGAGATTGGCCTTGATACAGGACATGCATCGTGGGAACATTCGGCACCCGAATGGGACGAATTTATCGCTCTAAAGCGCGTTGACCTGTGTTATGTCGCAGTCGATGCGGAGAATCCAGACAAGATTTTGGCATGGGCATCAGCCGCGCCAGTGTCCAAGCGCCCGATTTTCAATGGCGTCATCGAAGACTCCATCTACGTCCATCCTGACGGGCAGGGCATGGGGCTGGCGGCGACGCTGCTGCAGAAGCTTATCGACGATGCCACGGAGCTCGACTGCTGGTCGATTCACTCGTGGGTCTTCCCGGAGAATGTGGGATCGCTAAAGCTGCATCGAAAGCTCGGCTTCCGTGAAGTGGGGATTTACCACCACATGGCAAAGATGACCTACGGCCCAATGGCGGGGCAGTGGCGCGATGTCATTATTTTGGAAAAGCTCCTGGAAAAGCCAGAGGAGCGCGCACTGAAGCGCGTCCAGGAAGAAGCAGAAGCCGCCGGTGAGCCGAACCGTCCGATTCTGGACAAGCTCGACCGCGCCGACGGCCAGGTGGGGGCATAGCTGCCGGGAGCTGTGGCTCCCTCGAATTAATTACTCGACGGTTTCCTTCAAAGGATCCTCGCGAACGAAGAACACAATGATTGCCGCCAGAATAATCACTGGCGTTAGTACCAAGAAAATCGGCGTCAAACCATCGTTGTAGCTGGAGATCAGCGCTTCATGGATTGGCGCCGGCATGCTATCTAGGACGTGCGGCGTCAGTGAACCAATCGACTTAGAGGAAAAGCCCTCCGGGCCCATCTGCTTTGCGAACTCTGCTGCAGCCTCCGGTGATGCAGCCTTGATTTGTTCGACAGCCGCCGGAACGCGTTCGCCTGCCAGGTCCTTCATGCGGTGGATGAAAATCGAACCCACAATGGAGGAACCGACCGCACCACCAATCTGGCGGAAGAAGTTATTCGCAGCGGTAGCGGTACCGACCATCGCGACCGGGAAGGAGTTCTGCACGATGAGAACTAGAACCTGCATGCCGGTGCCCAGGCCGAAGCCCATGATGAACAGGTACACACCAACCTGCCACAGCGGGGTGGTGGTCTCCAGCGTGGACAGCAAGTAGAGGGAGACAGCCATAATCATCAGGCCGACGAAGGGGTAGAAGCGATACTTACCAGTCCGCGAAATAATCTGGCCAACGCCAATTGAGGTGAGCAGCATGCCGACCATCATCGGCGTCATCATCAAACCTGCAGCGGTCGGTGACATTGAGTGCACCATCTGCAGGTAGGTCGGAATATAGGCCATAGTGCCGAACATCGCGATACCCAGAATGAGACCCGACACAGTCGTGAGCACGAAGTTCCGGTTATTAAACAAGTGCGTCGGAATCAGTGGGTTGGAAACGCGAGTCTCGGTGAGGAAGAACAGCACCCAGGAAACGACAGAGGCAACGATAAGCGAGATGATGACCCCGGAGTTCCAGTCGTACTGTGTACCGCCCCACGTGGTGGTGAGAATTAGCGTCGAGGCAGCGGCAGTCAAGAACATCGTGCCGATGTAGTCGAAGTTTCCTTCACTCTGGCGTCGGGGCAGCTTCAGGAAGGCCGCAGCTGCCGATAGTGCAACCACGCCCATCGGGACGTTGATCCACAGGCCCCAGCGCCAGCCCGGGCCGTCGGTGAACCAGCCTCCCAGCACTGGTCCCAGCACGGAACTCAGACCGAACACAGCACCCATGATGCCCATGTACTTACCGCGCTGGCGTGCGGGAATAACCTCGGCCAGGATGGCCTGTGAGGAAACCATCAATGTACCGCCAGCAAATCCCTGAAAAGCGCGGGCGGCGATGAGCAGGCTCATGGAGTTGGTGATTGCACCCATGACGGAACCGACCATGAACAGCGCGATGCCCATCATGAACAGGCCCTTGCGCCCAATCATGTCACCGAGCTTGCCGACAATCGGCATTGCCACAGTCTGTGCCAACAGGAATGCAGAAATAACCCACGACATGTGGTCAACTCCGCCGAGCTCGCCGACGATGGTCGGCAGGGCAGTGGCGAAAATCATCTGCCCCAGCGAGCTCATCAGCATAGTGAGAATGAGCGCGAAGAAAATGATTCCCAAGTGGGACTTGTTGTCAGAAACCGTGGTGTCGGTTTGATCTTGAGCAGTGGTGTTGCTAGCTGTCACTATTCCTCCTCCAGAAATTTTTAACGACGTCGGCGGCGTCGTGAAGCGGTGTATCTGTTGTGAATTCGTCCCGATGAGCCGATGAGTACAGCACGCATTCGCGGACGAAACCGACCGACAGTGCTACCTCGTGCCCGACGGGCAGCTCGGGGTGCGTGCGCGACTGTGGATTCATCTCGAAATAGCGCTCAAAGGCAGAACGGACGCGGCGCATTGAGTTGCCAAAATTCGAAATGACAACCGTCGATAGCTTTGGCTCATTGCGCAAAATCTCGCGGATACGCTCCTTGAGCAGACGGTGAAACTCTTCGGTTGCCCCCAGCTCTTTATATCGGAGTAGCTGGGATTGCTGCTTTTTCTCGATGAAATCGAGCATGTCCGCGATGGGGTCTTGGTGAATTTGGGCGAGGAATACCTCTTCATCGTCAGCATCGAATGACATGATGCCGTTGCCGAAGATGGCTTGATCCTTGGAGTCGAAGTAATTGAAGAATGTGCGTCGACTGATATTGACCCGCTGACAGATGTCTTCGATGTTGACTTGGTCGTATCCGCGATCCAATACAAGGGCGGTCGCGGCATCGGCCAAAGCGCAGTGTGTTTGAAACCTTTTGAGCTCCCGGAGACCGCACTCGGGGTGTTGGCCCGGATCCAATCTGTGATAGGTATTCTCATCAATTTGCACGAGGTGCAAAGTTACACCGAGTGCAATGTGATGGCAAGTTGATGAGTCAACAGGTGTTTAAGTACCTATGCAGAGAGCATCTTTGGGTTGTTCAGGATGCCGTGGACTCAGGCGCAGGGGTCGGGTTGTTGATAGTCGCAACGCGCCATTCAATTACACAACCTTCGTGTTTTGTGTAGGCACGGTGGAAGGCTACCTCTCCTTCAATAGCTCGTGGCGCAGGGCGTCGTTAAGCGAAGTGAAGCGGAACCTGTGCCCCGCCTTTTGCAGCGCTGCTGCCTCTACTCTCTGATTCGCGAGAGCCAACTCCGCAGCACCGCGTTTGCCCAGCAGTACTGCAGGCCCCAGTGAAGGAATCGGAACCGCCGTCGGGCGGTGCAAGACCTCTCCCAATACCCTCGTGAACTCCGCATTATTCACTCCGAAAGCCAGTGGCACCACCGCATTGACAGGTCCGGCAAGGCCGGAATCTGCCAACGACCGGTGATAGATGTCCAACAGGTCGTCCAAAGCAATCCACGGGAACCACTGCTCGCCCGACCCCAATCTGCCTCCAAGCCCGGTGAACACCACGCCCGCTAGTAGCGGCAAGAGACCGCCGCCACCAGCAAGCACGAGACCAGTGCGGACGTTTACGACCCGCTTGCCTGCATCGCGAGCGGGATCCCATGCATTTTCCCAATCGCGCACAATAGCCGAGAGACTGTCCGCGGCGGCGCTGCCGTCGTAACGCTGCGCTTCCGCGCCAGGGCCAGCGTCCTCGGTGAGCACCTCTGGGCCACGATCCGCACCGTAGAACCCCACCGCCGACGCTCCAACCGCGACCTTCACGCTGTCAGTAGATGCAACGAGCTTTGCCAGAGCTCGCGTTGGTTCGACACGGGAATGGCGAACCTTTCGAAGATGCGCCTCCGTGAAGCGCCCCGCAATCGGTGCGCCGGCCAGATGGATGACCGCGTCGACTCCCTCCAGCAAGTCAGCTGCGGGTGCCGCAGTATCCCAATATCGCTTGTCCACACCCGTCTGTTCACGTGAGCGCACCAGCAAAATCACCTCATGTCCGGCCGTGGTCAGTAGCGCGCGCAGCTGCGTTCCGACGGTCCCCGTAGCTCCACTGATCGCCACTGTCAGCGGCTCCGGCACATGCCCCAAATACTCCGAAAGCCTATCGACGGCCGCAAGGTCGCCAGCAACCTTCGTAGCACGGTAGGCGAACATCGAATCCAACCCGGGTACCGGAACCTTGGTGTCAACGGTGTCCTCTAAAACCGTGCCAGCGCTGCCGTCGCCAAGCGGAGTATCGGAGAGAACGTGGGTGTGCTTCCACCCCGTGATGCGGCGAAAGGGCTCGCTGGTGACTTCGTCAATGAATCTCTGGCCGGGGAGGAAACCGGCCGGGTCGTGACGTGCAATCCATTTGAGGCCAGCCGGCATGGAGAATACGGTCGTGCCGTCGGCGAGGTTGGCGGATTCGGATTTCGGTGACATCGGGAGAAGCCCCGGTGTTAGGCGGGTGACAGCGCCTGGGCGGGAGAACCACTCGGCGACGCAACGGCGAGGAAATGCGATGGTGTGGCGATAGGTGGGAATAGTTAGTCACTCTCTGAAACTTGTCCGACGTTAAGGAAAAATAGTAGACCCCGAAGTCTTTCAGCGAAGTGAGACTACGGGGTCTTATGCGTAAGGTGCTCTCACACCTTCGAGTTCAGAAAGAACTAGTCACGATCAGTGTTGGCCATTGCCAGCACGTCGAGGCGCTTGTCCAGCTCTTCCTCGGTCAGCTTCTCGCCGTCGACGAAGCCCATGTCGATAACAGTCTGACGGATGGTCTTACCTTCCTTCAGAGCAGTCTTAGCGACCTTAGCTGCGTTCTCGTAGCCGATGGCGGAGTTCAGCGGGGTCACAATCGACGGGGAGGACTCAGCCAGAGTCTTCATACGCTCAACGTTCGGCTCGATGCCGTCCACCAGCTTCTCGGCGAAGACGCGTGCGGTGTTCGCCAGCAGCTTAGCGGACTCCAGCACGTTACGTGCCATGACCGGGATGAAGACGTTCAGCTCGAATGCGCCGTTAGCGCCAGCAAACTCAACAGCGGTGTCGTTGCCCAGAACCTGCGCTGCGACCTGGGTGGCAGTCTCGCACAGAACCGGGTTGACCTTACCCGGCATGATGGAGGAACCCGGCTGCAGATCCGGCAGGTGAATCTCAGCAAGGCCGGTCAGCGGGCCGGAGCCCATCCAGCGAATGTCGTTAGCGATCTTGTTCAGGGAGACTGCGACGGTGCGCATAGCGCCGGAGAATTCGACCAGGGCATCGCGGTTAGCCTGAGCCTCGAAGTGGTTCTGAGCCTCGCGCAGCTCCTTGATGCCGGTCAGTTCGACGAGCTCAGCGGTGACCTTGGCACCGAAGTCCGCCGGGGTGTTCAGGCCGGTGCCAACAGCGGTACCACCGATTGGCAGCTCGCCCAGACGCGGCAGGGTGGCCTCGATGCGCTCAATGCCAGCCTCAATCTGGCGAGCGTAACCCGAGAACTCCTGACCCAGGGTCACCGGGACAGCGTCCATCAGGTGAGTGCGGCCGGACTTAACAACGGTCTCCCATTCCTTGGCCTTCTTAGCCAGGGACTCCTGCAGAACCTTCAGTCCCGGGACGAGGTCCTTGACAGCTGCCTCGGTTGCTGCGACGTGAGTGGCAGTCGGGAAGGTGTCGTTGGAAGACTGACCCATGTTGACGTGGTCATTCGGGTGAACCTCAACGCCGTTGGCCTTTGCGATGGACGTAATGACTTCGTTGGTGTTCATGTTGGAAGAAGTGCCCGAACCGGTCTGGAAGACGTCAATCGGGAACTCAGCATCGTGCTTGCCTTCGGCAATTTCCTTGGCAGCGGCGACGATGGCATCTGCCTGCTCAGCAGACAGCAGGCCGCGCTCCTTGTTGACGATGGCGCAAGCTGCCTTCAGCAGACCCATAGCGCGAATCTGTGCAGACTCCAGCGGACGGCCGGAAATCGGGAAGTTCTCAACTGCACGCTGAGTCTGTGCGCGCCACAGGGCGTTAACCGGAACCTTAACCTCGCCCATGGTGTCGTGCTCGATGCGGAACTGCTGCTCTGTCATTCGTTGCCTCTTTCAGTTAGGGGAACTTGAGTGCGCGCAGAACGACCCCTCATTGCGCATGCAATTTTCATGCGATGCAGAACCGTTAGCGCATTCGTCTTCAAGTATGAATCAGTTTGTTAAAAAAGTGGTGCCCTGAGGGCACCACTAAAGGGGTAGTTACTTACAGATCGATGTCAGGCATCTCGCCCTTGCCGTAGTCGATGCTGGCGTACTTGCGCAGCTTCTCCAGGGAGTGGAAAGCCTCGATGCGACGAATGGTGCCGGACTTGGAGCGCATAACCAGCGAGCGGGTCCACGCGCCGTTACCGCGGTAAGCGACACCGCGCAGCATGTCACCGTTGGTGACACCAGTGGCAACGAAGTAGCAGTTGTCGGATGCGACCAGGTCATCGGTGGTCAGAACACGAGAAAGATCGTGCCCAGCGTCGAGAGCCTTCTTAATTTCGGCCTCATCGCGCGGGTGCAGTTTGCCCTGGATTTCGCCGCCCATACACTTCATGGCGCATGCGGTGATGACACCTTCTGGGGTGCCGCCGACGCCCATCATGATATCGACCGAGTTCGTGTTCTGAGCTGCGGCAACAGCGCCAGCAACGTCACCATCGCCAATCAGTCGAACCTTGGCGCCAGCTTCGCGGATGTCACGAATCATGTCAGCGTGGCGCGGGCGATCCAGCACGACAACAGTGACATCTTCCGGACGCAGCCCCTTGGCCTTAGCAACGACCTTGATGTTGTGCTCAACTGGAGCCTCGATGTCAATCTTGCCGGCAGCCTCCGGGCCAACAGCAATCTTATCCATGTAGAACACAGCCGACGGGTCGTACATGGAGCCGCGGTCTGCAGCAGCAAGAACAGCGATAGAGTTCGGGCGGCCCTCTGCCATCAGAGTCGTGCCGTCAATCGGGTCAACCGCGATGTCAACGGCCGGGCCTTGGCCGTTGCCGACCTTTTCGCCGTTGAACAGCATCGGGGCTTCGTCCTTTTCGCCCTCGCCAATAACAACGACACCGTTCATAGCCACGGTGTTGATGAGCTGACGCATGGCATCGACGGCAGCGCCGTCGCCCTTTTCCTTCTGACCACGACCGACCCACTGACCAGCTGCCAGTGCAGCGGACTCAGTAACTCGGACGAGCTCCATCGCAAGGTTGCGATCTGGTGCTTCAGGATTCGAGGCGTTCATTGACTTCTGGCCCTTCCGTGGTTTTTGAGAACTCTTTTGAGGTTTGAGAATGTGCTGGGAGACGCCACGCCAGGAAACTGGGGTTTAGCGTTGCAACAATTTCTATTGATTGATGTTTGGCGCATCAGTTTTAGCGCCTTTGCATCTGTTACTAGTGTTCCACCTTTTTGGTGTTCGGGGGTGGACGCAGCGCCAAAGTGGGGGGAGTTTCAGGGCTAAACCCCCACATCACGCGGTTATCAAAAGTTTGTTCCGGCGTCAGTTCGCTTGACGACGTCGACAGCGTCCGTCATCAAGTATTGCTAGCTGCAGCTGTGCGGGTGCGAATGATGACTAGGTTCGTTGCGGGGCCTTTGGCATACTTGAGCGCGTGGCGAATGAGAAACCTAGGATTTTGCAGGACAGTCGAGACATGATTCTCACCCTCGTGGTGATGTTTCTTGCGGTGGCTGTCACCATTGGCTTTACCGGCCTGTGCAGTTTTAACCCCGGGAAGCCGGAAAACGGTCCGGTGCACGAAGTCGATGCTGCCCCATTCGTGAACGTGGAGGCTCGGCGCGTGGACTATCCAGTTCGCCTGCCGAAGGTGCCTGAGGGCTGGACTTCAAACTCGACCCGCGCGGGTATGGCGGCGGGGAAGCAGACGACCATTATTGGCTATGTCACCGCTAGCGGAGCATTCATTCAGGTCACGCAAACAGATGCGGAAGCAGGTCAGCTGCCGGATGATGGTAAGAACCGTCTCCGGGACGGTACTACTGACGTGGAAGGTACAACCTGGACTAAGTATGAGCCGGCTGAGGACAACGTGCGTCGCGTATGGGTTGGGGACCTCGGTGACTCCCGCGCAATTATCGAGGGCACTGCCAACGACGAGGAGTTCACACAGTTGGCGGCGGCTATGCAGAAGGCCGAGCCAATCGATCCGGACGCGACAATGCCGGATTCGTCACAGCCGCAGCCGACTGCGTCCGAGATGCCGTCGGCACCAGCAAAGTAGGCCGAGTCGAGCACTCACCTGGAGTGGTAATCCCGACTAGAGCCATAAAATAGCTGAACTCAGCTATCAGCGAAGAGACGAGAAACGATATGAACCGACGATCGTTTCTCGTCTCTTTTTAGTCCTCATCGCCCACATTCTCGGCAGAAGCCGAGACATCCTGATTCTTGCTGGCCAAGGCGGCTTCAACCTTTGCCCGGGCGCCAGCCAAATGCTCCTCGCAGCGGCGGGCCAGCGCCTCGCCTCGCTCCCACAGCGCCAGGGATTCATCCAGGCTCATCTGTCCGAGTTCTAGGAGCTTGACGGTCTCGACCAGCGCATCTCGAGCCTGCTCGTAGCTCAGGTTCTCCACCGGTACCTGTTCCTCCGAAGAGGGAGCCTGACCCGCGCCGAAAACATTGTCATTCATTAGCGAATACGTCCTTCACATTTAGTAGTTAAAGCTTCAAGGTTGGAAAAGTCATTGCTTACTAATTCGCCGGCTTCGTAGCTAGCGTCGCTGCAGAGATGGAGCCGTCACTGACGCGAATTCGCAGTTGGGAACCCATCGGAGCATCTGCAATAGAGGTCACAATCTGTGGTTCCGGCTGAGTAGCCGATTGTGCCTGCACGATGGCATAGCCGCGAGCGAGTGTGGCAGAGGGGCCAAGTGCTGAAACCTTGCCGCGCAATCCCGATACCACTGCCTCCTCGCGTTCCAGACTGCGGTGGATGAGAAAACGCAGCCGATCCACTTGCGCCGTGACAAACTCTTCACGCACGCGGATGGGAGTGAGCGGATCGCGCAGTACCGGCCGCGACGTTAAATCCCTCAGAGTAGCTACTTCACGGTCAACCCATCGCCGCAGGGATGCCGAGGAGCGCTCACGCAGCTGTGCAATTAGGCGTCGTTCCTCAGCAGCATCGGGCACTGTTTTCTTTGCTGCATCCGTCGGTGTGGCAGCACGTAAATCAGCGACGTAATCCAACAGCGGAGTATCCGGCTCGTGTCCAATCGCAGAAACCACCGGTGTTGTCGCCTTACTCACCGCACGAATCAGCGCCTCATCTGAAAAGGGCAGCAAATCTTCGACGCTGCCACCGCCACGGGCGACGATGATGACATCGACCTCCGGGTCGGCGTCGAGCTGTGCCAGCGCCTCAATAATCTCCGGAACAGCCTTGGCTCCCTGCACAATTGTGTTGATTATCCGGAAATCCGCCTCAGGCCAGCGGGCACCCGCGACCGAAAGCACATCGCGTTCAGCTGCCGAACCGCGACCGGTAATCAACCCGATCTTGTTGGGGAGGTAGGGCAGAGGGCGTTTCAGCCGTGGATCAAAAAGGGCTTCCGCCGCTAGCGCTTGGCGCAGCTGTTCCAGCCGTGCCAATAGTTGCCCCAACCCCACGGGCCTCCACTCCGTAGCCCACAGGGAAAACTGCCCCCGCCCGGCATAAAACGCAGGCTTGCCCAAAACCACTACGCGGTCGCCGTTGCGCAACGGATTATTACGCAGTGCCGCAGTAGAACAAGTCACCGACACCGAAAACTCCGCGGAGGTGTCACGCAGAGTGATGTAGGAGAGCTTCCAACTCGGCTTGGAGTTGACCTGGGCGATTTCCCCCTCGACCCAAATCTGTCCAAGGCGCTCAATATAGTCCTTGACTAACTGGTTCAGGCGCCGAACCTGAACCGGTTTCTCGGCCGACGTTTCCAATTTCGACATACATCAACACTTACACGATGGGGCGGATCGCCCTGCTAATAAACGCAGGTTGCCCACAGGCTAAATTTGCCTGTGGGCAACTGTGACGGTAAAAGTGCAAGCCCGAGTTACTTGCGGTAACGAGACCTGCTATCGCGGCCGGTTATCCGCTCCTGGCGAGGGCGCTGCTGTCGCGGTGGCCACTCCTCGGTGCGGCGGTGGTTGCCCACTTGGCGTGCGGGGCTCTGTTGAGACTTTTCGGACGGAGACTCCGGCGAGGACTGTTCTCCCCACATCCGTGCCGTTCCTTCAGTTTGACGACGGGGAAACTCTGGCGTTGGCCGCTGCGGTGCGTTTGGCCTTTCAATCGGACGACGAGGCTGCTGTCTAGTCGAGTTCGGCGAAGTGGAATCCTGAGTGAACTGCGCCTGCCCCGGATGCGAGCGAGACTGCCAACGGGAGGTTGGCTGCTGAGCCCGCTGTGCGAAATTCGAGCGCTGCTGGGCACGCTCCCCAGAACGGTCAACTGGTCGCTTACGCAGTTGCTCGGCGTTGCGCGATGCCGAGTTGGCGTTCGCTGCAGGTCGGGCACCAGAACGAGAAGTCTCCTGCCGAGAGCGTGCAGCTTGCTGGCGCGCCTGGCGGCGAGCTTCGGCATCTCGGATAATGTCCGCAGCGGGACGTCGTGAAGCAGGACGTTCCTGGGTGCGAGAGGCGACCCGGCGATCAGATTCGGCGAGACGACGGCGAACCTGAGAGCTGGATTCGACAGCGGCTTCGTCACGGTGCTGGCGTTGTTTAGCGACCTTGCGCTGGGTGTTGAGGGATTTCTCCTGGGTGCGGGTGATTTCGAGGTAACGCCACACTGCGATGATGACACAGATAATCATCAAGACCAGCAGCCACGGGAACTGCTGGATGATGGGATATGCCGAGGTCACCAGGCGAGCGCGTTTAGAGGTTGTCGCGGTCGCGCCACCATTTTCAGGATCGGCGAGAGAACCGGTAAACCACGCTGTGAAAAAGGTGACAAGCGCGAACAAAATGGGGATTTGAGCGACGGTAACTACCAGACCGCGAGGAACCACCAACAGTGTTCCGGCCACAGCAGCCACGGCAAAAGCAATGAAGTAGGGCTTGCCAATCGAACCGTTGGGAACAGAAAAGAGCAAACCAATAACGCCAGCTAGAAGCATCAGCAACGGCGGCACAAACATTGGCACGCGTGGAAGCAGGGGTTTGTTTCCACTGCCTTTACGGGTTATTGCTGATCTGTTCGACACGAATGCGTATCCTACCGGTTATTAGTGATAATACGGGCAAGCCCGGTATGTGGGCTCGCCCGTGTCTTAAAATTTCGCCTTACTTCTTTTTCTTAGAGAAAGACCCGGAGACCACTTCAGAGACTTTATGGAAGGCCTTGGTCATCGTTCCCTCTTCCTGCTTGGTCGGACCAGCATCGGGGGAAACCTTACCGGCGGTGCGAGCATCTGCCTTCACGGCGCTCTCTGCAGAGCTGTCGGAGTCGTCACTGCCCAGGCGGAACGAAGCCAGTCGGTCGCGCATCGCACGGCCGGCAGCTTCAATTTGAATACCCGAGATCGATCCGGCGTCCGTGGCGAACTCGATGTCCTTTGCGGTCTTGTCGCCCGTACGCAAATCTGTGAGGTCGCCGAGGTAGCGGAACCAGACCGCGACGACTGCGGTGACTGGCACCGCCAGGAAGGCGCCGATGATGCCGAAGATACCGCCACCGAGCAGAACGACCAGCAGGACGATTGCGGCGTGCAAGTCCATAGCCTTGGCCTGCAGGATTGGGGAGAGGATGTTGCCCTCGATTTGCTGGACAGCAATGATGATGAGCAATACGAGGATTGCTGTAGTCAGGCCGTTGGCGACGAGTGCGACTACCACTGCAATGAAGCCGGCGGTGAACGCACCGACAATAGGAATGAAGCCAGCGAAGAAAGTCACCACGGCCAGAACCATTGCCAGCGGCACATTCAAAATTGCAAGACCGGCACCGATGAAGACCGCGTCGATAAGCGAAACGATAGCCTGCGTGCGGATGTAGCCCGACAGCGTGTTCCAGGAGCGGGTGAGCACCTCGGTGAGGTGCCAGCCGAGACGACGTCCGGTCAGGCGGCGGAGCCATGGCAGGAAGTCCTGGCCGTCCTTGATGAAGAAGAACGTCAGAACCAACATTGCCATCAAGGTTACGGCGGCCGAGGAGACCACCGAGATGCCTTGGAAGACTGTGTTGGCGATATCGCCGGAGCGCTCCTGAAGCCATGTGGACCCCTGGTCCAGAGCATCGAGAATCTGCTCATCCTTGACGTTAAATGGCGGGGCCTGAATGATGTTCTGGACTTCCTGAATGCCGTCGGTGAACTGGCGACGCAATTCTGGGAACTGCGACTGCACAGTCGGGGCGAGGAACGCGACAACGCCGCCAAGCACCGCCACCGCGCCTAGGATGACCGTCAGTGCGGCGAGTGCGCGGGGCCAGCGGTGTTTCATCAGGAACACGGCGGGCGGGGCCAGCACCGTGGAGACAATCAGGGCCAACAAAATCGGCAGAACGCCAGCCCAAATCTTTCCCAGAATCATAGCGCTGACGTACAGCGCCGCTGCTGTGATGAGGAAGCGCAGACACCAACCTGCGAACCACCGGGCGCCCTCGCCGATGACGTCGGCGCGGTCGATGGACTCGGAGTCGTTTTCGCTCATAAGCTCATCGAGGTTTTCAGCATCTTCCGGCAAATCCGGTTGCGTTGCCGCTGACTTATGGGCGTCGGAGGGTATAGACAGAGACTGTTCTATACGCAGAGGCTCCGATCCCATTACGTGATCGATAGCGTCTTTTTCGGACTGCGCAGTCCGCTCTTCGCCTTCATTGGGTTTATTGCTCACATATTCATTATGGGGGTTCGCAGGGGATAGGGGGCAACTTCACGAAGCTAGGGCGAGTTCAAATCTGTCTCCCCAAGCCCGTAAGATGGGCAATGTGAGTCTTACACTTGGAATCGTCGGTCTGCCCAATGTCGGAAAGTCAACCCTGTTTAACGCCTTGACACGCAACGATGTGCTGGCTGCGAATTATCCGTTCGCCACCATCGAGCCGAACGTCGGCGTTGTGGAGCTTCCCGATCCACGTTTGAATAAGCTCGCCGAAATTTACGGCTCCGAGCGTATTCTTCCGGCTACGGTGTCGTTTGTGGACATCGCCGGCATCGTCAAGGGTGCATCGGAGGGCGAAGGTCTTGGTAACAAGTTCCTCGCCAACATCCGCGAGGCTGACGCTATCTGTCAGGTCGTCCGTGTCTTCAATGATGATGACGTTGTGCATGTCGACGGCAAGGTTGACCCGGCCTCTGACATCGGTGTGATTGAAACCGAGCTTATCCTGGCTGATATCCAGACTATTGAGAAGGCGCTGCCGCGTCTGGAAAAGGAAGCCAAGAAGGATAAGGAAAAGGCCGGTGAGGTTGAAGCCGTCAAGCAGGCTCTCGCTGTGCTGGAAGAGGGACGCACTCTCTTCGCAGCTTCCGATGACGTGAAGCTCTCCGCTCTGCGCGAGCTGCACTTGCTCACCGCAAAGCCGTTCCTCTACGTCTTCAACGCTGATGAGGAAGTGCTTGCCGACGAGAACCGCCGCGCGGATCTGGCCGCTGCTGTGGAACCGGCGGACTGTGTGTTCCTCGACGCCAAGGCTGAGTCGGACCTTCTGGAGCTGGATGAGGAATCCCGCAATGAGCTCCTGGCTGAAATTGGCCAGACCGAGCCGGGTCTGCATTCGCTTGCTCGCGCTGGTTTCCGCACTCTTGGTCTGCAGACTTACCTGACCGCTGGCCCGAAGGAGTCTCGCGCCTGGACCATTCCGAAGGGTGCTACGGCTCCGCAGGCTGCCGGCGTGATTCACACTGATTTTGAGCGCGGTTTCATTAAGGCTGAAATTGTGTCCTTCAACGACTTGGTCGAGGCCGGTTCGATTGCCGAGGCGAAGGCCAAGGGCAAGGTCCGCCAGGAGGGCAAGGACTACATCATGCACGACGGTGACGTGGTCGAGTTCAAGTTCAACGTGTAGGTTAGCCGAATAAGAAGCTCTGACAGATGGTGGGGTAATCCTGCTCTGACATCTTATTCCAGCTTCGATGCGCTGGGATTAGGACTGGTCACGTGTGAGAAGGTTTCGTGTACAACTAGTGACATGAACTTTTTATTGCTCGGTGGTACCGGTTTCCTTGGAGGACACATTGCGGCGGCAGCAATCGACCGAGGACATCAAGTTACTTGCCTCGCGCGGGGTAACGGGAAGGTTCCCAACGGAGCCGAATTTGTGAGTTCAGACCGTGACCGTGACGGTGCGTACGATGAGGTTGCGGGGAAAACTTGGGACACCATTGTGGATCTGACGAGTCAGCCGAAGCATGCGCGGGATGCGGCGACGAAACTCCAGGCCAAGCATCGTATATTTGTGTCTTCGAGCAGCGTATATGAGGACCAAGGAAGTATTTCTTCCGAGTCTGATTCCGTAGTCACTCCGCTTGAAATTGACTACATGGAGAACATGGGGCAGTACCCGGCCGCAAAGTCTGCTTGCGAAACGATTTATCGCAACATAAATAGGTCGGTAATGGTAGTTCGACCCGGTCTGATCGCCGGCTACGGCGACGAAACAGGGCGCAGTGGTTACTATCCGTGGCGCTTCGCGCATCCCACGGGTGAGAACGTGATCGTCCCAGACCCGGCGTTTCCCGTCGCTATGATTGATGTGAAAGACCTTGCAGACTGGATAGTTGAGTCTGCAGAAGTTGGAACTTTCGGAACCTTTAACGCCACGGGGTTTGCTACTTCCTTGTCCGATGTGTTCAAGATTTCGCGTGAGTTAACCGCATCGGAGGCTACGGAGCGACCTTGCTCTGATGAACTGCTTCTCGCTAATGATGTAACCCCGTGGATGGGCCCAAAATCGTTGCCGTTGTGGGTACCAGGTGAACAGTTTCGCAACATCGCGCTACTCGATTGCGCCACAGCCTACGAAGCTGGCCTGCAGATTCGCCCGTTGAAAGAAACATTGGCGGATGCGCTGCGATTCGAAGAAGAACAGCAGGGGGAAAGACTCGCTGGGCTCAGCGATGAAGAGGAAGTCGTGCTTCGCCAGCGGTTAGAAGATGGTATTTAGTTTCGGCAGGAACAGTTTTAGTTGCAGTCGGGACCGTACTAAGTTGGTTTTCGTTCCGCGACTGACTGTGAGAATGAGTCCGAATCTGACTTGAGGGGAACTTCGGCGGTGCTAGCTCTTCATGACGCGGAACGATCTAGCCTGCGGAGGCTGCCTTTCCGAGCAGGAAACGCCTTGCGGCACACTTTTCGGCTTCTCGAATCGCTTGCAACTGAGTGAGGTAGCCTTCTTTCGCCACTCCGTGGAGTTCCGTTTCAATAACTAGTGAGATTCGTTGATGATTCTCGTCGAGTGTTGAGTCAGGACTAGTGCCCGGCGCTTTTGCCAGGGACCTACCCGCGTAGTTGTACATCGTCCGTCGTGCGCCGCTCCGCGGTGGGGAGGAGCCCGATGGGGCGCGGGACTATGCCCATGGAGACGTAGGTCGTGTCCGCCTCGGGGTGATGCGCCGCTAGTTCGGCTCGCTTCCACGACAGAACGAGGAGCCGGCGCAACGATCGACGTGGACGACGGCTCCGCCCAAGGGGACTGCTGCACGATCAGGCAACAACTTCAAATTCGTGCCACTAGGCGCCCCCGAACTGTATAGAGTGACGCCTACCGGGAGGGAGATTCGAGTGTCGGAAAGCGGACCAGAGAAGAGACTGAAGTTCTTCGGCCTCAGCGACTACGGAACCTTCTGGCAGGCCGACCGCCTCCTAGAGCTCGTCCGTGAATTCGATGCTACTCGTGGCGATCAAGGCATAAACGACATCGTTGAGTTGCATCATCTCGCGTTGTTCCTAGAACACAAAGTTCTCCCGAAGGACCTGGCCGAAGCAGAGCGAGACGCGCCTCTGGCGCACGTCTCCGAGATCCGGGAAGTCATCGGCAGGTTTTTCGGCAAAGTGACTGACGCCACCTTCTCAACGCTCGTTCAGGACGTTGACTTTCAGTACCGCACAGACGTCCTCGATCTCCTCGGAAAGAACAAGGTCTTCGAGCGCTGCACTGACTCGATCGTGCTTGCTGCACTTCAAGAGCAGAGTTTCCACCCGCACGATCTGCTCTCATGCCAGACACTCGTGCGTGCCTACGACCAGGAGATTCGGGCCCTGCTACTCGATGAGCCGCGCAATGCTGAGCTGCTTGCGCGGAAGTTCCTCCAGTCCGAGGGGCGGGATCCAATCCATCTTCCGAAGAGCTTTACTCCCGCGGATCAGCGTGGCCTGTTTGACCGATATCTCGATGAGGAAGAGCCCAACCTCAACTTCGTCAAGCTGATCGCATCCGCACGAGCTGACAAGAACACCGGCGTCGATGCACGACTGAAGCTAAAGGCTCGTCGCAAGGCAGATGCGCTCACGAAGAAGATGTTCGAGTCCACGGAGGGGATCAAGACCGGCTGCGAAGTGGGCATCTCGGCCGATCAGGTCGAAGAGGTCGTCCAGTCTTTGGACGGCATGGTTGGCAAGTACTCCTACAGTCGAACCTGGCTCACGGAGAACCTCGACTACCCGACTATCCTGAATAACTTTGTTCACCTGTTCCAGTTCGCCAACGACCACATGCTCCTGGAACTTCCTTCCTACGGAGCGCAACTTGGCGTCTTCGAGCGGTTCATGGGTACGCCGGGCAAGGGCGACTACCGGACGGGGGCGGTGTTCAGGCTCAAGGATCAGGCGTCCTTGCTCCAGACCTTGATGTACGAGCGCTTCCTCAGCTCCGAAGGTATAGAGCTCGAGTCGGTCATCGCTTGGTTCTTCACGGACTACCTTGAGCAGGAGTTCGGTGCCAAGGGGCTGAAGTACCGCGCCTCCAGCCCGACCGCTACCTACCTTGAGAAGAGCCGCCATCTGTTCTCAGAGATGGAGAGCGTCCTCAAGCAGTTCACGCTGCATGTCGACTACGGCGAGGTTGACCCGGAGCTGCTGACAATCACATCGGAGCAGCTTTCCTACGGCGACATCCCGAGTCAGGTTGTGGATAAGTACGCCTACGTTGCCAACAACGCGGACATCCAAGGAATTCAGCACCTGCTCTTCTCGGACCAATCCGGATTGGTGCACATCAGCAGCGATCTGGAGGCAGAGAGCTTCCTCCACTTGGTCATCGCCAATGACATCGCCTACGACCAGTTCCACGAGTACCAACAGCGCAACATCGACTTCCTGGTCGAGAAGGGCATCCTGACCGGAGATCGTGACCGAATTGCGTTTGCAAGCGCGCCACAATTGCATGTGCTCAAGGAACTCTGGGAGTACGAGGTGACGAGCTGTCTCCATCATTCGGCGGCCGGCCAGAAAGCCATTGACGAGATGGTGAGCGCCGGATGGCTGGTGCATCGATCAACGCTGCTCAGCGCCGCGGAGGTCAGCTACTTCAACTACTTCCTTAACGATAAGGAGTTCAGCAACGGACCTAGCCTGCGCAACCGCTACCTCCATGGATCACAGGCAGACGGTGACGACGACCGCGTTCACCGCCACACGTATCTAACAGCGCTCCGCCTACTCGTTGCGCTGGTCATCAAGATCAACGATGACTTCTGCCTGACGGATAACGCCGTGCTCGCGAAGGAATAGGGGCCGACCGCTGGCATGGTCGAGCCCTCTTCAGATCCCTAGTATGTGGCGTCTCAGCCGGGTTCCCTGCCGGCGTGATGGCGCGGTACCTCCTTCGTGGCGTCCTGCAGGCTGACCCACGTCGAAGGTGAGCCTGTGTCCCCTGATCAGTAGCGAGCACTGACCGTGGGGAGGGGGAGCACGTGAACCCCGTGTTCAGATGTACCTATGTGCCGGAACTCGGTGGAGTTTAGATTCAACGTGTGATCGACGGCCGATTATCGGGCACGCTGGACTTCAGTTCATCTGTGGTCGAGCGGCCCAGGCGTTGACATTGCATTGCTGCTCGGTGTGGTCGCCCGCAGCCACGACTGTTCCGTCGGCGCGCAGCCCGAGCGAGTGTCTCGCTCCGGCTGCGATCGCTGTGATGCCGGTCCATGACTGGACATCGCACTGGCCGAACTGGTTGTCGCCCGTTCCGAAGACCCTTCCGGTCTGGCTCAGCGCGAGCGTATGGACGGAGCCGGCCGCTACTGAGGTGATGCTTCTCCACGATGACACCTCGCACTGGCCTCTGCTGTCGTCGCTGACGGCGACGACGGTGCCGTCTTCGTGTAAGCCGACGGTGTGCAGGGTAGCCGGCAGAGACCCCGGACAGGTGTGTCCACCGGGCGACGTCGGTCTGCCCTCGCTGATTGTTGCCAGTTGCGAGGGCTGTGCCGTCGCGTCGAACTGCGATTGTGTGCCAGTCGCCGCATCCGATCTCAGTTGACCATGATCTCGCTGTAGATTGTCCTACGTGGGGGCATGTGGTGGAGTAAAGATTTTCGACCTGACATCTGGTCGCAAGACAGGAAGGAGCCCGGACCGGGAGCACGATGCCTAATGATCCTCTCAACCTCGACAAGGCCGGCGAGTGGGCTGGCGTGTGGTGGCTGCCGGAAGCCCCTAGCGAGAAGGTCCCGGGTGTCCTACGGTACGACCCGGAAGATGGTCTCTCTCTGTCGCTGATCGGCACCTTCGAGGATCGGATCTTGACGACGGACTCGTCTGGATGGACTGCTGTTCACGAAGGAACCCGCACCTGGGAAGTCATGCACGGTGTGGCCGAGCTCAGGGAGATCACACTGCTCGGCTGTGTTCCTAGGAGCACCAGAAGGACCATGGGTGCGCGAGTGGCGAGCCCTGATAAGCAGACCGTGACCGCGACGGTCGCCATCATCGGCGCGCATGTCAGCGGTGACGCGGATCCGGCGTTCGCTGGGGCAGAAGTCTCAGTCGAGGATCTGAGTCTCTGGGCGGCGTCTTCTGTGTTCGAAGGATCCCTCGGGGCTCCCGACGGCAAGATCGACGGGACCGGGCGTATCTCGGTGAAGCCGGTCGAGGCGCAATCGGTCGTGGTCGACGACACTGAGTATCGCCTTCAGCACACGCACACGCTTCCATTCTTCGACCAGCGCAAGGGAGGAAGCGTCGGACGTATGCGGGACACGGTGTCCATCTGCGTCGTGCCAGCCGAACCATTCTCTCTGAGTGTTGCTCTGCAGGAGGCGAGCCTGGTGCAGGACCTGATCTCCCTGGCGACGCATCGCGCGGCCGGAGTGATCTGGCTCCGACTGGAAGTTGCCGGGACCGAGTCGCACTTCCCTGATGGCCGCCCGCTGCCGCGCCGACGTGCCGATGTGCTCTACTCACCGGCCGCGCTTGGAAAACACGACGCGAAAGCCGTCGATCACCACCGAATGTTCTTCACCTGCGGCTCGATCCCATTTGAGGAGGTCATGCCCCGATGGTGCGAGGCCCATGGCCGCCTGGAGGCAGCGACAAACATGATCTTGGGCTTGTGCTACGCACCGGCCCGTTTTGTTGAGAACAATCTTCTGACGGCAGTCGGTGCTGCCGAGGTGTTGCACCGCAACCTCCGCATCGACGAGAAACCGTTCCCCAACGTGGAGTTCAGGGCGATGCGAGAGGCGATGCTGGCGCAGGTACCCGATGAGCACCGAAACAGGTTCAAGGGGGCGATCCGCAACGACCCGACCCTCCGTGATCGGCTCCATGCCCTCGCCGCGCGACCCGATCAGGAAGCGATCGCACAGCTCTTACCGGATGTCGACCCTTGGGCGAAGTGGACGACGCGCGCCCGCAATGACCTCGCGCACGAGGGCAGAACGTCCAACCATTCCATCGAGGAGCTGATCGCCGTCGTCGAGGTGACGACCGCGGTCGTAATCCTCAACCTCTTGCACGAGCTCGGGTTGCCGGCGGAGCGGCAGCGAGAGATCGTGCGGGAGCACCCGCAACTGAGGGCTACGTTCCGTACCGCTGCCGAATGGCTGGTTCCCTCACCAACCCCTTAGGTGCACTGCGATAGCCGTTACTTCGGAACCTCCGTGACGCTGCTGCCCGGTCGTTTAGTGCGAGACGCGTGTAAGCCTGCTCTATCGCTCGTTCGTTGAGTGCGTCATGGCGGGCGGGCGAGACGACCGGCTGTAAGTGGTGGCAGCGCGTCAGTGCCGCCTGGTGCGGCGGTGAGACGGGAGAATGTCGTCGGCCCTTAAGAACGCGGTGGAGTTCCGCTTCAATGTCAAAGCTCCATGTCGACGTGCTGCCGAGCCCGTTACCCCCGGAAGCATGTCTGAGACCGTCGTGACGCCCGAGACGCTTGCCCTACGCAAGATTCTCGTTGCGCGTCTTGACAAGTTCCAGGTGCTCCTCGATCGGTACGGCGCGACCAACCCGAAGTTGTTCGGGTCCGTCGCGCGCGGCACCGCGTCTGCAGGATCGGACATCGACATCCTCGTCGGGATGGACCCTGCGGAGGGACGTCTCCTGATGCGTGCGTCTGGTCTGCTCGAGGAGAGTCGCGCTCTGTTCGGGCGCGATGGCATCGACGTGTTTCCTGCCCAGTTGCTCAGGCACCCGGTATCCGCTTCGACGCTCGCCGAGGCGGTGCCGCTGTGAGTCGCAGTCCGGCGAAGCCGTGAACCATCTTCCCGATGAGATCACCGGCGCGCACCCTGAGATCGTCTGGCCTCAGATTCGGGATTTCCGCAACATCCTGGTGCACCAGTATTTCGGCGTCGACATCGACGTGGTCCGCGATATCGTCGATACTCATCTGCCTCCTCTTGCCTAGGCGCTGCGGTGCCACATCTCTGCTAACTGACGGCGCGGCTCCAAAGGTTATTCGGCTACGGAACGTGGTCGAGTTTAAGTTCAATGTTAGCTAAGGGCCTTATTAAAAGCGTTTGGCAACACGCGCTCCTATTTACCTTCGTATCTCGCGAGACGCTGACGTGGATGGCCTCACCATCGACCGGCAGCGTCAGGACTGTGAAGCCATTGCAAAGCAGCGTGGCTTGGACGTTGGACATAGGACATAACTACGTCGATCAGTCCATTTCCGCGTCAAAGAAGAATGTGGCTCGCCCCGACTACGACGCCATGGTGGCATCCTTTGAACGCGGCGAAATCGACGCGATCATCTGCTGGGACCTCGAACTACCCGCCCCACGTCGGTGGGTAGTCCGATCAGTCGGACAAAACTACTCCCGCACCACAGCGTAATAAGGGGTGCACCTTAAAAACATCCGGAGGTGGGGGTAACTCCCCCTCGTTGCCCAGAGACAAAATACGCCAGTGGCGTCTGTACGACGAGCCGAAGGTAGGACAAATTCCAATCCAGAGAGGTCTTGCACTGTTGCGGTGCGGTTGTCTTCTTTCTCACCGTATTGGACCCTGCGAAATTAATTGGATACGATAGGCCCATGTTGATTTCAGGTTCCGTTTTCATGCGGCCGCTCACCAGCCGCTAAGGCGGTTTTCTCCCTCCCGCAGGTTAGAAACCGCTCCGGTCCTTTAGCCGGGCGGCTATTTGTCATGCCCGGCTCCGTTTCAACTCCAAGGAGCACACCTGATGTCTGCATACGGATACGGCCGTCACGAGCATGGCCAGAATTTTCTCACAGACCACAAGATCATCAACTCCATCGTCGATCTTGTGAAACAAACCTCCGGCCCCATCATTGAGATCGGGCCAGGAAGCGGTGCCCTCACTCACCCGATGGCCCACTTGGGGAGGGCGATAACGGCAGTTGAGGTAGACGCAAAACTAGCTGCCAAACTCACAAAAAAGACCGCCTCGGCGGCGGTCGAAGTGGTCCATGATGATTTCCTTAACTTCCGGTTACCCGCCACTCCCTGCGTCATTGTGGGAAACATTCCCTTTCACCTCACCACTGCCATTCTTCGAAAGTTGTTGCATGCGCCGGCATGGACTGACGCTGTACTCCTCATGCAGTGGGAAGTCGCTCGCCGCCGGGCCGGGGTAGGTGCAAGCACGATGATGACGGCTCAGTGGTCCCCATGGTTCACGTTTCACCTTGGTTCCCGAGTACCAAGGTCTGCTTTCCGGCCACAGCCAAACGTTGACGGGGGGATCTTAGTGATCCGCCGGGTGGGTGACCCGAAGATTCCGATAGAGCAGCGCAAAGCCTTTCAGGCGATGGTGCACACCGTTTTCACTGCCCGGGGACGCGGGATAGGGGAAATTCTCCGAAGGGCAGGGTTGTTTTCATCACGTTCAGAGACACAATCATGGTTGCGCTCGCGAGGAATCGACCCCGCGACCCTACCTCCCAGATTGCACACCAGCGACTGGATCGATCTCTTCCAGGTGACTGGTTCCTCTCTACCTCACCATCGGCCCATTTCACCATCGGGAAGTAGTCAACGACCTCCTCAACGGAAAAATCGAGGCCGGCGGCGGTAATCCCCCCACCACCAAAACCGAAATCCACCAGTAGTAGTGAACGACCCATGTTCGTCTACCGTGAGCCGCGTTATGGCAGTGACGTGTTCTCGTCGGGCACAGTCATAGTTCCCGGCGTTGCCAGCGACAGGGTTCTACACCCAGCAGCGGGACCGATCAAAATCACCCGCACGGGGAACGACCCTGCTGGTGGTTTCGATTTTGATGAAAGCGAGGAGACATAGCCCCTCGCCAACTCCCCGTAGCTGGCGAACAGTAGCTCCTGGCGCTGGCGCTCGTTGGTGAGTTTGCGTGCCACATCGAAAGCCTTATCGACTTCCCGGTCCAAGTTGTTGTGAGCCTTGAGCAGAATTGGGTCCATCGATAACGGGTTGTAGTGCTCCGCGAGTGACCGCTGGGGGTGCCGCTCGCGTGCCCGCAGCACCAACTGTCCAGCGTCGATGATTCGCTGCTGCGCCTTCTCATCTAGTTCACACAGAGCTGGTCCGCAGTTGTAGCTCCCGATGTACTCCGAAAAACGGAAAAAAATAAATAGTGGGGATACATCAACCTTCCACTTTCCATTCTTCCGGCTCAGAGTATTGAGGGGTCTGGGACCGGGTCCGTAAACCCTTTATGTTTTTCGCGCACAGCGGTTTTTAGCGACGCACCCTATAGGTTTTCCGCAGAACTTATATGTGTTTCTGTGCACCCCATATGTTGTCTGTTTTAGCGGTATTTCGTTGTTAATTCCGCACGCGCGCATCAAATGGTTATTTATCGACGACACTCCGTCGAGTTCAAGTTCAACGTGTAACGCGAGGCGTTAATGACGTTTCGCGTTATTGGGGGTAGGTTGAAGAGCGCTGTCTCTAACTCGGGTTTTCGTTCGGCCTCGGTCCATTCCGCTACCTCGTGTGAAGAATCTGCAAGCGGTATCGAACCGTTGAACTATTAGGTTCCCCCACAGTTCCCGTGCCTGCACGCATCGAGAAGGACCAGGTGGTGAACTCGAATGACTCGCCTGGTCCAACGTGTGTGCGCTCGGCGCGTGGTTTAACCCTTATAAGACTTGCCGGTCACAGCCTCAGCGTTTCGCTCGTGCAGCCCGCAGGCCGTTCAAGATCACGATGACTTCGGCGACTTCGTGTACCAACACGACGGCAGCCAAGCCCAGTACACCGCTGATCGCCAGTGGCATCAACACGATGATGATGGCCAGAGACAGCACGATGTTTTGGTTGATGATCCTGCTGCCTCGGCGGGCGTGCTGCAGCGCCTGCGGGATCAGCCGGAGGTCGTGGCCAGTGAAGGCGACGTCAGCGGACTCGATCGCGGCGTCAGAGCCGGTTGCTCCCATCGCAATGCCCACCGTTGCGCCCGCCAGTGCCGGCGCGTCGTTGATGCCGTCGCCGATCATCGCCGTCGGCGTCTTGGAGGAGAGTTCGGCGACGATGCTTGCCTTGTCCTCCGGTCGCAGCTCGGCGCGCACGTCGTCGATTCCGGCGATTTCAGCCAGCGCCCGGGCGGTGCGAGTGTTATCGCCGGTGAGCATGCTCACTTCCACGTCGTTGTCGTGCAGGGACTGCACGGCATCGGGCACCTCGGGCCGCAACTCGTCGCGCACCCCGATCGCCCCGGCGAGAGCGTCATCGACGGTGACTAGGACGCAGGTCTGGCCTTCGGACTCCATGCGCTCAACGTCCGCCTTCAGTGGCCCGGCGTCGATCCATCGGGGGCTGCCGACCAGCACCCGTCGGCCTTCGACGGTGCCGCCGATGCCATGACCGGCTTCCTCGCTGATATCCAAGGCGGTGGGCGCTTCGGGCTCCGCTGCCACGATCGCCGCGGCGAGGGGGTGCGTCGATTGCTGCTCAACCGCCGCCGCGAAGGAAAGCACCTGCGCCCGATCGAATCCGTCTGCCGGGACCACTCCGGTAACCTCGGGCTGGTTGCGGGTAAGGGTTCCGGTCTTGTCTACCGCTAGGTGACGGATGCCGCCGAGTCGCTCGAACGCCGCGCCGGACTTGATGACTACTCCGAACTGGCTGGCCGCGCCGATCGCGGCCACGACCGTCAGCGGCACGGAGATTGCCAGCGCGCACGGCGACGCTGCGACCAGGACCACCAGCGCACGGGTGATCCAAGTCTCGGGGTCGCCCAACAGCGAGCCGATCACGCCGACCAGCACCGCCAGGATCATCACCCCGGGCACTAGGGGTTGGGCAATTCGGTCGGCGATCCGGGCGCGGTCACCCTTCTCCGCCTGCGCCTGCTCGACGAGGTCGACGAGTGTGGTCAGCGAGTTGTCCGTTCCAGCTGCGGTCGTCTCGACCTCCAGCACACCGGCGGAGTTGATCGCTCCCGCGGGTACCTCGTCGCCGGGCGCAACCTCCTCCGGAATGGATTCTCCGGTGATCGCTGAGGTGTCAAGGCTGGAGCGTCCGGACCGAATGATGCCGTCCGTGGCGATCCGCTCCCCGGGGCGTACGACCATTAGCTCGCCAACCTCAAGGTCCTTCGCAGCGACCTCGGCCGTCGTACCGTCGCGCAGCACGGTCGCGGTTTGCGGTACCAGCTTCAACAGTGCCCGCAGTCCGCCTTGGGCCCGGTCCATCGCCTTGTCTTCAAGCGCCTCGGCGATCGAGTACAGGAACGCCAGCGCCGCGGCCTCTCCGACGAAACCAAGGATCACCGCGCCGACCGCGCTGATCGTCATAAGCAAGCCAATGCCGAGCTTGCGCTTCGTGACAAGGTTCCGGATCGCTCCAGGTGCGAACGTGTAAGCGCCCAACAGCAGGCCAAGCCAATACAGTACCGTTGCGGGCGTCTCCAAGTCGGACCAGTCCAGCGCCAGTCCTGTAATGAGGGCTACGCCGGAGAAGATCGGTAGCAGTAGCTCGGGGTCCTTCCACCATGGCCGATCGAGCTCTTCGATCTCCGTGGCGGGTTCGTGTTCGCATCCACATGCTGAACTCATGCGTCCGTTCCTTTCTCGCCGCAGCCGGGCACCGAGCACTCGGTGTCGATGCAGGGGGCATTCTCGTCGACGGCCAGCGTCGCGTTGACCAGCGCTTCGAGCGCCGCCGCGAGGTGCGGATCGGCAATTTCGTAGCGGGTCTTACGGCCCTCCGGCTCAGCGACGACGATGCCACAATCGCGTAGGCAGGACAGGTGGTTCGAGACGTTCGAGCGGGTCAGATCCAAGCTTTGCGAAATCTCGGCCGGGTAGCCCGGACCGTCGAGTAGGGTCATCAGGATTCGGGAACGCGTCGGATCAGCCATGGCCCGGCCGAGCCGGTTCATGACGTCGAGGCGCGAAGCAATAGTCAGCATGTGCTGAACAATACAACGTGTGTTGAACTATTCAAAATGCACTGAACTGACGGTTCCGCGAAGGTCCTGCGACCTGCAGGAATTAGTCGATGGGATAGCCGGTAACTGGGCCTTCGTGATTCGGCTGCCAACCCAACGCGGGGGCGACATGCGTGGCGAAGTTGTCCAAGATCTTCACGTTGACGTCGACGCCCATCCCAGTGGGGATGGTGATGAGCAGGGTGTCGGCGGACATGACGGCGGCGTCGGCTTTGAGTTGCTCAATGAGTTTGTCCGGCTCGGCGGCGTAGGTGCGGCCGAAGGTGGAGGCGCCGACGTCGGGAAGCATGCCCACCTGATCGGAGCCGGAGGCCTGCATGCCGAACAACTGCATGTCCGCGCCGTCGACGATGGGGAAGACGGAGCGGGACACCGACACACGCGGCGTCCAATCGTGGCCCGCCTTCTTCCACGCGGCGCGGTAGCGGCTGATCTGATCCGCCTGGATTTCGCCCAGAGTCTCGGCGGTGGTCTCGGAGACCAGGGTGGAGGACATCAGGTTGAGCCCGTCCTTGGCGGTTTGCTCGGCAGAAGCGTGGGTGCCGGAGCCGTAGAAAATGTGCTTACGCAGCTCGGGCACCATGGGGAAGACCGGCAGGGCGGAGCCGGGTTGGAACATGTTGGGGTACTGCCGGTCTAGCGGTGCGGCGGTGGCGAATCCGTTGCCGTCCACTGCAGCCATGAACGCCTCGAGGTGGGCTCGCGCCACGTCCGCGCCGTTGGGCGCTTTACCCTTGTAGCCGAAGGCCTCCCAGCCGCGGTCAGCCACCTCTGGGGCGCCGCGCGAGACGCCCAGGGCCACGCGGCCACCGGAAATTTGGTACAGCGACGCGGCCTCTTCGGCGAGGTAGAGCGGGTTTTCATAGCGCATGTCGATGACACCGGTGCCCATCTCGATGTGTTTGGTGGTGGCCGCGACAGCACCCAGCAGCGGCATCGGGGCGGAGGCCTGCGGCACGAAGTGGTGGACTCGGAAGGACGCGTTGTTCACGCCGATTTCGTCCGCAGCCTGGGTGATCTCCAGATGAGTCTTGGCGATCTTTTCCGCAGATGGCCCGCGCTGGCCACCGAAGGCGTAATGCCCGAAGCTTAAGAATCCGAACGCTTTCATTGGATACCACTCCTTTTCATGGTGCTAACGAGAAAGTAACTTTGCAACGAGATACCGTGGACTTTAAGCTCGATGTCTAGGTCCGTGGCAAGACGGTAGATCGATTTTTCGATTCGGCGCTTTGGGGCGCTACCGGAGTCCCCGGTGGTCTTCTTAGATTGAGCGGTTCAGATTTCCTAACCTAAAGCTCGTTTGAGCGTGCTATCCGCTGGTGCGCCTCCGATACTGCTGCTCATAAGGTGGCGGGCGCTCCATGAATACAAAGCGTAGGTCAGGTCGAGGAGGATGCAGCCCCCTGGGCTCTGGTGTATGTGCTAGCCCCGCTCGGGGTAGCGCACGAGGAGATCGTTGCCGATGACTGCGCCGTCGTTGAGCGTTGCCTCGCTCACCTTCGCCCCGGCTGCACCCAGGCCCATAATGTGGCCAACCTCGTCACCGTGGGCGATGAGGTGGTCGGCGATGATACGCCGGTGGCAGCGCCACCACACCGCCTCGGAGCACATGATCGCGGTGGGAGTTTCGGCTGCGTTCGCCCGTAGCTGCGAGATCGCGTCGGAGAACTCCTCGCCCAGCGCATGGTCGGCGTAATTGTGGAAACTGCGGTTACGCCAGTTGCCGTTAACCTCAAACGGCACCGAGTGGGACACGTTGCGCCGTCCGGTTAGGCCCTCGCTTCTGCTGTAAGTGATGCCACATGTGGGAAGGTGTTCGGCAAGGTGGTCGCCGTTGAACCACGGGTACTTCCTGGACCCGGGCAGCTTGCGCACATCCACGATGGATGCCACACCGGCCGCCTTGATCATTTCAGCGAAGTCCTCGAACTCGAGGTTGGAGTGGCCCACGGTGAAAATGCGCATGTCACCAATGCTACGCGCCAAGCGATTACACTCACATCGGCTTCACGAATGAGAAGGTGACTTTGCAACGACACGTCGTGGAGTTTAAGTGCAACGTGTAAAGGTTTTTCAAGCGTCGCGCGATGGGGATGTGGACCCACGATTGCAGGGTCGACTGCGACGGAGTGACCATTGTCTGGCTCAGCCAAGCTATTGACTCTGCGATGCCGCGGGTGCGCCATCAGACTCTTCATGCTGAATGCGCGAGGCATGCAGTCGGGCGTGGGCGATGGCGTCGAGAGTGTTGTCGAAGACGTGATTCTCGTGCGCAAGCTGGTCGAATACGCCGAGTTCGCGCAACACCGGAATATGTTCGGGCTTCGTGGCTGCGAGCAAGACCCTGGTACCGCGGCGTTCGAGGCGCCCAATCGTGTCGGCGAGCATCTGGGCGCCGGTGGCGTCGATCGTCGTAACGTAGCGCATGCGGAGCACGACAACCTTGACCGACGAGACATCAGCGAGCTCGAGGAGGAAATCGTGCGCTGCACCAAAGAAGAGGGGGCCTTCCATACGGAAGGCGGCGATGTGCTCGTCGAGAAGCTCACGCTCCTTGTCGCGGTGGTCTCCCTCGTCTAGCGGGGCGGCCTCTAATACCGCCGTGCGGGCGGTATCGCGCAGTGCGAAGAAGCCCGCCATAATGAGGCCGATGAGCACGGCGACTACAAGATCGAACACGACGGTGGCGGCAGCTGTGATGAGCAGGGTCGCCCCGTCGCCCTTGGTGGCGCGTATCACCGAGCGGAGGTTCCGCGGGTGGAGCATCTGAATCGCAGTGGCGATGAGCACGCCGGCGAGCGCGGCGAGAGGAATCTCGCCCACCCACCGAGCCGCGACGAGTACGGCGACGAGCAGGAGCAGCGAATGGAACACCGCTGCCAGGCGTGTGCCTGCGCCTGCCCGCACATTGACGGCAGTTCGGGCAATCGCGGCGGTCGCGGGAATCCCGCCGAACAGGGGCGCGACGACGTTGGCCACGCCCTGTCCAAAGAGCTCGCGGTCGGGATCGTGCCGGTCGCCAACAGTCATTGCGTCGGCAACCGTCGCAGATAGTAACGATTCCAACGCGCCGAGAGCTGCGACGGCGACTGCTGCCAACAGAAGCGAATCCAGGTGCTCCCACGGGATCTGTGGCCAGCGCGGGGCAGGCAACGTCGACGGGATGTACCCGATTGTCTTCAGGCCGCTGTCTGCCAGCATGTTGATGGCCGTCGCGGCAGCTACCAACACCAGCGCCGCGGGGAAGCCGCTACGAACGCGCGCAGCAAGCACGATTCCAGCCGCCACCGCAATGGTCATCACGGGCGCTTGCCATGCCGGAGCGTCTAACCAAGCTTTGATTGCGCCCCACGCCAACCCGAGGACTTTCTCGCCGTCCACGTCAACACCGAGTGCTGCGGGCAGCTGTTGGAGGCCGATGATTAACGCAATACCGGCGGTGAAACCTTCGACGACAGGTAACGGCATGTACTTCATCGCTCGGCCAGCACCGGTGACCGCCAACACGAGCAGCATGAGCCCTGCCAGCACGCCGACGACGAGCACCCCATCGGCACCATGGTTGGCCACGATGGGGATTAACACGACGGTCATTGCGCCGGTCGGGCCGCTTACCTGGACATTGCTACCGCCGAAGACTGCGGCCAGGATACCCGCGACGATGGCCGTCGTAATTCCGGCCGCCGCGCCGACACCGGACGCAACGCCGAAGCCGAGTGCGAGGGGGAGGGCGACGAGGGCCACCATGAGGCCTGCCGAGAGGTCGCGCCCGATTGTCGCGCGGGACCAGTCCGAGCGGCGCGGTGCGAAACGCAGGGCACGGGACCGGATGCCCACCGTAGAGGCGGCGGAGGAGGGGTGGGTCATGCTACTTTCTTGCTCCTTCAGGGCTCAATGACACTCAAAGGATACACAAGGTGCCATCCTCCGACGGTCACATTCCCGGTTCTGGCCGAGGCCTCATGTCGGGGGAATAAAACTTCCTGACCTGGCGGGAGTTCGCTGGAGCGTTGTCGCGGTGCTTGGAGTGACGTGCGTGAGCCGGTGTCCGAAGAGCAGGTAGCCCAGGAGAACCGGTACCAGTGTCATACAGAGCGCGACACCACTGCTCATGGGTCGGGCCTGACGGCGGGCTGGGGGGGGCGAGGGCCGGCTACCGGATCCGGGCTTTCGCAGTGACGAGCAGCAGGGCGGCATGGTCGACTTCGCCGTTTTTGATCTCGCGATTGAGCTTGTGTAGCACCACGGGGCAGCGCAGGCAGCGGATGCCGGATTTGCAGCACTTCTTCTTCGGTGTCATCGCAGCCAGTTTGAAGGGGTCCTTGCCGGCGAGCTTTTTCGCGGCTTTGGCGGCGTCCTTCTTCTTGCCCTTGTCGCCTTTCTTGCCCTTGGCCATGCGCGTTCCCTTCGTCGCGAATTTTCCTGAATTAGGTTAGCGTCACCTCATGCGATGTGGGGAGGCGTGGGTGCCTGACGGGTGTAATTGGGTGTTGCTTGACGACGGCTCGCTTGTCGGCCAGTGCCGCAGCGGTAAATGACGGCCAAAGGACGCAAAATCGACCAAAACGACTCAAATCTGTTCGCTGTGACCTGCGGAAATGGCGAGCGGTAGTGAGTTGTTTCGGCGACCAGTACAAGCAGTGGAACGCAGCCTTCGATGCAGGTTACTGTGCTGCGCGGAACAAACCGGACAGCAACAAGCCTGCTAGGAGATTGCGAAGCCAGATGCTGGTCCTGGCTTTTCGACAGGCTCGCCAGCCTCGTCGACCATCCAGTCGATTTCCAGCTCTAGCTCGCGCTCGATGCCGGTACGCTTTCGGGAATCGACAACTTCCATCGTGGTATTAAACGATGTTGGCATGGTCATCGTCACCGCGGACTTGCCAGTGCCGAGAGTCATTTCCCCGGCGCGGATGCGAGCCGCCAGCGTCTCCAGCAAATCAGCGAGCTCTTCGCGACTGAAGCTTGCCTTGCTCTTCACCAACTTTTGATTCTTCGGGGGCGTAATCTTTTTAGGTTTCGGTGCCATGTCTTTACGTACCTTTCCAGCCGTGTCGGTATTTGTGCCACGTGGAGAATCGGCCGTCATTCCACACTGTTTTTGAAGATGCTCTAGAGGGCTTTCAGGAAGCCTGCCCACCTCCATTATCCCAATAAAAAGTTGTTTTTACCAGGGGTAATAATAAGAGGCTAGAAATTTCAATAGGTAGGTTATAAATTGTGGAAAATCCTTACGCTATGCTCTGGAGTGCAAGGTTAGTGCAAGGTCCTGAGTGTCTTAGGTGAAGAGCGCTAGTAACGGCGCCCTTCGTCAGTGCTTCAAGTGTGTCGACCGACAGCAATAGGGGAGGAGTAAGCGTCACGTGGTGTCACCTGACAACATCCTGATGTACCTTCTGCCTGAGCAAGAGGCGCAGGTTAAAGAGATCTTTGCGCAACTGGCAGAGCGTGGATTCCCGCAGCAGAATCAAAAGCCCCACATCACTGTGACTTTTGCGCCGACTATGAGACCGAAGGTAGTCCAACGAGCAGCCGAAATTCTCCCTCCGCTTATGCCAGCAGAGTTTCGCAGGGTAGGAACGGTAGTGTTCGGCACAAAGAGTAAACAGACTGTCGCATGGTTATTAGAAACAAGCGATGAGCTGGAAGAGGCTGCTCGCGCAATCAGTCGTCTCAACCCTGACGGCCGCGGCTCCCGCTGGATTCCGCACCTGACCATGGGCCTGAGAATTCCACGGGATATTGTGCCGGACTACGTGCGCGCACTTGACGAAATAACGAACCCGCACTTTAAAACTCTCAACGCGCCACGAGCTGCGTTCTGGAGTCCCAAAGTGCAGGAATTGACGGAGTTCTAGGGAGACTCCGGTACTTGTGTGCTGATGCTCCTCAGCGATTGCGTCCCGCTATTTCGCAAAAACTGTGGTTTCAGAAAACAGTAGGCTAAGAAGAAAAACTAAGCAGCATCCATAATCTTCTTTGCCTGGGCATCGAAGACCTCCAAGGCACGCTTCTTTGCCGCTTCCTTAGACTCTGGAGTTGCCTCTGGAATCTGCATGGGATCCGTCGTGTTTTCCATGTTGTCAGTTGGTACATCCGGAGTCGGGGCGGCGGACACCATTACCATTACGCCATTGACGATCCCGACAATGTCGTAGCTGGTGGCCGTAGTATCCGTGCCACCGGCGTTGATGTTCGCACTGGTCTCGTGTGCAGTGAACTCAGCTGGCTTGACGGAAAGATTTGGCTCCCACTTTTCTCGGTGCAGTTTCATTGTGGTCGTCATGTCCATGTCATTAAACATGTCCTGCATCTCAGGAGAAATCTCCTGACCTTCCATGGAGTCTTTCAGAATGTCGGAAGCATCCATCGTAGCCGTCACGTCGGAGCACTTTTCGAGGCTGTCCTCGTACTTCTGGTACGCCTCAGGATTCTTCAATATCGAGACGCTGACAGTGACGTTCTCTTCCTTAATGTCCGTGTAAGCGCCGGCAGCATTCTCCAATTCCTCAGTTGAGTTGGTGAAAGTGGCGCATTCGGCCGGTTCAAACTTCATGGAATCTTCCGAAAACATCTCCATGGCATCTTTGAACCCGGTGATCTTGTTTCCGGAGAAGTCCGCCCCTTGAACTTCATTTGTGAGTAGGAGCTGATCTTCGGCTGCAGCAGGAGCTGACCCATCTGCTTTCGTCATCTTGCTGGTCGACTCTTTGCCTGCCTCACCACCGGCATTGCTGCTTTCTTCCCCCGAGCCACATGCTGTGAGCAACGCGGCGCTTGCCAGACCCGCCACTACAGTTGTCGCAAACTTCTCCCACATTCCAGAGCTGCGCTGCTTCATGATTCCTCATTCCATCGAGCTGAATTTCAACAACCTATGCAACCCGCCCAGGAGCCCTGGGCCGGAGCCAAGCTTTTGTGAAAGAAAGAATACAAGAGCTCGTCTCAGCTCGCTTCCCCAAAACAAGGATTTCAGTCGCGTCTGCTTTACGACGCTCCGTCGGACCTCACCGCAGACTGCGCAACCTTTGCCACGGGATACATGGAGACCATTGCAATGATCGCACCGAAGACGAAAACGGGCACAAACCCGAATTTCGGCGCTGCGAAAGAAATAACAAAAGGAGCGAAGAAACCAACATAGGTCAGCGAATAGTAGATAGCGGTGGCAGCACCCAACTCGGCTGGCGGTGCGATAATTTGCACTTCGCGGAGACCGGAGACCATCATTACGCCATATGCGGCACCGAGGGTCAGAGCGGCGGGGAAAACGCTCCACACGTTCTGGGTGAGTGCGACGATGAGGCTGAGCAACATTCCGACCGTCGTTAAGCCAAGACCGAAAATAGCTGGCGGGATAAAGCTGCTGGAACTGATTCGAGTGACCAGTGGTTGCACCAGAACGCCGGTGCCCATCGTGATGCAGGCGATGAGTCCGGCAAAGGCAATGGGGTAGCTGGATTCGGCGATTGTCGGAAGGACGACGAACGATGTGCACGCGGCACCGAAGACCCACGGTGCCCAAGCGGCGACTGCCCACAGGAATCTCGGGCTAAGCGTGGCGGAGGAGAAGAACCGTTGCGGGGTGTCGCTGTGCGCTGAGGTTGGCAGTCCGCCGGAAGCGTTCCATGTCAGTGGTGTGATGCCAAGCAGCAGTGCGAGATGAACAAGATAGGGGATGACATCAGGGCGGGGAGCAAACTCCGCGACCAACCCGGAAGCCAGGGGGCCGAGGGAGAACCCGGCGGAGAGCGCAACGGTTGCGCGCCGAGCGGAAATTTGAGGTGCGACGGGCGCAATCTCTTTAATCCACGAGGCGCCGGCGGCCATTACCATACCCATCGAAATGCCGACGACAAGGCGTCCTATCAGCAGTGATGGGAAGTGGAACCAGACGCCGGTGAGTAGGACGACGGAGCCGGCGGCAGAGGTTATGAGTGCGGGCCGGATGATGGCGCGACGGCCGAGCCGGTCGGAAAGTGGGCCGCAGATGAGTAGCGCGGGGATGAGTCCTGCGACGTAGATGGCGAAGAGAAAGGTGACCTGGGACTGGTTGAGAGCATCGGTTATTCGATACGCGGGCAGGAGTGGTGCGAAGAGGTTGGCTCCAAACGCAACCGCGAACATGCCCAGGGCTACCCGAATCCAGTCTCGTATCACGGTTGCCTCCTGAGGGCTCTCATCTGTGGGGATAGAACAGTGTGGTAACAACAATAGGCCAGCTAGCAAACGCTAGCTGGCCTATTGAGTTACTCGGGTCGTCTACCCAAGTTAGTCGCCCTAGTTATTGGCGGCGCCGAAAAACGCGGTAATCGGCGAGAAGAATCCCTTGGACTTCTTTGACTTCTTAGCTGCCTTTGTCCTGCCAAGAATGCGCTCAGAGATGCGGTCGGTGAGGACACCTACCAGCTTGCCGCTGCGGACGACGGGCAGCTCGCTGAGCGGCCCGTCAATAAGCTGGCGAGCCCTGATTGCAGCTGGATCCTCGGGCTTGACAAAGACCTTCACCGGGGCGCCGACGGTGTTCATGTAGGCATCGCGGTCGGCGTACTCACGGAGTTCCTTCAGCGTAATATCGCTGGTCAGGTAGCCTTCATCGTCGACGAGGAAGACACAGGTATCGTCATCGAGACCAGCAAATTCGGCTGCGTAGGTGCTCAGTGCCTCACCGACCGTGATGTCCTCCGGCAGCGCAATGTAAGAATCCGTCATGTGCATGCTTACGGTGTCAGGCAGGAGGCTGTACGGGCTGATTGAAGACTTCGGCTTGAAGAAGTTGGCGATGGTGTTCTGTGTCTGTGTCATTGTGGATCCTTTTCCAGGTATCCCAGCTCCTTTGCTAGGAGGGAATTTCTGTTGATTGAAAAATTATGGCTCCCCGCCTAAGAGTGTTGGCAATGTAATGCCGTAACTAAAGGTGGCCACTTGAGATGGACCCTTGCTTCGAGAGTCTTTCGAAACTCTCGATAAAGTGCAGGGCAGCGGCCTATGTGGATATAGGAGCCTTACCTAACGAGGTTGTTCGCTACGCAAAGGTTAACACAAGGTTACGTACACAGTAAAGAGGAATGAACGAAAAGCTTCCTAAAGGTGGCGGGAGTTATAAGCCCATGAACTCTCGAATTGCTGGCCATTCGGCATCGGCTTGCGCCCGGCCGAGCTCGTAGTTGTGCAGCAGCTTCGACCGCCTCCGCTCCGCCTTTGTGATGCTCATGTTATTGGCGTAGAAAACATATGCTTGGCCTTTTCGTTCAAGCTCAGCAGCCCAATCGAGAGAAGCGTTGTAGCGCTCGTGTCTAGTGATAAGCAGCTCAGCCACCACCGGGTTACTGCGGAAAATCTGGCGCAGTAGCTGTGGGCGCTTAGGGGCGGTGCGACGGAATCCTTTCGGGCGAGTCAGGACGATGAGGAACTTCTTGAAACCATCTGCTTCGGCGGCATTAATGGGAATGCCACCTGATGATCCCAGTGCACCGTCGACGAACGGAACGCCATCAATATAGGGCATACGCATGACACCCGGAATCGTCGAACTGGCGCGAGTGTACTTCATCAGCGTAGGTAGATCTGGGATATCGTCCGGCCCCCAGTTGATGGTCTCGCCCGTATCCGCTCGGACAGCAGAAATCCGGTAGGGAGTTGGATTGTTCTTAAAAGTCTCGTAATCCAGGGGCATGGCGCCGTCGGGAAGTCCCGCGTCTTCGTAGATGTACTCGGCATCGAAATAGCCCCGCCCGCGCAACATTGGGCGCCAGCCACTGCTGTTCGGCTGTGCGATGAAGTCAGTGAAGCTATTTATAGAGCGCTGGATATCCCGGGAAAGGTAATTGACCACGTGAGAGGCGCCGGCGCTTACGCCACCGACCCAGCCGACATCGATGCTCTCGCGAAGTAGCCGCTCGACGAAAGGTGCCGTGTAACTATTGCGAGTCCCTCCGCCCTCGAAGACTAATGCCACATCGCTGACCTGCATTTACATCCCTCCGGTTGTTCTCGCGCTGCTGCCTTTCGAGCGTTACGATCGTTCAAGACTACCCGAACGTCACCATATTGGATTTCGGTTAGCGTAGTTTACGGCGCATCTTGGAGGATGACTGGCAGCAGCCCCTCGCCCATATCTGGGTTCGGCAGTACGCCCTCCGGGTCGTAGAACAAGATCTCCTTGCCGTCATGGCTCAGACGTCGCATCGCTTCCAGAATCAACGTGCGTCCCACCGGGTTGACAATGCCAACGCGGCTGACGTCGAAGACAACTTCGCTTTCCGACGGTGTGGAAGTCGCCAACCTGTTGAGAATGATCTCGGCCGCAGTGAAGTTGACTGGGCCCTGAATCTCGATGATCGAGCGGCCATTGCTGACGCGCGTACCGCGCAGCGCACGCGAACCAATCGCATCGGCATCCATGAGATGAAGACCCAAATCTTCGGAGAGCTTCCGGAAGATGGCAATGCTGCGGACGCTGTTGCCGTGGTCGTTCAATCGCGGCGAAAAGGCTGCAAGACCCGCCTGTCCAGGCAGCGCTCCCAGCAAGCCGCCGGCGACACCGCTCTTGGCGGGAATCCCGACCTCGGTAAACCATTCACCGGCCTCGTCATACATGCCGGCAATAGCCATCACGGACAAGACTCTGCGAACAACCGAGCGGCCGAGCACAGTCTGATTGGTGACCGGGTTAACGCCACCGTTGGCCAACACTGCGGTCATCATGGCGACATCGCGAGTGTTGACCAGCACGGAGCACTGTGCGGTGTAGCCGCGGACAGCATCGTGGGGCGTGGTTTCGATGAAACCGTAAGCTGCCAGCATATGTGCGATGGACATGTTTCGATGGGCAGTGTCCATTTCGCATTCATAGGCATCGTAGTCAACGCGGAGCTTACGGCCAGCCAAAGTTGAGAGAAGCTCCACCATGTGCTTGGTGCGAGTCTTCCAGTTGGCACCTGGCTGGCATACGAACTGGTTGATGGTCAGTGCACCGACATTAATCATCGGATTCTTTGGTCGGTGCGTGCCCTGCTCCAGCGACAGCTCGTTGAAAGCCTCACCGGAAGGTTCGGTGCCCACAATGCTGTCGATTTTGTCTGTGCCGTGCTCGGTGATGGCTGCGGCATAAGCGAAGGGCTTGGACATCGACTGAATGGTGAATTCAGTATCGGTGTCGCCCGTGGCGTAGGTGCGACCTGACACGGTGGTCATAGCAAGTGCCAGGCGGTCGGGATTAGCTTGGGCAAGGGTGGGAATATAGTCCGCTACCTCGCCAGACTCATCGGGGCGGACGGATTCGACGATTTCGGACAAGTAATCTTTGATCGGCGTTTTCATCAGATTCTGCTAAGCATCTTTCCTGGGCTGAAAAATCCCGGTTGAGTCAATGGAGTCCCGTTCGAACCTACACCAGGCGAGGTCAGCCACTGATGCTCACCTCTGTGCACTCTCACCGTGCGCGCCGGAAAAATCGGCATATCCTGGGGTGTGTGAAATTCCTCAACGATCAGTCCGCGCCCTACGAGTTGACCTACAGCGATGTCTTCATGGTGCCGTCAAAGTCATCCGTCGGCTCTCGCATGGGTGTCGATTTGGCCACCGATGATGGCACCGGCACAACCATTCCGATTGTCGTCTCCAATATGACGGCCATCTCCGGTCGCCGGATGGCCGAAACCACCGCTCGCCGAGGCGGAATTGCCATCCTGCCGCAGGACGTCCCAGCTGACATTGCCGCTGAGACCATCCGCAAGGTCAAGTCCGCTGGGCTGGTTTTCGACACTCCGATCGTCGTCAAGCCTCACCACACCGCGGGGTATGCGCGCCATCTTCTGCCGAAGCGCGCGCACGGTGCGGCAGTGGTGGTGGAAGACAACAAACCGGTTGGGCTGATTACCGGCCGTGATCTGGCGGGCGTTGACAACTTTGCGCAGGTGGGGACGCTCATGTCCACTTCGCTATTTACGCTTCCGGCCGATATTGAGCCCCGTGACGCTTTTGACCAGCTCACTGCTTCCGGGCGCAAACTCGCTCCAGTGGTGGACGCCGATGGCGCGCTGGTGGGTATTCTCACGCGTAAGGGCGCGCTGCGTGCGACGCTTTACAAGCCCGCTGTCGACGCGGAGGGCAAGCTGCGCGTCGGTGCGGCGCTTGGCATCAACGGTGATGTTGAAGGGCGCGCGAAGACACTGCTCGACGCAGGTGCCGACGTGCTCGTTGTCGATACCGCCCACGGTCATCAGGAATCGATGCTCCGTGCTTTACGACGAGTCCGCGCGCTCAACCCACCTGTGCCAATTGCCGCTGGCAATGTCGTGACCGCCAATGGTGTTCGCGACCTAGCGGAGGCGGGAGCCGACATTATTAAGGTCGGCGTCGGTCCGGGTGCGATGTGCACAACCCGAATGCAGACCGGAGTTGGGCGTCCACAGTTTTCTGCCGTGCTCGAATGCGCTGCAGCTGCCCGTGAATGCGGCGTGCATGTCTGGGCTGATGGTGGAGTGAAGGATCCTCGCGATGTTGCGCTTGCGTTGGCTGCGGGTGCGTCCAACGTGATGATTGGCTCGTGGTTTGCCGGTACTTTCGAGTCCCCAGGGGATGTCCAAAAGGACGTCGACGGGCGCATGTTCAAGGAGTCCTTTGGCATGGCTTCACACCGTGCGGTGGAGAGCCGAAATGCACAGGTAGAGGCCTTTGAGAAGGCCCGGCGCGAGATGTTCGAAGAGGGCATCTCGACTGCGAAAATCTACCTGGAGCCAGGCCGCGAAGGCGTGGAGGACCAGATCGATCGCATTATCTCGGGCGTACGTTCTTCGTTCACATACGCGGGTTCGGCCACCATCGAGCAGTTCGCTGAGCGGGCAGTGGTGGGAATTCAATCCGCTGCGGGCTTTGCGGAAGGAATGCCGAGGGCGACGCGGTAGCCGTCGTCAAGCCTCTCGGGGCTAAGCCGACTAGCGGTGCTGCGGGCCAATTGGTAGGTATGTAAAGACGTTGTTAGGACGTGTTTAGTACCACGTGCAAGATTGGGGAGGGGCTGGCGATTATGGGTCGGCAGGTAAGAGAAAACAGTGCTGTAACGGAGTCTGGATTGGTAGCAGGAAACGGTGCTAGAGCAGGAAGCGGGAACGCATTTTTCGCCCGCGCCCGCGTTACTGATTCCGATTTGTGCCCGTGTGGTGGGGGACTCTACGGGCAGTGCTGTGGCCCGCTGCACCGCGGTGAGCGGGAGGCGGTGACCGCAGCTGAGCTGATGGCAGCGAGGTACAGCGCTTACGCTGCCCACGAGGCGGATTACATCTGGCGGACGTGGCATCCGCGCTACCGCCCGGAAGTTATCAATGTCGATGACGGTGTGGAATGGGAAGGACTCACCATCATCAACGCTGTCGATGGCGGCGAGGATGACCGCGAAGGCATCGTGGAATTTGAAGCGGCTTTTCATGACCATGACGGTGTCGGTACGATGCACGAGCGTTCCCGTTTTGTTCGTCGTGCGCGACGTTGGGTCTACGTCGACGGCGAGGTCACGTACTCCTAAGCATCAGACTTGTTGTGCTTGCCGTGGCCGAATGGCAGCACGGCGACAATCGCCACAATGATTGCACCCCAGATGGTGCCGAAAATCAGTGAGCCGGTGGTATTGGCCAACCAGCCGAGGAAGCCGCCGGTAAACAGCTGCTCAAGGTTGTGGACCAGCTGGTAGGGGAGATGCCAGCCCAGCTCGTCGAGGCCGACCACCATGATGTGGCCACCGACCCACAACATGGCAAACGTGCCGATAATGCCGATCGTGTTCAGAACGATTGGCATGGCTTTGACCAGTGCCGTACCAAACTTGCTGATACCGGCTGACTTCTTGGACTGCAGGTGCAGGCCAATGTCATCAATCTTGACCAAGAGGCCCACCACGCCGTAGACCGCAAGCGTGATGATGAGTGCGACCACAATAAGAATCAGCGCGCGATTGAGCAGCGGCTGATCAGCGACCTCATTGAGAGAAATCACCATGATTTCCGCAGAGAGAATCAAGTCTGTGAAAATTGCAGACTTCACCAGCGAATCTTCATTCTGTGGTGTGCGGTTGGTCGCCGCCTCTATCCGCTCCTGCTCAGTCTGATCGGGAGAGATTCGGTGCTTAATCTTCTCCCAGACCTTTTCCATGCCCTCAAAGCACAGGTAGGAGCCACCGAGCATCAAAATCGGCGTCAGCGCCCAGGGCAGAAACTGACTTAGCAGCAATGCAATCGGCAGAATAATGACAATTTTATTGACCAAGGAGCCCTTGGCGATACGCCAAATAATCGGCAGCTCGCGTTTCGGCGAGACACCCTCGACGAATTTAGGTGTCACCGCAGCGTCGTCAACCACAACACCGGCGGCTTTAGCGCTAGCTTTGCCGGCCGCAGCCGCAATATCGTCTGTTGTTGCCGCTGCAGCACGTGCAATCGTGGCAACGTCGTCAAGCAGCGCGACAAGTCCGCCTGCCATAAAAACCTCCCGTATTGGAGGACGCGACCAGGAGCCGTCGTCGTACCAAAGAATTACCGGAGCAATTTTAACCGCTTTCCCGGATTGACTCTGTGTTGTCGGTAGGGCGTCGATGTCCGGTCGATAGTTCACGTGCTCCTCTGAACGTGGGCACGTGGCAAGATATAGGCCATGAACGCTTCCTTCTCCGAAATCTACCGACAGGTCAATGCGGACAACTCGGACAACGCTGGCACCGAGGCAGACACCAGCAATGACGCCCACTCCGAGGAACAGCAGCGCCCGGCGCGTCCCCGCATGGCACTGGTAGTCGTCGACGCTCAGAATGATTTTTCCGCGGGTGGCGCACTTGCCGTCGACGGTGCTGAGGCAGCGTACACCGCTACATATCTGCATGTTGCGGGCACAGCTAACAAGTACTCGGTTCTTGCGACCACCCGTGACAATCACATCGACCCAGGCACGCACTTCTCTGAAACCCCGGATTTCGTCGATACCTGGCCGAAACACTGTGTTGCAGGTACCCCGGGCGCAGAGATTCACCCCGGCATGCAGCGCGCCATCGCGTTTTTTGAGCAGCTCAACCCCGCTGCTGTGCGTATCGATGTCACAAAAGGGGAGTACGCCGCCGCCTACTCCGGTTTCGAGGGAACAACGGAGGCTGGCGTTTCGCTTGCCGACGCTCTCCGCGCCTCTGACATCGAAGAAATCGATGTGGTGGGAGTTGCGACTGACCACTGCGTCCGCGCCACAGTGCTCGATGGCCTCAAGGAGGGCTTTTCCGTTCGTGTTCTGAGCAATCAGGTCGCGGCGGTGGACCCGGAGCGCGGCAAGGCTGCACTAGCGGAATTGGCCGCGGCGGGCGCGACAGTGGTGTAGTGCTGCGACGCTGACCGTCAAACAATCCGCCTAGCCGCTTAGCTAGGCGCCTCGGCAGCCGCCTAGTTAAAAGTCACCATATCCAGGTCGACCTCGCGGAGGTGGCGGTGGTTGGACGCTGTTTCCACATAACGCCCTGCATGGGCGATGAAGCCCTCTGCTTCCTCGGCGGAGAGTTCACGACGCACCTTGGCGGGAACGCCTGCAGCCAGCGACCTGGGGTCGATAATCTGATCTTCCAACACCACGGCACCTGCAGCAATGAGGCTGCCAGCGCCGATACGGGAACGCGAAAGCAGGGTGGACTTCATGCCGATGAGGCAACCATTTTCAACCGTGGTGCCGTGGACCAAGGCCATGTGTCCGACGGTGACATCATCGCCGAGAATTGTGGGCACACCTCGGTCGACATGGACTGTGGAGTTGTCCTGAATATTGGTGCGCTGGCCGATGCGGATCGGTGCGACGTCTCCTCGGAGAACAGAACCGTAGAACACGGAGCTATCCGCACCGATTTCGACATCACCGATAATGACCGCGCCGGGCGCAATCCAGGCGCTGGAATGAATGCGTGGGGTCTTATCTTGGTAGGTGAGAATGAGCGGAGTGTTCATCATACAAACCAATATAACTGTCACCTGAGGTCAGCGTAAGAAAAATTCTCAGCGAAACTCTATTCGTCGAAGGGTGCAATTCTGCTTGGACGCGCCTACAGTGGGCGACATGATTTTTATCGTTGTGAATTACCAAGTTAAGCCGGAATTTGCCGACGAATGGATGGACCACGTCGCTGAGTTCACCGCTGCCACCCGCGCAGAGGCTGGCAACAAGTGGTTTGAATGGTCCCGCAGCGTAGAAGACCCCAACCAGTACATCCTCGTCGAGGCATTCGATGATGACGCTGGTGAAGCCCACGTCAATTCCGAGCACTTCGCCAAGGGCCTGGAGGCGATGAAGCCGCTGCTCGCTGAGACCCCGAAGATTGTCTCGCAGGTACTGCCAGATAAGCAGGACTGGGATCGCATGGGCGAGCTGCAGGTCGACTAATGTCCTCAGACACCATTCGCGATAGCGCAGCCGCTTCCAGCAGTGACACCTATTCTCTGATTGGGCGTGGCCTGCGTATTGGCTCCGCTGTGCTGGCCTCTGCTCTCGTCGTTGGTCTCAGTGCTTGTGGGGATAGCGATGAGGCAGCCCTGGAGGGTAGCCAAAATCAGTCAAGCCAGGAGCAGAGTGCTGTTGCCTCCACTGCCGCCATTCGGGATAACTTGGCTCAGCTGGCGGCAGATACTGCGGCGCTGAAGAAAGCATCGCAGACACTAATTGCAAAGGAATCGGTCTCGGAAGAGACTCGAAAGATTGCGCAGCAGGCGGAGCCAATCTTTGCTGAAGAGGAAGCGCAGCTAGTCAAGACTCTCGGCGTCGATGTTGATCCGTCGGAGACCAAGCTCGACACCGCCACCATGACTCGCCTCGAGAACGAGGAGGGGCCACACGCAGATATGGCTTATCTGACGTTGATGGAAGGCAGCCTGGATAAGATGCTCGGACAGTGGGAAGAGCTGGAAAAGCATGGCGGAAACGACCTGCAAGAGTTGGCACGCTCTTCTCAGCAGCAGCTGGAAGATATTCAGCAGGCGCTGGAAAAACGTATGCAGTACTAGCCGCTGCCCAAAGCTCGTGGGGGGGGAAATTCAAGTAAAAAGTCCTGCAAAGCGTGCCCGGGGAACCGGGGAAGTGAGTAGCGTGTAAATAAAGCCAGTGCGCTGTGATCGTCGTCAAGCGAATGCGCACTCGGATGAAGCACAATGCTGGCTAATAACCCAGAGTAGAAGGTAGGAAAACACGCCAATGGCAAATAGTATCTCGCGAGTAGGTATCGTCGGCGCCGGTCAGATGGGCTCCGGAATTATTGAGGTCTGTGCGAAGGCCGGTAGCGATGTCAAGGTCTGGGAGGCCAAGGAGGAGTTCCTTGAGTCCGGTCGCGCCCGTATTGAAAAGTCACTGGATAAGGCCGTTTCCCGTGGCAAGCTAGAGCAGTCTGCACGTGATGAGATTCTGGGACGTATTAGCTTCACCACCAAGCTGGAGGACTTCGCTGACCGTGAGCTGGTCATCGAGGCCATCGTGGAGAACCCGGAAGTAAAGGCCAGCGTCTTCTCGCAGCTCGATGAGATTGTTGAGTCGGACGATGCCATCCTGGCTTCCAACACCTCCTCGCTGCCGATTCAGTCCATTGCCGCAGCCACCAAGCGTCCGGAGCGCGTCATGGGTCTGCACTTCTTCAACCCGGTGCCCGTTCTGCCTCTGGTAGAGCATGTCGTTACTCTGACGACCGGTGATGTTCAGTCGGAGCGTGCGTACGAGTACGCTTCCGAGGCGCTGGGCAAGACCGTCATTCGCGCTAAGGATCGCTCGGGCTTCATTGTTAACGCCCTGCTGGTTCCGTACATCCTCGGCGCTATCCGCATGCTGCAGGACGGCATTGCTACCGCAGAAGACATCGATGCCGGAATGGTCAATGGCTGTGCGCACCCGATGGGTCCGCTGACTCTGGCCGACATGGTTGGTCTGGACACCATCAAGTTCATTGCCGATGCCATGTTCGATGAGTACAAGGAGCCGACTTACGCGGCACCTCCGCTGCTCAAGCGCATGGTTGAGGCGGGTCACTTCGGCCGCAAGTCCGGCCGTGGCTTCTACGACTACTCCAAGTAGTCCACGCTTTTAGCCCCGTTTGGGGCGAGTATTGAATTCTTACCGGTTGACGGGCTTTTATCCCGCCAACCGGTTTCTTTTATGCATTTATCAGTGAAAATCCGGAGTCTGAGGGGGAAAGTTCCCACGATTGGCCCTAGCATTTTGAAAACTTGTTTCTTTTCAACGCGCCGAAACCTCACAGTGCGCTTAACATAAGTGAAGATTTTGTCAGACCTTGGCTTATAGAGCACTTCACAACTGGTGCCTCCCACGCAGCAATCTGGAAAGGAATGCTTCAGTGTCTTCTTTGAAGCCGCACAAGCGCACTGCAACACGTACTCGCGTCGGCGCTGCTACCGCAGCAATGGCAGTTGTAATGGGGCTTACACCGGCAACGGCCGTGGCAGCTCCGGTCAACCCGTTGGCCGAGCTCGGCAACCGCCTGGACTCTGTTTCTGATCTTCCAGCTAATGTGGCCGCTCCAGAGGGAATCAAGCTCCCCGGCGGTGGCTTCGAGGTCCCGGATTCCATCTCGCTGCCGTCATCTTCCGGTGAAAACACCGACCCGAATGCGCCGAAGCCAACCTCGTATCGCCCGGACCAGATTGCACGCGCGTACCCGTCGGATGCCGCCACCGATAACTGGTTCTACTTCTACGTTGTGCATCCTTTCGTGGAGCTGGAGAAGAACCACCCAGAGGTTATGGACCAGAACCTCGAAACGGTCGTCCGCATTAACAACGCTGCCAAGAATGAACCGCAGGCACAGGAACTCGCTCTTGATGACGACTACCTGGACCCACTGGCCAATATTTCCACTGCTTTCGGTGCAAACCTGGGCCAGCACTTCCGTGATGCCTACGACGAGGATCGCCTGCCGAAGGTAAAGGCCCTGCTGTCCGGCAACCTTGCTCGCGGCGGCGGTCTGGTCAGCTCGACCTTCTTCGAGAAGTACGTCTACGGCTACGATCGCCCGTTTGTGGTGGCGCCGGAGCGCATCGAGCGCTACTACCGCGAAGGTCAGGACGACCCGTACTCGACCACCCCGTCCTACCCGTCGGGCCACACCAACAAGGCTGCATGGACTTCAACCATGCTGGCTATGATGCTGCCGGAGGTTGCACCGCAGATTCAGGCGCGTGCGTCCGAGGCTGGTCATTCTCGCCTTGTCATGGGCGTCCACTACCCGCTGGACGTTATGGGCGGCCGCATGATGGGCAACCAGGCCGCAGCTGATCGTTGGGCAGACCCAGAGTTCCGCCCACTCATCGAAGAAGCCATGGATGAGCTGCGTACGGAGCTCGAGTACCGCTGTGGCGACACCATCGCCAACTGCGTTGCCAAGGACACTCCGTACATGAGCACCGCAGCTGCCGTTCAGCAGTACACCGAACGCATGACCTACGACTTCAAGCAGGTTGGCCCGGCTAACGAGCCAGTTGTTGTTCCGAAGCGTTACGCAGGTTTGCTGGAGACCCGCTTCCCGCAGCTGACTGAGGAACAGCGCAGCTCCGTCCTCGCTCAGACCGCAATCCCATCCGGCTACCCGCTCGATCGCACTGACGGTGAGGGCCAGCACGTTCGCATGAACCTGGCTCGCGCTCTGGCCGCCAACGTTGTTGTCAACGCCGACGGCAGCGTCACTGTCACCAACTAAAACGTCAACTACAAGCGCAGGGCCGCGTCAAGACGGTCCAGGGCCTCACCGAGGATTTCCGGGGAGGTCGCAAAGTTAAGCCGCACATGCCCAACCCCGCCTTCGCCGAATGCGAAGCCGGGGTTGAGTGCTATTTTGGCGTTTTCAACCAGCCACGCAGCTGGGTCCTCACTGTCAACACCAGGCACGTCACCCAAGTCCAACCACGCCAAAAATGATGCTTGCGGTGGGGTAAAGCGAGCCTGTGGCGCAAAAGTGGACAAACGTGTTCGCAGAGTCTCACGGTTGGTGCGCAGGACATCGACAAAATTGTCCAGCCAGGGCACGCCATCGCGGTAGGCGGCGGTGGCCGCGACGACACCAAGAATAGAAGCGCCTTCGCGAACAATGAAGGGCAGCTCCAGCCAGGTTTTGGCATCTTCGTCGTTAAAGATGATTTGCGCACACTTGAGGCCGGCGGTATTCCAGCCCTTCGAGGTAGCAGTCACCGTGATAGTCACGGCCGCCGCGGTATCCGACACCGACGCGGTTGGAGTGTGAGTGCCATCTAGAACAACTGGGCCGTGAATCTCGTCTGAGATAACGCGCGCACCAAAGCGAGCGGCTAAATCGGTAATCTCACGCAGTTTTTCGGGGGAGTAGGTAAAGCCGAGAGGATTATTCGGGTTACACAAGATCAGGCAACCGGCACCGTCGGCGAAGGCGCGTTCGAGGGCGCCGAGATCCGGGCCGTCGGCAAGCGTGGGAATGCACACTGTCTCGCGTCCCAGCGCGGGACCTACCTGGAAAAACGGCATGTAGGCGGGAGTGGGGACGACAATTGCGGAATCGGGGCGGGTGAAGCGTTCAACCGCGAGTGTGACACCGCGGACGACGTCAGCGACGGCAAAGATATTGTCGGGGTTCGGGCGCCATCCGTAGCGTTGTGCAGAAAAGTCCGCGGTTGCGGTCGTAAGCGCGGTGATGTCCTGCGAGAGGTATCCGAATTGTTCGCGCTGACACGCCTCGTCGATTGCGGCACTGACGGCAGGGCAGGTTGTGGCATCGGATTCGGCGATCCACAGTGGCAGCACGTCCGGTGAATATGCGGTCCATTTGACTGTCCTGCGGGAGCGGAGTTCATCGAGGGAGGGGAAAGTGACAGCGTTATTTACACTCATAGTTTCCGTGTATACAGAAAAAGCGGGAAGCCCGAAGACCCCTGCTTTAACCAGTAGCTACGGCCGCATCAGAAGCAGCCGCGGCAATGGCCAGCGCTAGGCCAGCCCCAGTGCCTCCTGAGCAGCTGGCAGGGCAGCTTCGCGATCAGCCTTGACCAGCCCCAGACGTGTGCGGCGATCGAGAATATCGTCGACGCTGAGAGCTCCCTCGTGCGTCACATGCCAGGCGAACTCGGCGCGGGTGACATCGAGACCCTCCGCTACCGGGTCGAGCGGTCGGTCGAGCGGACAGGATTCGATGACCTCGAAGGATTCGGCACCGTAGCGGTTAAACAGCGGCATCGGGATACGGCCGGCAGCGGCAGCGGTGCGAGCGCGGTCGAGCTCCTCTGGCTCGGAGCCCAGCACAGGGATGGTGCGGGTGGAGCACGGAGCAAGCGAAACACCGAGCTTTTCCGCAACCTTGTCCACGGTTTGCTCCGCCATTAGACGGTACTCGGTGAGCTTGCCCCCAGTAATGGAAATCAGGCCGTTCGGGGCCTCCAACAAGGCGTGCTCGCGGGAGAGGTCAGCGGTGTGTGCCTCGCCGGCGTCGATGAGCGGACGCAGGCCGGCGAAAGCACCGATGACATCGTCACGAGTGAGCGGAACCTCGAGTGCCTGGTTGATGACATCGAGCAGAAAAACGATGTCATCCTCCGGCACTTCCGGCTCGTCCGGAATCGGGCCCGGTGCATCCTCATCGGTCAGGCCAATGTAGACGCGGTTGTGCTCTGCGGGAAGGACAAAACAGAAACGGTTGGTGTGACCAGGAACCGGTACCGTCAGAGAGCCGGTAGGGTTGCCTAGCTTCGCGGCGTCAAGAACCAGATGCGTGCCGCGAGATGGGCGAATCTTGATGTTCGTCGCTAGGTTTGCGGCCCACACACCAGTGGCATTGACCACAGCGTGAGCCGGCAGCTCGAAGGAATCGCCAGTGAGCTCGTCGCTTAGTGTGGCGCTCGTTCCAGAGGCAGTCTCGCAGCGGACCCGGGTCAAGATAGTTGCACCGTAGCTAGCGGCGGTTCGAGCGATAGCGGTGACCAAGCGTGCGTCGTCACGCAGCTGACCGTCGTAGTTGACGTAGCCGAATTTCACGTCGCGCTTACGGACGGTCGGCGAAAGCTGGCTGACTCGGCGGGAACTGACAGTGCGGGACAATGGCAGGGTAGTGGCGGAGGTACCAGCGATAATGCGCAGAAAGTCACCGGCCAAAAAGCCTAAACGCGGCAAAACCCTGGTCAACGGTGCAAAGTTATCCATCACCGGTACAACCTGCGGCAGGTTACGCACTAGGTGCGGAGCGGTGACGTCGAGCAGCGCACCACGTTCAATAGCTGAGCGGCGAGCGATACCGACATTGCCGCTGGCAAGGTAGCGCAAGCCCCCGTGGGCGAGCTTCGATGACCAACGAGAGGTGCCGAAAGCTAGGTCCTTCGATTCGACGAGAACGGTCGTCAAACCCCTCGACGCCGCATCTAAAGCGATGCCGACACCAGTAATACCGGCGCCGATGACCAGCAGATCTGGGATGTCGCCCTTAACGGTCTCTTCGCGTAGACGATTCAAGTCCGCTTGCCGACGAGCCTTGTTCAAAACCGCAGCTGAGCGATCGCGCTGAGGAGCGTGCGTGGCAGTCATAGTCTTTCTTCCTCGACTTTCCCGAAGACGGTAATAGTGATGAAACTATCTGGCGTAAGTGATGAAGTTGTGGAGTGCGTAGTGAGTGTGAACTATTTCGGGCGTACCCCATTGCAAGGCGCTTAGAAATAGACTAAGTTGTTCATTATCAACGACCGGCACGGATATTGATTCAAGAAATCTTTCTTAGTTGCGAATCATTTCCCGGGATTACAAGGAAGGAGACACCTCGATGGCTATGCACCCAGCGTCCAACCGCTCTGAGTCCATGAACCGAGCTTTCGCTGCTATTGCACCATCGCTGCAGATGTGTTGCTGCTGTCTCCAGTCCGTGCCACCCCAGACAGGTCGTAACTAGAAAAGCACGCTTAGGTATTTAAAACGCCACGCTGTTTGCGGTCGCACGGACGAAATCGCACCGATTGAGCCGACCATCCCACTATCCGGGCATCTTCGCTTGGGATCCCAGGAAGAAGCGACAGCGACAATGACCGCAGCACTTGAATCTTTTACCCTTGACGATTACGTTTCACTGTTTATTTATGACGGCCCAACGTCGCCGGAAATCTACGCCAGCGAACTGGTCAGTCTAGCTCGCTAGCCGAAGCCGGCGGCAACAGGGTTAAATCATGTTGCCGTCGTAACGCTCTTCCAAGGAGCGCGGACCGGTAGCCAACTTGCCCGGGTTGAGGATGCCAGCAGGGTCGAGTTCGTCCTTAATTGCGCGCATGACCTTGGCGAACAACTCGGTGTTCTCCTCGTAGTACTGCGGGCTGTGATCCTGGCCAATGCCATGGTGGTGCGTGATGGTGCCGCCGAAGTTCATCATGGCCTCTGATGCCGCAGTCTTGATGTCCATCCACTGCTGGAGGATCTCGCCCTCGGTCTCGCGGAAGAAGTACGTGAAGTACAGCGAGCAGCCGGATTCGTACATGTGCGAGATGTGGCAGAAGACGTACACCGGGGTGCCGTGCTTCTCGCCAGCGGCTTCCATTGCGGAGGCGATTTCGCGGCGCAGTGTAGCGGCGTTATCCCAGGTGGTGGCGGTCTCCAGGGTGTCGACGCCGACGCGGCGAGTCATCATGACATCGCGCAGGTACGGCGAGGAGAAGCGGTGGTTAACCCAAGCCATGCCCGGGATGGAGCCCATGCGGACGCACTTCTTGGTCAGCAGGCGAGCGGCCAGGCGCTCACGGGTGACGCGGGCGCCGACCGGATCCGTCTGCGCAAAGCCAAGAATCACCATGCACGGGGTGTCGATGCCACGCAGCTTCAGGTACTTTGTGACCTTCTCGGACATGCTGGCGGAGCCCAGCTGAGTGAGGCCGAACAGCGTCTCCTTCTCGTCGGAGATGCGTGCTAGGTGCGGGATATTGCCGCTCTGCTCCAGTTTGCGCAGCTCCTCGGCGGCTTCCTCAAAGGAGTTGAAGAAGTAGGTGTCGAAGAGCATCTCCTTTTGTGGACGCTGATTCAGGGCAATCGTCACATGCGTGATGATGCCCAGGGTGCCCTCCGAACCCAGGAAAAGCTCACGCGGGTTCGGGCCGGATGCCGACGACGGCATGTCGCGGAATTCCATGGTGCCGGCTGGCGTGACGACGCGCATGCCAATCACGTTGCGGTCGATACGACCGTAACCAGAGGATTCTTGGCCTGCCGAGCGGCAGGAAACCCAACCGCCGACAGTGGAGTACTCGAAGGACTGCGGGAAGTGACTAGCGGTGAAGCCGGCCTTGGACAGCTCCTTTTCCAGGTCGGGGCCGAAAACGCCGGTCTGGGCGGTGACAGTGCCAGCGACTTTGTCGATGTCGATGATCTTGTTAAAGGCGGTCATGGACACTGCGATGGCCTTACCCATGCCTCCGTCAACAGCCTCCACGCCGCCGACGACCGAGGTGCCACCACCGAAGGGGACGACTGCAATCTTGCGCTCAGCGCATACCTTGAACAGGTCTTCGATGTGCTTTTCAGTTTTCGGTAGCACTACAGCATCTGGGGCGACATCGAGCTTGGCTGCGCGAAGGCGAACCAGGTCGGGGTAGGAGCGTCCGACCGCGTGCTTGACGCGGGTGTCGTGGTCGGTGGCGACGGCATCCGCGCCGACAACAGCGCCCAGGGCTTCGATATCCTCGGCGCTGAGGCGACTATTGGGGATAGTGACGTCGGCGATGTTGCGCGGCGGGTTGTTTGCGTCCAACGACATACCGATTTCGCGCTGCAGTAGCTTCTCGCTGGCCGTGGTGATTGGCTTGTCGTTGCCGTCAACACCCCAGCCCCACCAGCGCATGCGGTACGGAATCGTGAGCTTGTTAGACATCCTGAGCTTCTCCTTGGGCATCGGTGCTGCGAGTCTGAACTGCGGAATTATATGTAACTTGCGCGGAAGTACATCTTTACATCTTTTATTATAGCGGTATTACGTTACGTTTTCTCAAAAAATGTCAATCAATCTTGGTAAGCTTTAGTTAGATGCATTAACGCACTCCCATAAAGGCCAGTATTGACCGGTCAAAAGCCCACGTAAAAGTAGGTATTTCTTCGATGAACGCTAACGACAAGGATCTCAACTACCCGCTGGGAACAACTGAGATTCGTACCCTTGCTCTGGTCACTAACCCCCACGCGGGTCATGGCGCCTCGCAGATTGCGTCCGCCCGGGCGAGCCGGGTGTTCGCGGATCGCGGCATCGATGTCATCGCTCTCCAAGGTGCTAACCCCGACGACGCCCGCAAGCTCATTCGTGAGGTCATCGCCGACGGCCGAATCGATGCCTTGGCAGTTTGCGGCGGCGACGGCATGATTAACCTCGCGCTGCAGGAACAGGCACAGACCGGCATCCCCCTCGGCATTATCCCCGCTGGCACCGGAAACGACCACGGCCGTGAATACAATCTGCCGCGTGGCAATGCTCGCGATGCTGCTCACGTTATCGCCGACGGTTTCTGGACAACCACTGACCTCGGCCGCATTACGAGCGCAACAGGGGACTGGCGCTGGTTCGGCACCATCATGTGTGCCGGCTTCGACTCCATTGTCTCCGACCGCGTCAATCAGATGACCTGGCCACACGGCCGCAACCGCTACAACCTGGCCATCGTCCGCGAATTCTTGGCTTTCCACTCCCTGCCGTTTCGCATCACGCTTGATGACCATCGGGTTCTCGAAGATCCCATCACGCTGGCCGCTTTCGGCAACACCCGTTCTTACGGCGGTGGTATGAAGATTTGTCCGTCTGCAGACCACTCCGATGGCCTGATGGACATCACCGTCATCGGCAAGGCCGGACGGATCAAGGCCGCCCTTGCTTTCAAGTCCGTCTTCGACGGCACCGTTGAAAAAATCGGTGAGGTCAGCACCTATCGCGCTAAGAAGGCTTACGTGGAATATATCGGCCCACCACGCCAGATGAATGCCTACGCTGACGGCGACCTCATGTTCCCGATGCCAGTCACGGTGGAAATCGTCCCAGGCGCTGGCCGCTACATCGTTCCCCGTCCGTAAAAGAACGCAAGGGGGTTCTCGTCGTCAAGCTTTTCCCGCATGCTTGACGACGGCGCTTTACCCCTTGATTCCGTAGCTCTTCAGGCGCAGACGATCCGCCGCAGAAGCCGAGGCCGTCAGGCGCAGCAGCTCGGCGTAGATACCGTCAGTCTGTGCCAATTCGGCGGGTGCGCCCACCTCGTCGACGTGACCGTCACGCAGCGTAACGATGGTGTCCACATCGGAAATCGTGGACAGGCGGTGGGCGATGATAACCGTGGTGCGCCCCTCCATCAGCTTGTCTAAGCCACGCTGAACTTCGCGTTCTGCCTTGGTGTCCAGCGCCGAAGTGGCCTCGTCCAGGATGAGCAGGGGAGCATCCTTCAAAATTGCGCGCGCAATAGCGATGCGCTGCTTCTGGCCACCCGAGAGCTTTAGCCCGCGCTCACCAATAGTGGTGTCGTAGCCGTCGGCGAAGCTGCGAATGAAGTCGTCGGCATTGGCCTTTTTGGCCGCAGCGATGACTTCCTCATCGGTAGCGTTGGGTTTGCCGTAGGCGATGTTCTCTCGAATCGTGCCGGAGAACAGCGAGGAGTCCTGGAACACGACGGCAGAGCCGGCGCGCAGAGTGGAACCGGAAACCTCGGAGACATCCGACCCCAGAACGCTTAAGCGGCCTGCGGTCGGGGCATAAAAGCCGAGCAGCAGGTTGACGATGGTGGACTTGCCGCCACCCGATTCGCCGACCAAAGCGACTTTTTGGCCTGAATACGCCTGGAAGCTGACGTTGGAGAGCACCGGCTTGTCCTCTTCGTAGGCGAAGTCCACTGCATCGAAGTCGACGACGGGAGCGTCCATAGCCTCCTGCTCGGCTGCGCGTTCCAGGGAGGAGCGGTAGGCGCTGTCGCTAGCGGCGTTGGCTGAGATGGAACCAACAGATGCGGGGGCGAAGTCGCCGTTATTCGCGGTCGCCGCATTGAGGAGCTCCGGCTGCGTGCGAGCCTCTGGGGTAAGTTCCATGACCTTGAAGTAGTCCCGGGAACCGGCGACTGCGCGCTGGGCAGCGTCGACCAAGAAGCTCATCATGGTCACCGGTTGGCGCGCCATATTAATCAGCTGAATGAGCATGACCATGGTGCCGATGGAGAATTCGCCCGACAGCGTGCGCAGGAAAAGCAGCAGGTAGATACCTGCGAAGATGACGTTCAAAATGCCGCCGCGCAGGGCATCCATGCGGTGCCACCACGTTGACTGCTCGTGGGTCAGGGAGATGGTGCGGCGGAAACGGGAACCAAAGAAAGCGATTTCGCGCAGCTCCGCGGTGAAGGATCGAACAACCTTGACCTGGCCGATGACCTCGGCAAAACGGCCACCGGCGATATCGATTTGTTCGTTTTTCTTGGCTTCAACCTTTTGCCAGCGTCTCGACGTCAACGCGGTGAGCAGGGTGTAGACCGGGAAAACGATAATCAGCAGCACGGCCAGCGGCCAGTAGTACCAAGCAGTGATGGCCAGCACTGCACCGACGGTCAACAACATCGGGAAGAAGTTGTTGGAAAACGCCTGGAGGAATTGCGTGATATTGGTAATCGAGCGTTCCAGGCGGGCGATAATTGTGCCGGTGACCTGGCTGTCGAAATAGCGCTGCGGCAGAGACAGCAGCTTTGCATAGTAACGGGTCGACAGAATCTCGCGCATGCGCGCAGTCATCACATCGCCCAGGTAACCACCGATGTTATGCACGATGGTTTGCGTCAGATCGGCAATCAGCAGTCCGATGACCAGCCAAATCACGGTGCGAGTGGTGTTGGACATCGCCGCTTGGCTCAAGCCTTCATCGCTGGACACCGCGCCGACGATGGCGTCGGTGGCATCGCGGATGAGGAAGGGGCTAATCAACGACGCGGCGGCGGTGGCCAGCGAACAGATGATGACCCCGATATAGAAAGGCCAGAGCACTCGCGTGGTGGATAGGATTCTGCTGAGCAGACGCACGAAAGACCTCTATCTTGCGGGATGATGACTCCCCGCTATGAAATTACTGCGACAAGAGCCCTATCCTAACAGCGAGCGCACAGCACGAAGCGGCAGCGGCAGCCAGTTGGGACGGTTCTGGGCTTCGTAAAGGCACTCATAGATGGCCTTATCCAGAACAAACGCTTCCAACAGCACCGGGTCGCTGCTGTCGCCATAGCCTTCCAAGAAGGCATCGATATTGCGGCGAGCCCACTGCTCAACACGCTCGGTCGCTGCCTCGGTGTCCTCACGTCCCGTCAGCAGCGGGTAGTGAGCGGCGTAATCGAAGGATCGAATCATGCCGGCGATATCGCGCAGGCGGTGGTCCGGCAGACGGCGCTCCTCCCACGGGCGCGACGGCTCGCCTTCGAAGTCAATCAAGCGCCATGAGCTTGGAGTGCGCAATACCTGCCCCAAGTGCAGATCACCGTGGATTCGCTGGACGACGGCACCACCTTCCGGTACCGCAGCCTCTGCGCGATCGAAGATAGCCTGCGCCTTATCCTTGACCTCCGCAATTTGTGGCACCACACCAGCGACGAAGTCCAGGCGAGCACGCAGGGGAGCCACCAACTCCGCACCGGTCAGGCGATTCTTCACCGCGACAGCGGCGGCGAGGCTGCTGTGCACCGAGGCCACTGCTTCGCCGAGCGCACGGGCTTCGGAGGTAAAGTCGGTGCCCAAATCTTCCAGCGGGGTCTGGGCGTCGCGGATGGCGTCGCGGACTGCGCCGAGAGCCAGCTCCCAGCCATCGACCGAGTTCGGTGCGAATTCCTGCAGCATGGCGGTGGTGTAGGCGTCCTCGCCAATGGTGGTCTCTACCCAGGAGTAGAGCTCAGGGACGAACTTGCAATCCGCCTGGGCTAGTGCGGCCAGCAGCTCCACATCGGCATTAGTGCCGGGGTAGAGGCGACGGAAGAACTTGCACATCACGCGGTCGTCGAAAATGACCGAGGTATTCGACTGTTCTACTCCCATAGGGCGGCCGGATTCCGGTCGGGGCTGCTCAGAGCCCGGCACACGCCGCAGTTCCATGCGGCCGAGCTTGCCTTCGTCGGAAAGCTTCTGGCCGAGTGCCGTGATGGCGTCCGAATCAATCAGAGCGTCGTAGCCGACGACGCCGTCGGCGCGAACCAGTAGGGACTGTTCGTGGCCCTCGGGGACGTCCTGCGCCCAAGCGATGGGCAGCTGATAGGTCGGTGCGGAATGGGCGGTGTGCACTCTCACCAATGCGATATCGACATCGGGACTGTTGGGATTGTCGCGCAGTACGGGGTCAAGCGCGAGGATCTCGACGTGGTCGATGTCGGAGACCTTGTCAGCGAAAAAGCGCATCCTGACCAGTGTGTCTGCCAGCTCTTCGGCAATGAAATCGGCGGTGGGAATAGTCATTTCAGTTCATTCGCCTTTCGGGACTTAAAGATCACTCTCTATTATCGGCGTTTGTGACGGCATCGGCATTGGCATCGGTAGCGGTGCCAGAGTGCTCGCGTGATGACGTCACCGGCGCGTCCGATATCGCCTGTGCAACCGGGATTGTCGGCGCGGACATTGAGACGCTCGATTCGGCGTTTGTCTCCGGCGGAAGCTGGATTTCGAACCAGTAGAAACCGTGGCCAGGAAGCGTGATCTGGTAGGAATCGGTGCCAATCGTTGGGAAGGGAACCGAACCAGTGAGCTCTACCGGGGTGGAACCGGCGAACTCGGACAGATCCAGTGAGACGGCCGCGGGGTAGGAAGACAGGTTGTTGACGCACAGCAGCACTTCGTCGCCGTATGTGCGCAGATAGGTCAGAACAGAGGCGGTATCGCTATTCAGCTCGCGGAAGTCACCGAGGCCAAAAGCCTCATAGCGCTTGCGAACCTGAATTAGTCGACGCACCCAATTCAACAGGGAGTTGGAGTAGCTCGCTTGGTTTTCGACATTGACCGCCTGGTAGCCGTAGGTCGCATCCTGAATGGTCGGCAGATAGAGCCGACCGGGGTCGGCCTTGGAGAACCCGGCGTTGCGGTCGGGCGACCACTGCATCGGTGTGCGCACGCCATCGCGGTCGCCGAGCCAGATGTTGTCGCCCATACCGATTTCATCGCCGTAGTAGAGCACCGGCGAACCCGGTAGGGACAACAACAGGGCGTTGAAAAGCTCGAGTTGGGTGCGGTCATTTTGCAGCAATGGCGCTAGCCGACGGCGAATGCCGATGTTGGCCTTCATCCGCGGATCGTGGGCATACTCGGCGTACATGTAGTCGCGCTCTGCATCAGTGACCATTTCCAACGTCAGCTCATCGTGGTTGCGCAGGAAAACACCCCACTGAGCCGAAGAGGGAATCTCTGGCGTGGACTCCAGGATCTCCGAGATGGGAAAGCGGGACTGCTTGCGCACCGCCATGAAAATGCGTGGCATAAGCGGGAAGTGGAAAGCCATGTGGCATTCGTCGCCACCGACCTCCGGGTCGCCGAAGTATTCCACCACATCGGAGGGCCACTGGTTGGCCTCCGCCAGCAGGACGCGACCCGGGTATTCCTCGTCCATGACCTTGCGGCAGCGCTTCAGAAAAGCGTGGGTCTCGGGCAGGTTCTCGCAGTTAGTACCCTCGCGTTCAAACAGGTAGGGAACAGCGTCGAGGCGGAAGCCATCAATGCCGAGATCCGACCAGAAGCGCAGCACATCGAGCATTGCTTCCTGCACCGCCGGATTGTCATAGTTCAGATCTGGCTGGTGGGAGAAGAAGCGGTGCCAGTAGTACTGACCACGCACCGGGTCGTAGGTCCAGTTGGAATCCTCGGTATCCACGAAAATAATGCGTGCGCCCGAGTAGGTGTCCGGGTCATCGGTCCAGACATAAAAGTCGCCGTAGGGGCCATCGGGGTCAGTGCGCGACTGCTGGAACCACTCATGGCTATCGGAGGTGTGGTTCATCACCAGGTCAGTAATAACGCGGATACCGCGCGCATGGGCCTCGTCGAGAAGCACCTTGAAATCCTCGACCGTGCCAAACTCGTCGAGAACGGCGCGGAAGTCGCGGATATCGTAACCGCCGTCGCGCAGCGGGGAGTCGTAGAAAGGCGGCAGCCAGAGGCAGTCGACACCCAGCCATTGCAGATAATCGAGCTTTTCCGTCAGCCCTTTGAGGTCGCCGGAGCCGTTGTTGTCGGAGTCAAAGAAGGCTCGGACGAGCACCTCATAGAACACCGCGCTGCGGTACCACTCGTAATCTTTCTTGGCGATAGTCATGCATCCCAGCGTAATGACTATGCCGCTAGCCTGCAGAGGGAGTTTTCCTGCGAGATCCCACAAAACCGCGCGAGTCGGCGGTCCTGGGAGGCCTCATGAAACACCTTTTAAACAGCCTTGTGTTCCTGAATCAGCGCGGCGAGTTGATACGCATCAGCCAGCGCCAACTCCGTTGCCACCGGTGTGACGGTTCCTGGCACCATGTCGATTCGCACGTTCGCCACTCCCGCCGCTTTCTTCAGCGGAGAAATGGTTAGTGTATGCCCCTGGATGCGCTGCCATGGGACCATGAACCGCGTATGCCAGAACCGACCCTTGGTCACCAACAGCCCCCGCCGCGTGGCCTGCACCTTTTGAAATTTCCAGTCAATTGGGCTGAGCCACCATGCCGTGCGTGGAGTCTGCCAGGAGCCCAACAGGTCATCGGCAGAGGACGGTCCCGCAATCTCAGTCATCAAATCATCGACAATCGTATCGGTCTCCGCCGCCGGCGCCACGGGCACCAGTGCGTTGTTCGACTGTGTGCTGTCCAGGCCATAGCCCGCCACCGAGACATCGGCACGGGACCATTTCCACGGGCGCCACCAGAGCGGTTGCACCACTTTGAAGCCATGAATGCGATCAATGGGAATGGTTTGAGCGCGTGTCGACAACAGCCCGGCGGTAATTGCCAGACGCCTGCTTTCCGACGACACCTTCAGCGTGAAATCCCACGACTGATTTAGTACTCCGAAAAGGCCGAGCGCGAAACTGCCAATCACAATCAGAGTAGTGATGGTTACTCCGCTGAGGATTTCCACGATGAAGTCGGTAAACAGCGCAGAGACAACGGCGAGGAGGATGAGAGCTATGCCGACGAAAAGACCGGGTCCAATGGCCACGGATGCGACCAACCGTCCGACATCGACCGGGCCAAAAATAGTTTTCGCGTCGGACATGCGGGAGGACATGTGGGCACTGGAGTCTTGAGCAGCGGCGGGGCTGTCGCCGTCGTAAAGCGAATGTGCCAGTTCGGTGTCCAGCTTTTCTACCTCGCCCAACACGTCAGCGCGGAACTGTTCGCATTGCGGGGGAGTGAGGTATTTGATCGTGAAGTGCGAATCGGAGCCGCCGGCTGTTTCGATGACAATTTCGGCGAGCCCGAAAATGCGCGCCAACAATGGTTGGTTGATATCCACCGCCTGCACGCGGTCGAGCCGTGCCGCGCGTCGAGAACGCAGTAGCCATCCGGAGCCGTAGCGAACCTCATCGTCGGTGAGTTCGTAGAACGTATACCGCCAGGACAACCACGAGAAAAATGCAATTAGACCAATAATTATGGCGACCGCACCGGTACCGATAAGGAGACCGAGCCATGCCCAGTCGTAGAGCTGAGTCACGACAGCAACGGCCAATTGCCACTGATTCGCAACTGCGAATGCAGTCACAGCAGCGATTGTGGCGAAGCTTTTGAGCAGCGGGGATAGTGGATGAACTCTATGCCTCATTTAAAGACCCGCCATCCGGTCGTGGGCGCGCTGAGATAGACGGGCGCGCAGGGCGAGAGCTTCTTCGCGTGGCAGACCGTGGACGGCGGCATCCGAGCTCGCCGATGCTGTGTTGAGCTTCAGCGTTGCCAGTCCAAACAGGCGAAGCAGCGGTCCTTCATCGATGTCGATGAACTGGATTCGTCCGTACGGGACAATAGTGACCGAGCGCCACCAGCGTCCGGACGCAACGATGAAGTCGTTATCTCCTTCGAGGTATCGGTGGGCACGAACTCGGCGGCCGATGAGCCAGTAGATATATGCGAAGTAGAGCACGCAGGCGAGGACTCCCAACCACATCCACGGAGTCCACGCCACCGCGGCTACGGCAGCTGCAACCGTGATAAATAGCAGGGGAGCAGCGTGCGCGATTCGCTTCACCTTAGCCAGCGCGGGGTCGACCGGCTGCAGCGCAGAGTTTTCGGGGACTAGTAAATCAAGTGGCTCCATGGTTGACAGTTAAACACAATTGGTAAAGCTTGCGCCCAACCAGGTGCTTCGGTAAGAACGGTGGCTATGGATCGCAGGAAACTCATCGCAGTACTCATCACGCTAATTACCATTTTGGTCTGCGTGGAGATTTACCAGTACATGCAGACTCTGCCGAGCTAAATAGCAGCGCTAACCGGTGCGGCCAATGGCAAGCCTCAGCCGTCTCATGCGCCTAATCCCGTTTTATGCGCCAAAGAGCTGGCGCGGAGCCGCCCACGCATCGATGGCGATGCCCTCAACTGCCTGTGCGTCAGCGCCAGCAAAGGTGGTTATCTTGCGGTCGTCGTTGTAGCGGGGCATGTGCGAAGTGCCCTCTCGGATGAATTCGACCGCCACTTGGTGGAATGGATGGTTAGGCTCTTTCATACCGAAGAAGCGTGCAATCTCGATGCAGTGCGGAGCACCACTGGTGCGGCCAGCAGGTGCGTAGCCCAACCCTTCTCCCGGTTCGAACTGTGCCGCCCACACATCCAGCTCAGCTGCCACGGACCGTTCGGCGACTTTAACAGCGTAAGAACGAATCGCGGAGTCAGAAATGACATTTCCCATCGGACGCTCGGCATAAGCGTCGGTCGGAAATTCGCCGCGGCCGCGATGCCCCTTGGCATAGCGCCGAGCCATCCACTCCCGCATGGGCAACTTGTCCATAGCCACAACCGGCGGTTCTGAGAAGAACTCTTCGCTGGTGGCGGTCACCATCGTGGGCAGTGTGGGAGCAAAGCTGTCAAAGCGAGGCCCAATTGCCGGATCCGAAGGCGAGGATGCCGAAACCAATTTCTGGGCCCGAGCGACCCTGCGTTCGTCGGCACGCGAAAAGACCTCGGTGGACGGCGCACGTCCCACACCGATGCCCGCCAACGTGCGGCGGAGGCGCGAGCCGGACAGCAGCGAGAAGGCCGGCGACATGGCGATGGTGCGCTGAATCTGACCGCGCGTGCGTTCGTCGGCCGCGAGGGTGAGCGCCAGCGCCGCACCCGCCGATTGCCCCGAGATAGTGATGTTGTCGATATCGCCGCCGAAGGCAGGCGCGTTACGACGAGCCCACTGCAGCCCCAGATACAGATCATCAATGGCCCGGTAGGTCTCTGTTTGACTGTCGCGCCAGAATCCCTCCAGTCCCTTGCGGTATCCGAGCGAAACGGTGATGATGCCGGCCTGCGCAAAAGCCGTCGCGTCCGTCCAGGGCTCGGAGGGGTGCCCAAACTCGTAGCTACCACCGTGAATCCACAGCAATACGGGGTAGGAAGCGTCCGCGGGCCCAGCCGGTGCGGTGACGGTGAGAACTAACTCGCGCTCGGGCTCACAGCGCCGAGTGCCTGACTGTGGGCCGTCGGCCACCGGTGCCGACGCGGCAAACGGAGCAGCATCTGCGTAATCGATATTGAAAACTTGTATTGCGCCATCGTGAATCCGGCCGGTCAGTTGCCCGCAGGGAGCGGAAATAGTCGTCTCTGTCATGGCGGAAAACGCCTCCTCGTCACTGTTGGTCCTGCCAGAAGGGCGGGGAGCCTGTGGTAGTCGCGCTCGCGTTTTCGAGCACGCTACAGTTGAATTCACTATGACCAATGATGCACGAAATCCACTGTTGACACCGTCGGAATTGTTCTGCGAATTGCCAGATTTTGCGGCAATCGATGACAGCCACGTCCGCGAGGCGTTTAGCGAAGCAATGCGTAGCCATGCACGCGAGATTGACGCCATCGCCACGTCGTCGGAGGCACCGACCTTTGTTAACACCATCGAGGCAATGGAGAAGGCGGGCCAAGATCTGGACCGCGTCGCTGCTTATTTCTTCAACGTTGCCGGCACGGACGCCACCGATGTCCGCATGGAAATTGAAGCCGAGATTGCTCCGCAGCTGACAGCACACCTGGATCAGATTCGCATGCGCAGTGACCTGTGGCAGCGCATCAATGCCATTGACAGCGTTGACGATGCCGCCAACCCGGAAGAGGCGAAGCTGCTGCTGAAGAAGGTCCGTGAGGACTTTCAGCGCACCGGTGCGGACCTCAGCGACGAGGACAAAACCGAGCTTAGCCGCATCAATTCCCGCCTCTCTGAGCTTTCCACCGCTTTCGGCGAAAACCTGCTGAAGGACACCGTTGCGCGCGCCGTGGAAATCTACGACCGCGAAGAACTCGCCGGGCTTTCCGACGATGCCATTGCGTCCTTCGCCGCTTACGCGAAAAAGGCAGACACCGATGCGCCGTGGCTGATTCCACTGGACCTACCATCAACTCCTGCACAGCTGGCTGACCTCGATAATCCGGCTACTCGTGCCAAGCTCTACGAAGCCTCACTGGGACGTGCGGGTGCTGCCTCCGGCAAGTTCGACAACTCCGACATTGTGCTGGAAATGGCACGCCTGCGCGCCCGCCGCGCCAAGCTGCTCGGTTACGACACGCATGCGGATTACGTCATTGCCAAGGAGACGGCAACCACCGCAGAGGCTGCTCGAAAGCTCATTGCAGACCTGGCGCCAGCTGCCATTGCCAATGCTGAAGGCGAGTACAAGCGGGTCGCTGATTTGGCTGGCGATGAGACGGTCACGGGCGCTGACTGGCCGTACTGGGAGCGCCGTCGTAAAGCGGAAGAATTCGCAGTCGACACGGAGGAGCTCAAGAACTACTTCGAACTGCACCGTGTCATCGAAGACGGCGTGTTCTACGCTGCCCGCAAGCTTTACGGCATCGAAGTAGTCAAGCGCGAGGACCTCAAGGGATACGCGCCGGGCACGACTGTGTGGGAGGTACGCCAGGGCGGAGGCGAGACCATCGGCCTGATTATTACGGACTACTTCTCGCGCCCGACTAAGCGCGGTGGTGCATGGATGAGCTCGTTTAGGGACCAGTCCCGTCTGCTGGGGCGCCTGCCAGTCGTGGTCAACGTGATGAACATCGCCGAAACCGAGCCGGGAACCCCGGTGCTACTGACGCTCGACGAGGTCACCACTGCTTTCCACGAGTTCGGGCACGCCCTCCACGGTCTGCTTTCCGACGTCACGTACCCGACCTTCTCGGGCACTAACGTCCCGCGCGACTTCGTGGAATTCCCCTCCCAGATTAACGAGAACTGGGCACTTGAGCCATCCATTCTGGCCAATTACGCCGTCCACGTTCGTACCGGTGAGCCGATCCCGGCCGAGCTAGTCGAGTCTGTGAAGAAGGCCCGCACCGCTGGTGAGGGATTCGCCACGGTTGAGTACCTCGCCGCGTGCGCCATCGATCTGGCCTGGCACAGCCTCACCGAGGAGGAAGCAGCTCAGGTCACTGATGTTGATGCCTTCGAAGCGGAAGCACTCGCTGAACTCGGCCTCGACGTTCCCCACCTGGCTCCGCGTTACCGCTCCCGCTACTTCAACCACATCTTCGCCGGCGGTTACTCGGCGGGCTATTACTCCTACCTGTGGGCAGAGGTGCTCGACGCGGACGGTTTCGGTTGGTTCACCGACAACGGCGGTGCCACAATCAGCGGCGGCAGCCACTTCCGCGAGGAGATTCTCTCCCGTGGTGGCGCCATCGACTTCATGGCCGCCTACCGTGCCTTCCGAGGTCGCGATAAGGACATCCAGCCGCTCCTCGAACGCCGCGGGCTGTCGGGCACTGATGCCTAGCTTCACGCTTTACGACGAGCCCCGCGACCGCCGCCCACTGGTTATTCCGGTCACCGGCAGGGTAGGTTGACACTCATGGCAGAAGCATTCGACAGAGTAGGGCAGTGGCTTATCCAATTGCCACTGCTTGCGCAGGTCAGCGTGCTATGCGTGGTTCTCCTGGTAGTCGGAGGGTTTCTTGCTTTCGTTCTCGTTGGCGCAATCGATGTTGTCAGCGGACGTCTGTGGCAGAGGTCGGTGCATCGGCGGGAGCGTTCGCAGGAGCGTCGAGGAGCGGGCAGCGAGAGCTAGCCGAAGAGGTAGTGGCCTTGCGGATAGCTCACCGAGAGACCCGATGAATTGAGCTGGGAGAAGCCCCCTTTAAGTGTTGGGTCGCTATCGCTGCCCTAAGGTATGTCTTAAAGTATTAGGAAATTTGCCCAACAGGCTAGAGTTGGGTAGTTCGCAAATATTTCGCAGTAGGGAGCTGAGTTAGCATGCATCGGTCGAGGCACTCGAAGGTCCTACTTGCCCTAATCGTTTTGCTTCTTCTCATCCTCATCGCTGGTGCAGTCACCGATTTCCAGTTTTAGCCTCGGTTTTAGTGCCGGGCATATAACCTGAAAGATCGGTGAACAGCAAAAATGAGGGATTAGTCGCTCACGAACCAATTAACGCTTGAATCCGGGGAAGCGAGGCAGGTCCTCGACAAGCACGGCCTTGCCCTCGGCATCGGTTAGCGGAATGCACCAGTTCGGGTACTGGTCGTGGCTCGTGCCCGGCTGGTTCTGAGTACGACGATCGCCGACCATGTCCACCAAGGCCTCACACTTCAGCGCGGATGGCGTCTGGTCGAGGAAGCGGTGCAGCCCCGTGACCAGTGCGTCAATTGGTGGCAGATTATCGCGGGTAAGGGAATGAACATCCATGTCCGCCGCAGCCGTGTCACCAAAGCAGCCGGCTTCCTTGGCCGCACCCAAAACCTTTCGAATCCACTCGAAGTCCCGGCGGTCTTCCTCCGCGACGTCGGAAAGCAATAGTCTCAGGCGTTCCCGTAGCTTGATGTGCTCGCCTGCGAGGTAGCCTGCCGTCGGCGGCAGATCGTGCGTGGTGACGGAGGACAGGCACAGGCTGCGGTAAGCGCTTGGTGGTTTCGGCTGGTCGCCCTCGGATTCAAACCACACGATCGAGGTGCCCATGATGCCCCGCGAGGCCAGGTAGTCCTGCACCCACGGCTCGAAAGTGCCCAGGTCTTCGCCTACGACGACGGCCCCAGCGAGCTCGGCCTCAAGTGCGAGAATGCCGACCATTGCCTCGTGGTCGAAGTACAGGTAGGTGCCATTGACGGGGGACTCCATCCGCGGCATGACCCAGAGGCGGAACATACCCAGCACGTGGTCAACACGAATGCCACCTGCGTGGCGAAGGATTGTGCGCAGCATGTCGCGCCAGGGGCGGTAGCCGGCCTCGGCTAGCTTGTGCGGGTTCCACGGCGGCTGCGACCAGTCTTGGCCGCGCTGGTTAAAACCGTCTGGCGGTGCGCCAACAGAGATAGCAGGAGCGAGCCAATCCGCAAGGTTCTCGGCATCCGCGCCGCCAGGGTGCACGCCGACGGCAAGGTCGGCCATGATGCCGATGCGCATACCCGCATCCAGGGCTGCCTCTTGTGCCTGGCCGAGCTGCTGATCGAGAATCCACTGCACCCAGAGGTGGAACTGGAAGATTTCCTCCCGCAGAGATTCGACACTGGCGTGGTTACCCAACGGTGGAACCAACTCGATATCGTTCTCGGTTACGGCACCAGAATCGGAAGTGGCAGCGCGTGCAGCATCGCGGGCAGCAGCGCGATCCGCGAGCTCGCGCTCGGTGCACCACGACGCGTAGTCGTATATGCCACGGCCCTCGGCCTCCAGCCAACGGTCAAATTCCGCCTGGCGTGCGCTGGACAGGGGGATCTTGTGAATTGCCCGCAATACCTTGAGCTTTGCAGCGTAGATGGGGTTGCGGTCAATCTCATCAGGGCTGTGATTGAGCTGGTGGAAAGAGTTCGCTAGCGCACGGGCTTCATCGGCCTCGTCCTTGTCCAGGTACCCGAACTCGTCGATAAGCTCTGGGCGCGCGTACAGCGGATTGACATAGCGGCGCGTGGTGGGCAGGTACGGCGAGTCTTCTACCGGAGGCAGTGGCTCTGCGGCGTGCAACGGATTGATGAGGACGAAATCAGAGCCCGCGTGCTCTGCACTGACCTGTGCCAAGTCGCCGAGGGTAGCGAAATCGCCAATACCCCAGCTGCGGCTGGAGCGTACCGAGTACAGCTGTGCCATGACACCATGCGCAGGATTCTGCACGTACTTGTCGGCAGTGGCGAGACGGTTGGGGGTTACGGCCACATCGCACTCAGCGACGTTGTCATCGTTGACTGCGCGCAAGCGATGCCAACCAAGTGGCAGATCCTCTGGAATTGCGAAGGCGGCTTCACCCATCAACACATCGCCGACCTGGCGTGGCGGTACCAAGTGGTGCACCTGAGCGCAGGGCCATTCTGCGCCGTCCTCCAGTTTCACAGTCACGCTGACATTGCTGCCGTGCGGTACGTGAACCAGAACTCGGTGGAAGATGCCCTGGCGGGTAACTACCACGGGCGGGAGAAGGCGAGACCACTGCGTGTCTGCCCACTCACGACGGGCGTCGTTGATGTCGGCATCGCTGGGATCTGGGCCCAGATCGATGTCGAGAGCAGCGAGAGTTTTTAGCACTGTCTCACGAGAGACGTGCACGAGTTGGCCCTCGGTGGAGTAGTAGGAAACCCCAACTCCGACATCTTTAGCGAGGTCGGCGAGTGGAGAGGAAAGGGGAGGATTGGAAGCTGCCTGTGTCACCCTTTCCATCATGCCAGTTTAGAAAAACTTTGCCAGTAGTAAGGTAAATCACTTCGTTATCGAAATATTTACTGAAATCACAACGGCGCAGGGTTTGATGTTCTAAGTTGATTCCTAACGAAACCAACGATGGACAGAACTACCGAAAGTAGGGGTTTGTAACTCGATGCGTGAATATACTACCGAGGCGAAATACGTCATCGGCGAGGACGAAACGATTATTACCTCGCTGCAGGAGCTGGTGCAGAAGCGCCCGAAGCTGGTGCTTTTCACTCGCCCCAAGAACTTTGAGTGGGTAAATGTCACTGCTCAGGAGTTCTATGACGAGGCAAAGGGCGTCGCTAAGGGGCTAATTGCCAACGGTGTTCAGCCGGGCGACCGCGTAGCGCTGCTCAGTGAGACTCGCTACGAGTGGAACCTGATCAATACCGCTATCTGGATGGCAGGCGCTGCTGTTGTCCCGATTTACGGCTCTTCTTCGTCTGGCCAGATTCGTTGGATTATTGAAAACTCCGGTGCTGTTTTCGCATTTACCGAGTCGCGTGAGCACACCGACCGCATGAAGCCTCTGCTGGTCGAAAAGGGCACCGAGAACCCGGAGGGCGAGTCTCAGCTGCGTCGTGTACTGGAGATTAACGCTTCCGCTACTGACACCATTAGCTACGAAGGCCGTGACATTGACGGCGACGAGGTCGAGCGCCGCATCAAGGACACCAAGGCCGACGACCTGGCAACCGTGATTTACACCTCCGGTACCACTGGTCGTCCGAAGGGCTGCGTGCTCCTGCACAGCAACTGGCTGGCGGAGGCCCGCGCCATCCTCACCAACGAGATTGGCCTGATTGCCCGTCCGGGGAACCGCATTCTGACCTTCCTGCCGTTGGCGCACGTGTTGGCTCACGCAGTGTCCCTGGCTTCGATGATTTCCGGTGCTACCCAGTCTCACTGGGCTGATACCAAGACCGTCACCCTGGAGTTCCAGCGTTCCCGTCCGCACATGATTCTCGGTGTGCCGCGCGTGTTCGAGAAGGTTCGTGACTCCGCCTACGCCTCCGCTAAGGAGAAGGGCGCATTCGGCCTGGCCATGTTCGAGCGTGCTGAGGCCACCGCCATCGAGTACTCCAAGGCACTGGATACTCCGGCAGGTCCGTCGCGTGTCTTGAAGCTGCGTCGCCAGCTCTACGATCGCCTGCTGTTCTCGAAAATTCGCGCAGCTATGGGTGAGGCCGTGCAGTACACCATTTCCGGTGGTTCGGCTCTGTCCTCTGACCTCGGGCACTTCTTCCGTGGTCTCGGTGTGCCTGTCTACGAAGGCTACGGTCTGACTGAGTCCACGGCTGCCGTCACCGTGAACAACCCGAGCGAGCAGATTATTGGTACCGTTGGTCGTCCGGTCGGTGGTTGCTCCGCCGCTATCGCTGATGACGGCGAAGTTCTGCTCCGTGGTCCGGTTGTGTTCGACCGCTACTGGAAGAACGAAGAGGCAACCAAGGAAGCCTTCATCGACGGCGAATGGTTTAAGACTGGTGACCTCGGTGAGCTGACCGAAGAAGGCCACCTGAAGATCACCGGCCGCAAGAAGGACCTCATTGTCACCGCTGGTGGTAAGAATGTCGCGCCGGGCCCGATGGAAGACCGCATGCGTGCGCACCCGCTGGTGTCCCAGGCAGTCGTCATCGGCGATGGTCGTCCGTTCGTCTCCGTGTTGGTCACTCTCGATGAGGAGGCACTGGAGAAGTGGAAGATTGAGCACTCCGTCCCCGAGCACACCTCGATCCGTGAACTCGCTGCCTCCAGCGCAGTTTTGCGCGCCGAGATTCAGGACGCCGTCAACTCCGCTAACGAGCTGGTTTCTCACGCAGAGGCCATTAAGAAGTTCCATATTCTGGACAGTGACTTCACCGAGGAAAGCGGCGAGCTGACCCCGACCATGAAGGTCAAGCGCAACATTGTCATGGACAACTACTCGCGTGACATTGAGGCTCTCTACCAGCGTTAATTCACGGTCTACCCGCTGCCGATAGAAAACGGCAGCGTGTTGTTACCGCGCTAGCGCCCCTCACCCCATTAAGGTGAGGGGCGCTAGAAATTTTTAAGGAGTTTTCAGTTTTCGAAAGTCGGCATTCGTCAATGTTCGTCGATATTCGAAAGCGGAAGACTGCAATGATGTCACCGGCGCCGAAGATGTCGTGGGAGGGCGGGCAATGATTAACCACTTCGATGCTCGGCTACGCCTGCGCGAAGTGACCCAAGAGCTCTACGACATTGGTGACGAAGTTGCCGAACACATCGAGCACCTTGCTCAGGCGGTTGCTGATGTAGATCGTGAGCTGGTGGACGAATGTGTCCTCGAGCTCGCTGACATCGTCGACGAGGCCGTTGAGGACTGCCGCCCTCTGATTGGTGAGCTTGATGGTCTACGCCAAGCGTTTACCTCCGGCATTCGCTCGGGGCGCATCGGTACTCTTTCCTCCGCTTCGACACCGCGTCGACACCCGCATCCGGCACCGAAGTCGCCGGATGTGCAGTCACTGTCGCTCATTCCGGCTCCTTTGAAGCATCCGGTTGCAGTCCCTACGGTCACGCAGGCAATGATTGCTCGCTCCGATGCCGTGGCTTCTTACCTGGAGGAACTCGCCGACTGGGTTTCCGCCGAAAACATCCGAGGCGTGGAAAAGCTCGGTAGTGTGGTGCTTCCGCAGCTTTACGCACAGTCTGGCCGCCGTGCACTGTCCGCTGCCGCCGCTTGGTGTGTTGCTGTTCCCGAGACTCATCCGGCAGTTGCCAATGCGCTGCGCGGCCGTAGGCCTCCGGAGTTCCTGATGGAACGTGCCCGCATCGATGAAATTGTCCGCCGCGTCAAGCAACGTCGAGCCAAGGAGCATGCGTGAGCGAAGCCTCCGCACACACCGATTCCTTCGGTGTCTACTTACACGTCCCATTCTGTGCCACCCGTTGTGGCTACTGTGATTTCAACACGTACACGCCAGGTCAGCTGGGCAGTGGCGCAACGCAGGGAGACTACCTCGATGCCATCGTGGCTGAGCTCGAGATGGCCGTCGTAAAGCACCCCGAACTAGCGCGTGGCGCCGATACCGTATTCGTCGGCGGTGGTACGCCGTCGATGTTGGGGGCGAGTGGTCTTCGTCGCCTGCTCGACGGTGTGCGCAACAGCTTTGGGCTTGCCGACGACGCCGAGGTCACCACCGAGTCGAATCCCGAGTCGACCTCCCCGGAGTTTTTCGAAGGCTTGGCCGAGGCAGGGTTTACCCGGGTGAGTCTGGGCATGCAGTCGGCTGTGCCGCATGTGCTGGCCACTCTGGATCGTACGCACACGCCGGGGCGTCCTGCGGCGGCAGTGGCGGAGGCACGCGCGGCCGGCTTTGAGCACATCAACCTCGACGTTATCTATGGCACGCCAGGGGAGTCGATGGCGAACCTCGATACGACGTTGGAGGCAGTCCTGGCCACGGACGTCGATCATGTTTCGGCGTACTCACTGATCGTCGAGCCGGGTACCGCGATGGCGCGTAAGGTCCGTCGTGGTGAGCTGCCGATGCCTGACGACGACGATCTCGCCGACCGCTACGAGCGCATCGATGCCGCACTGAGTCAAGCCGGTTTTTCCTGGTACGAGGTGTCCAACTGGGCAAAACCGGGCGGCCAATGTCGTCACAATATGCTCTACTGGCGCGATGGAAATTGGTGGGGTGCGGGCCCCGGTGCACATTCGCACCTGGATGGCACGAGGTTTTACAACGTCAAGCATCCGGTTCGCTACGCGGCGACCATTTCCGGCGGAGAATTGCCGATTAAGGATTCAGAAGGGCTAACGGCCGAGGATCGGCACACTGAGAAGATTATGCTGGGCCTCCGCTTGGCCGAGGGTATCGATGCCAATCTGCTCGGTGAGGATGAGCTGGGCAAGGCACGTCGGCAAGCGGAAGCGGGCATGGTGGAGTTTGTTTCCGTCGATGGCGGCCAGCGGATTCAGCTGACCAATCGCGGTCGTTTGCTGGCCGACGCCATAATTGTTGACATCCTTAGTTAAACTATCCGCATGTCATCTCAGACGGATAAGCGCAGGCAGGAAGTTCTTCGGGCAATTGTCTCGGATTACGTAGCTTCCCAGGAGCCCGTTGGCTCGAAGGCTCTGGTGGAGCGCCACAATCTGGGTGTGTCCTCGGCGACCATCAGAAATGACATGGCGGTGCTGGAGGCCGAGGGCTATATCCAGCAGGAACATGCATCGTCCGGGCGTATCCCGACTGAGAAGGGCTACCGCCTTTTTGTGGACAATCTTTCGCAGATTAAGCCGCTGTCCCGGGCTGAGCGCCGAGCTATCCTCGAGTTCCTCGAAGGCGGCGTCGATTTGGAGGACGTTCTGCGTCGCAGTGTGCAGCTGCTGGCCCAGCTAACCCGTCAGGTCGCAGTGGTGCAGGTACCGACGCTGGAGGTCTCCCGCGTCCGGCACTGCGAGGTTGTCCAGCTCGCCGACGCGCGATTGTTGCTGGTAGTCATCACTGACACCGGGCGCGTGGAGCAGCGCAATGTTGAGCTGCCAGCACCGATGGATCCCGATCTCGTGCCGCTCTTGCGTGAGCATTTCAACCGTGCAATGTCGGGGCACACGCTTGCCGACGCGTCGATTGCGATTTCCGATCTTGCGGCTAACGCCCCGCGTGATTTGCGGGATGTGCTTATTCGCTGCTCGACGGTGCTGGTGGAGTCGTTGATTGAGAAGCCGAATGACAGACTCATCCTGGCCGGGGCATCGAATTTGACCCGTGGTAATATGGCCGGTCGCTTACCTTCTACGTTGCCCATGGTTCTTGAAGCTCTCGAAGAACAGGTGGTCGTGCTGAAACTGCTGTCGGCCGCGCAGGATTTGCACCACGTTCGCGTTTCCATCGGTGAGGAAAACGAGGACGAGGAGCTGCGCGCTACCTCAGTTGTTTCAACTGGCTATGGCACCGGCACCGAAATTTTGGGTGGCATGGGCGTAGTTGGCCCCACATTTATGGATTATCCGGGAACAATTTCCTCGGTTGCTGCTGTTGCACAGTACGTTGGCCGGGTATTGAAAGGAAGTAGCTAAAGTTGGCACGCGACTATTACGGCATCCTCGGAGTGGAGAAGGACGCTACGGACGCTGAGATTAAGAAGGCGTACCGAAAGCTGGCGCTCAAGTACCACCCAGACCGTAATCCGGGTGATGAAGAAGCTGCGGAGAAGTTCCGTGAGGCATCTGAGGCGAACGAGGTCCTGCTGGATCCTGAAAAGCGCCGGATTGTGGATATGGGAGGAGATCCTCTCAATCCGCAGGGCGGTATGCCAGGCGGAGGTTTCGGCGGTTTCGGTGGCGGCGGAGTCGGCGATATCTTCGAAGCATTCTTCGGCGGTGCCGGCGGTACCCGCCAGCGCCGCTCGCGTGTACAGCCAGGTGCAGATGCGCTGCTGCGTATTTCGCTGGGCCTCGATGAGGCATTCACCGGTGTCCGCAAGCCCATCACGGTGGACACCGCGGTGCTGTGTGAGCAGTGCGAGGGAACTGGCTCGAAGTCCAAATCCAAGCCGAAGATGTGTACCAGCTGTGATGGCACTGGCGAGATTCAGCAGGTCCAGCGTTCCTTCCTGGGCAATGTGATGACCTCGCGGCCGTGCCCGACTTGTGAGGGCACCGGCGAGATCATCCCCGATCCGTGTAACAACTGCGGTGGCGATGGCCGCGTCCGTGCTCGCCGTGATCTGACGGTCAACGTTCCGGCAGGTATCTCTGATGGCATGCGTATTCGCATGGCAGGGCAGGGCGAGGTCGGTCCGGGCGGTGGCCCGGCGGGTGACCTCTACGTGGAAGTTGCCATGGACCCGCACCCTGTATTCGAGCGTGAGGGCGATGATCTGCACTTTAACGTGCAGGTGCCCATGGCTGATGCCGCACTTGGTACCGAGTTTGAGGTCGACGACCTGCTCGGCGAACCAATGACCATCAAGGTTGATTCGGGCACCCAGCCGGCAGAGCAGATTCGTCTGTCGGGTAAGGGCATGCCGCATCTGCGCGGCGAGGGCAACGGCGACGTGGTCGCACACGTCGATGTCACGGTGCCGACGAAGCTGGACCGCAAGTCCCGCGAGCTGCTGGAGAAGCTACGCGAGCACCGCGATGATGATGCCAAGGTGGCAGACTCGAGTGAGCGCAACGGTTTCTTCTCCCGATTCCGCCGCCGTTAGAACACGCCATCCCCAAAGCCCCCTCCAGTGAGTGTGAAGCACACATGAGTTTGCCCGTATTCCTCGGTGAGTTCACCGAGCTGCCGCGCCCGGAAGAAATCATTCGAATCCTCGGGTCGGAGGCAAAGCACATCAGCGTTCGCAGGCTGAAGGAGGGCTCGGAGATTCTTCTTGCCAATGGTGCGGACAAGGTGGTGCGAGCACAGCTCATGCACGTAGACCCTCGTGAGGTCCACGTTCGTGTGGTTGCCGCTGAGGAACGTCCACGTCCGCGCCCGCACGTCACTGTGGTGCAGGCGCTGCCGAAGTCAGATCGTGCTGAGCTTGCGGTCGATATGATGACCGAGGCCGGGGTCGATGAGATTATCCCCTGGGCGGCCGTGAATTGTGTAGCCCGATGGCAGGGTACCGCGAAGGTCACTAAGGCCCGCACCAAGTGGCAGTCGACTGCGCGCGAGGCAGCCAAGCAGGCTCGTCGTGCATGGATTCCGCCGGTCGCGGACCTGCATAGCTCCGCCGATATTGAGCAACTCATCCGGGAAACCACATCAGCAGGTGGTGTGGCAGCAGTTTTGCACGAGGAGGAAACAGCTCCGTTCGTGGACTTCGCCGCGCAGGCAGCAAACGCTGACAAGGTTCTTTTCATCGTCGGCCCAGAAGGGGGAGTCAGTCCTGGGGAACTCGAGGCCTTCCGCGCCGCAGGTGCTAGCTCGGTAGTACTCGGCCCGACAGTTCTCCGCAGCGCCCTCGCGGGAGCTGCTGCTCTTTGCGCACTGGGCCCGTTGACAAAGCGCTGGGGCGGCGCACCCACGCCTGGTCAGTAGGATAGACGCATAATGACAAAGTATTCAGTAACTGCTCGTACCACTGCCGTCGTCGAGCTCGATGACAATCTCGCGCCGATTGTGGTCGGTCATGCGGATCAGAACCTACGTCTGCTGGAATCTCTGCTGGCAGCGGATATTCATGTCCGCGGCGGAGTTGTGACAATCAAGGGTGCTCCGGCGGATGTTTCGTTGGCTGTCCGCGCTTTCAAGGAGTTAGAGGCAATGGCCCGTCGTGGGCACGAGCTCTCCCCGGAGTCGGTGCGGCACGCGGTGGGCATTGTGGATCGCGGGGAGAAGTCCGCCAGCGAGGTGCTCGGTGGCGGCATCGTGACGCATCGTGGCAAGACCGTGCGTCCCAAGACTGAGGGACAAAAGAACTACGTCGATGCCATCGACCGCTATAACGTTGTTTTCGGTATCGGCCCCGCCGGTACGGGCAAGACCTTCCTGGCCATGGCCAAGGCTGTTGCTGCGCTGAAGAATAAGCAGGTCGAACGCATTATTCTGACTCGCCCCGCAGTGGAGGCCGGTGAAAACCTGGGCTTCCTGCCGGGTACTCTGCATGAGAAGATTGACCCCTACCTGCGCCCATTGCACGATGCGATGCGCGAAATGCTTGAGCCAGAGCTGATTCCAAAGCTGATGGAAACTGGGGTAGTGGAGGTCGCACCGCTGGCGTACATGCGCGGTCGTACCTTGAACAATGCGTTCATCATTCTCGACGAAGCACAGAACACTACTCCGGCGCAGATGAAAATGTTCCTCACCCGCCTGGGCTTCGGTTCGAAGATGGTCATCACCGGTGACGCCAGCCAGGTCGACCTGCCTCGGGGGCAGAAGTCCGGTCTAGCTGTCGCCCGTGAGGTGCTGCGCGGTGTGCCGGGAATCGCTTTTCCGGCGCTGGCGGCTGCGGATGTGGTGCGCAACCCGCTGGTAACCGCAATTGTCGAGGCCTACGATGACTACGATGCCTATAACGAAGGTATTGAACAGGGCGCCGAGTCCCCACAAAAGCGACAGTCCGCCACAAAGCGATAAAGGACGCTGAAATTACATGAGCATTGAAGTTTTCAACGAGTCCGGTCAGGGCGTCAATGAAGAGTCGCTTATCGACGTTGCCCGTTATGCGCTGGGCCGCCTGGACGTGCATCCGGCAGCCGAGCTGAGCATTCACATTGTCGACTTGAAGACGATCGAAGACCTCCATGTGCGCTGGCTGGATCTGCCGGGTCCGACAGATGTGATGAGCTTCCCGATGGATGAGCTCACTCCTGGCTCTGGCCGACCAGATGCAGCTAGCCCAGGGCCTGCAATGCTGGGCGACATTGTGTTGTGCCCGGAGTTTGCCGCGGGGCAGGCGGAGCGTGCAGGTCATCCGCTGAGCCACGAGTTGGTTCTGCTCACCGTGCACGGCGTACTGCACCTGTTGGGTTATGACCATGTCACGGCGGAGGAAGAGCGCCAGATGTTCTCCCTGCAGAATGGCCTGTTGGCGGATTGGTACGACGACATCGATCGTCGTGGCGTGAGCTTTTCCGAAAAACCAATTAACCCCAATGCGTTCCCGGAGCGTTCTAACGAGCGATGATCACTTTGATAATTGTCGCCGTTGTGGCGATGATCTGCGCTGGCGGACTTAACACAGTCGAAACTGCGGTCGCAGGGATTTCCCGTGCGCGCGTGGCCGAGCTGCAGCGTGACGAGGTCGCGGGTGCTAATGCGCTTCTCAAGGTCGTAGAAAATCGGGCTCGGCACGTCAATGTGCTGGTGATTTTGCGGACGCTGTGCGAGTCAATCGGTGCAGTGACGCTTGCGGCAGTTTGTCTTAAGCTTTTCGAGCCGGAGCGCTGGGCCATTGTGGCTGCAGTGGTGTTGCTGGCTCTGTTCACCTTCCTGGTCCTCGAGGTGTTTTCCCGCACCATGGGTCGGAAGAATCCGTACTCGATTTCCCTCGCCACCGCGGTCGTCCTGAGTTTTATGGCCAAGGTGTTGGGGCCACTGGAAAAGTTGCTGATTTGGTTCGGCAACATCATCACACCTGGTGGTGGCTTCCGCGATGGCCCGTTCGCCACTGAAGTCGAGTTGCGCGAGATGGTCGATATCGCCCAGGAGCGCGGCATTGTGGAGCACGATGAGCGCCGCATGATTCAGTCTGTGTTCGATCTCGCGGAAACGTCGGCACGCGTTGTTATGGTTCCGCGCCCAGAGATGGTGTGGATTGAGGCGGATAAGCACTGTGGTCAGGCAGTGGCCCTATGCGTGAAGTCGGGTCACTCGCGGCTGCCGGTGATTGGCGAGAGCGTTGAGGACATCGTCGGCGTCATTTACTTGAAGGACATTGTCCAGCAGACGTACTCGCGTACTGATGGTGGCCGCGGTGTTCGCGTCTCCGAGGTCATGCGTGACTGCGTTTTTGTGCCCGACTCCAAGCCACTGGATGATCTGCTCGATGAAATGCAGCGCACCCGCAATCACATCGCCATTCTCATCGACGAATACGGATCGGTCGCCGGTCTTATCTCTATTGAGGACATCCTCGAGGAGATTGTCGGTGAGATCGCCGACGAATACGACGAGGCCGAGCAGGCCCCCATCGAACCACTGGGGGATGCCTCCTACCGCGTGCAGGCGCGCCTCAGCTTGGGCGAGCTCATAGAGCTTTACGACGAAGCCCACGGGCGCCAACTCGTCTTCGATGACGAGGTCACCGATGAGGTGGATACGGTCTCCGGTCTGTTGGCATATGAGCTTGGACGTGTGCCACTGCCCGGTTCGTACGTAGAATATGCAGGACTGAAGTTTACCGCCGAGGGCTCGCGTGACCGTCGTGGTCGTATGCGAGTACGCACTGTGGTGGTGGAGCCGACTGCGGAGTTTTACTCCGAGGAAGAAGATACTGATGGGCAATCTTGATGACATGCTGGCCAATGCTGGACTTGGCGGAGATGCTGATGATTACAGCGCGCCGGAGGGCTTTCGCTCTGGGTTCGTTTCCATTGTGGGGCGTCCGAATACCGGTAAGTCCACGCTGACCAATTCCCTGGTGGGCGAGAAGATCGCTATTACCGCTAACCAGCCGGAAACCACGCGTCATCCAGTCCGAGGTGTAGTCCACCGCGAGAACTGTCAGATTGTTGTCGTGGATACGCCAGGTCTGCACAAGCCACGCACGCTGCTCGGTGAGCGCCTGAATGACATGGTTCAGGAGACCTACTCCGATGTGGACTTGGTCGCGATGGTCGTGCCTGCCGACGAGAAAATTGGCCCCGGTGACCGCTGGATTTACGAGAACGTCTCCAAAGGTTGCAAGAACATCATGGGCATTGTGTCCAAGGTGGATAAGGTCTCGCGCGACACCATTATTGAGCGCCTGATCGAGCTGCAGGAGTTGCTCGGTCCGGATGCCGAGCTGGTGCCACTTTCGTCGAAGTCCGGCGAGAACATCAACACGCTGATTGATGTCATGGCTTCCCAGTTGCCGGAGGGACCGCGCCTGTACCCGAAGGGGCACATCACCGATGAGGATCTGCACACCCGGATGGCGGAGCTCATTCGCGAGGCGGCCCTCGGCGGTCTGCGCGATGAGTTGCCGCACTCCGTGGCAGTCCAGATTGATGAGGTGCTGCCGAACCAGGATCGCGAAGGCGTCCTGGATGTCCACGCCGTTATCTATGTCGAGCGTTCGGGGCAGAAGTCCATCCTCATGGGGCGCGACGGTCGACGCATGGGCACCACCATTCACAAGGCTCGTAAGGAACTCATTGCGCTGCTCGGTCAGAATGTTTACCTCGACCTGCGCGTGAAGGTGCTGAAGGACTGGCAGTCGGACCCGAAGCAGCTGGGCAAGTTGGGATTCTAAAAAGTTGGTCGAGCCGTATCGCGACCGTGCGCTGGTCGTACGCCGCTACGACCTCGGCGAAGCCGACCGCATCATCGTCCTTTTCACCCGCGACCACGGCCTAGTCCGCGGTGTCGCCAAAGGCGTGCGCCGCGCGAAGAGCCGCTTCGGCTCCCGCCTCTCACCATTCGTCGACGTGGATGTCAACATCTACCCACGCCGAGGACTGTCCACTATCGCAGGCGCAGATACCGTGCGCACGTGGGCAGCACCGCTTGTCGACGACTATGCGCGCTACACCTGTGCGTGTGCAGTCCTGGACGTCGCCGAACGCATTGTCGGCGAGGAGCAAGTGCCGGCTCCCGAATTGTGGGATCTCACCACCCAATCGCTCGACGACGTTGCGGCCGGTCGCCATCGCCCCGATTTGTTGCTGACCTCCTACATCCTGCGAGCAATGGCGCAGGCAGGTTGGCAGCCAAGCCTCTTTGAATGCGCAGGCTGCGGCAAAGCCGGGCCTCATCATGCGTTTTCTCCCGCATTAGGTGGAGCAGTGTGCACCAACTGCAGGCCACCGGGTGCAGATACTCCGCCGACCGAGGTTCTGCATCTGATGTGGCAGCTTGCTCATGAGCAATGGGCGGGCATCGATACGTCGTCAAGCGAATTCGAGGGACGGATGGCGACGGCGCGTACCCTAACGGCGAAGTACCTGCAGTACTACCTGGGCCGCCGGGTGCCGGCGCTGGAACATGTGGATGCTTTTTGGCAGTAAACAGTAGCGGTGGGGCACAATAGGAAGCGTGTTGAATCCTCCTGTACCGCAGCAATTCGTGCCCAATCACATCGCGCTCGTGATGGACGGCAATGGTAGATGGGCCGAACAGCGTGGGCTCAAACGCACCGAAGGGCACAAGCGTGGCGAGGCCGTGCTGATGGAGTGCGTCGATGCTTGTTTGGAGATGGGCGTCAAGCACCTGTCGGCCTACGCATTTTCCACTGAGAATTGGCGTCGTTCGGTCGATGAGGTCCGATTCCTCATGGGCTTTAATCGCGATGTGCTGCGTCGACGTCGTGATGAGCTGGATTCGAAGAACGTTCGCGTGCGTTGGGCAGGGCGTCGTCCGCGACTGTGGCGCTCGGTGATTAAGGAACTTGAGATTGCCGAGGAGCAGACGAAGGACAATGACGCGCTAACTCTGTATATGTGCGTCAACTACGGTGGTCGCGCTGAAATTGTTGATGCTGCTAGAGAGATTGCTCGTCAGGCAGCAGCGGGGGAGCTCAGCGAATATGACTTGACCGAGAAAACTTTCGCACAGTTCCTGGATGAGCCGACTATGCCGGATGTCGATCTGTTCCTGCGTCCGTCGGGCGAGCAGCGCACGTCCAACTTCTTGATCTGGCAGTCCGCCTATGCGGAGATGGTCTATCAGGACAAGCTTTTCCCGGATTTCGGTCGGGATGACATGCGCGCCGCAGTGGTGGAGTACGCCAAGCGCGACCGTAGGTTCGGCAAGGCCTAGCGCCGGTATTTTTTTTAGGGGGGGGGAGGGAGCCCGGGCTACTTCTTCTGGCAGTCCCCGCACAGGCCGAAGACCTCAGCAGTGTGCCCGGTCAGATTAAAACCGTGCTCCTCCGCAAGGCTGTGAGCCCACTGCTCGACAGGGCCGCCGGCGACTTCAACGGTGCTGCCGCAATCGGTGCAGACCAGGTGATGATGGTGGTGGTCACCGCACAGCCGGTAGAGAGCCTCTCCGGAGGCATTGTGCAGAACATCGACAATGTCCATTTCTGCAAGGGACTGGAGCGTCCGATAGACCGTCGTCAAGCCGACCTTGTCCCCACGTTCCGTCAGCGACTTATGAATGTCAGCAGCGGAGCGAAAATTAGGAGCCTCACTCATAATCGACACGACGGCGCGGCGTTGGCGAGTACTGCGCTGGCCGATGCGGGTTGCGGCTGGCCGCGCGGAGGCGTGTGCCCCGGTGCTAGCGGGGGAGCCCGTACCACGTGGGTTTTCGCCAGAACTAACTTCGTGCATATCTTCGCCAGCCATGTAACCGACACTACCCGGTATCGGTTGGACAAGATGCGCTAGAGTATAGGGGAACTTTTAACTGGCCTGTTGGGGTCAGTACATTTTGCTTTTCATTATGTCGTTCGCCGCACGGAACGGGCTGAATTGTGTGCCCGGAAAAGGCGTGTGGTGTGCGATGCGAAGCCATTTATAAGGAGTGGTCTAGACCGTGGCACCTAAGTCAGTTGTCGATACCGTCGCCAACCTGTGTAAGCGCAGGGGGTTCGTTTACCCGTGTGGTGAAATTTACGGCGGTACCCGCTCGGCATGGGATTACGGTCCCCTGGGTGTGGAGCTGAAGGAAAACATCAAGCGCCAGTGGTGGAAGACCTTCGTCACCGGCCGTAAGGATGTCGTCGGCCTGGATTCCTCCATTATCCTGCCGCGCCAGGTCTGGGAAGCTTCCGGCCACGTCGCTACCTTCACCGACCCGCTGGTGGAGTCCCTGCACACCCACAAGCGCTACCGCGCTGACCACCTGCTGGAGGCCTACGAGGCCAAGCACGGTCACCCGCCGGCCAATGGTCTGGCAGACGTTCCGGACCCGGAGACCGGTCAGCCGGGCAACTGGACCGAGCCGCAGATGTTCTCCGGTCTGATGAAGACCTTCCTCGGCCCGGTCGACAATGAGCAGGGCCTGCACTACATGCGCCCGGAGACCGCTCAGGGTATCTTCGTCAACTTCAAGAACGTTATGACCACGGCTCGCCTGAAGCCACCGTTCGGTATCGGCCAGACCGGTAAGGCATTCCGCAACGAGATCACCCCGGGTAACTTCATCTTCCGTACCCGCGAGTTCGAACAGATGGAGATCGAGTACTTCGTCGCACCGGACCAGGCGGAAGAGAAGTTCGATGAGTGGGTCGACGCCTGCTGGAACTGGTTCATTGACCTGGGCGTTAACCCGGAGAACATGCGTCAGTTCGACGTTCCGAAGGACGAGCGCGCTCACTACTCTGCACGCACAATCGACTTCGAGTACCGTTTCCACTTCCAGGGAAACGAGTGGGGCGAGCTGATGGGTGTCGCCAACCGTACGGACTACGACCTCGGCTGCCACATCGAGCACTCCAAGGAAGACCTGCGTTACCACGACCAGGTTACCGGCGAAAAGTACGTTCCGTACGTCATTGAGCCGTCCTTCGGTCTGACCCGCGCCCTGATGGCCTTCCTGTGTGATGCCTACACCGAGGAAGAGGTGCCGAACGCAAAGGGCGGCACCGACACCCGTACTGTGCTGAAGCTGGACCCGCGTCTGTCGCCGGTTAAGGTTGCTGTTTTGCCGCTGTCGAAGAAGGACACCCTGACTCCGACTGCTGAGGCTGTCGCCGACAAGCTGCGCCAGTACTGGGCCGTCGATTACGACACCTCCGGTGCTATCGGCCGTCGTTACCGTCGCCAGGATGAGATCGGTACTCCGTTCTGTGTCACCGTTGACTTCGATACTCTCGAGGACAACGCTGTGACCGTCCGTGACCGCGACACCATGGAGCAGGAGCGCGTCAAGATTGACGAGCTGGAAGGCTACCTCGCAGCTCGCCTGGTGGGCTGCTAATGGCCGAAGAAGTTTTTTGGGAATCCTATAGTCTCGGCGACGGCTCTCGGGAAAAATCCGAGCAAACCTGGCCGATTCTGAAGGAAAGCACCGAAGTCGGCACGTACATCCGTGATGAGCAGGGCGATCGCCTCAACACCCCGGAAGGGGAGTGGGTCATTGACGCCTCTGCTAATCACCGTGTTTCCGCCACGCTTCCCGACGGCCGCGTGTTCTCGACCGTTGCTGCTGACCGTGACAAGATTTCGCGAGCCAAGCAGCTTTCAGTGACCTTTGGGCCGGTTCGTCCTGAAGGCAAGCTGGTGTGCGAGGGATCGACGAACTACGTCATCGAGAATGCGAAGACCGGCGAGAAGTGGGGCCAGTTTACCGGTGCGTCCCGTGGCGTGCGCCACGCAGAGGTGCAGTTCGACACCGATGAGGGCCGTGCGCTGCCGGAAGAGGAGAAGATCTTCCTGGTCTACAGTGCTCGTCGAGTGCTGGAGTCCCGCATGGTTTCCTCTACCTGGATTCTCACTGTCTGCTTGCTCTTGCTGATTGCCTATATGATTTGGGTGTGGATCGTGTAGCAACTATTGCAGACAGCGTCGTTTACGACGAGAACCAAAAGACCCTGTCCGACGGCTGGAGCTGTCAGGACGGGGTCTTTAGTGCTTTCTGGATCACCTCGCCACAAGGGCGTGGCTGGCAGGTGAAAGCCCGCTTTTTTAGCACGAACGCGCTAGTGATGACGAATCCGGATGAGGGGGATTCTTTTGTCCTAAACAGAGAAGGACGGGGAATTCGCACGGTCTTCGACATCGAACGGCCAGGCTATGAGCTCGCCCGAATCGTCAGAGAGGACAGCCTAGGCCGAGGGGTATTTGGTGTCTATGCCCAGAAAGGAGACTTCCGGGGGAGTTTCGAAGACTGGCTGATTGCCGCCTCTCTGGCGACGTGGTCTGTGGATGGACCACGCCAGATGCGAATTTAGGCGGGAATCTAGAAGCCCATTGTGCTGCCGGAGCCGCCTGGTCGGCTCGAACCCCCGCCGAAACCGCCGAATCCGCCGATACTGCCACCAAAGCCGCTGTTGTTGCTGAGCATGCTGCCTAGCACCATGCCGGCGACCATCGAACCGTTGCTGCCGCCACCGCGGCGCTGATCCTGGTAGCGGCGGATGTCACGGCGGGCCAAGTCAGCGGCCTCAGCCGCGAGCTTGCGCGCACGACGTGCGTAGGCCAAAGCCTTTCGCGGATCGTCGTTGGCCAAGCCCTGAGCAGAGCCGTAAGCACGCTGCGCCTCCGCGAGGCGAGTGCGAGCCTCAGCACCAACCACACGGCGGCGGGTAGCAATTAAGTCAGCCGCGGCGCGAATGTGATTGTCGGCATCCTGCATGCTGTGCTGCAAAGTAGCGGTAGCGCGGGCGAACGATGCGGCCTTGTCTCGAGCGGAGTCGAGGGCTTCGTCGAGCAGCTCATCGGCATCGGTCAGTGCGGTCCAGGAACTCAGTGGATCCACTTCGGACTTATTGGCTGCCACACCGAGTGCTTCGCGGCCTGCTTCGATGGCTGCATTGAGACGCTCGCGGTTGATGTTGGCGCCTTGCGGTGCCGACATCAGGTGCGAGGCCTCATCGATTTCACCGCGGACCTCGGCGATAAGGGAAGCCAGCCCCGCGACTGCAGCGTGAATATCGCTATCGGCGTGTTCAATGGCCTCCAGAAGACTCTCTGCCTGTGTGAGCGCAAAGTCGGTGGCCGACAGTGCATCAATCAGACCACCTTGCTCACCGGCGGGTAGGTCCGCGATGCGGCGGGCCTCAGACATTGACTGGTCAGCCTGATTCAGGTGCTCCGTGGCCATATCAATATTGTCGGTCACAGAGCTGAGCATCTGCTCTTCGTAACGTGCGCGCAGACCATCGAGAATTTCGCCGGCACGCGGCATACGTGAACGCAGCTCGACACTTCGCTGAGTGAGCTTCGAAATCGTCGCTTCAGCATTCATCAACTCCTGGCGGAGTTTCTGGAAGTTTGCGGCCTCGCCGTCGAGCTGGTCATCCGCAACACCACAGGTGGAGATAATCTCCAGCAGGACACTGCGGCGCTCGATTTCGTCGGACACGGAGCCGTCGTCAAGCTGTTGGCGAAGTGCAAACGCACGCTCGAGCGTGGACTGAGAGTGCTTCAGTGCGTTGTCGAAGCTGCGGATGCGTTCGGTGCCGAACTCAGCGCGGGCGAGGTCGAGCTCGGTGCTGGCCTTGCGGATGGACTCATCGGTACTGACAATCTCATCGTGCGCAAGAACATCGAGCGAGCTGGTGCTCAGCGAGTCCAGCGAAGAGACATCCCTGGGGTCGATGTTGCGGCCACGAGCGATCTCCTCCTCATCGCGCTTCTTCTTATTGCGACGGCCCACGGCCCAGGTGGCGCCACCGACAACGGCGGCACCACCGAGGCCGGCGCCGAGTGCCCACCCACCGGCGGAGCCGCTGCCACCGCCTGCCTCGGCGATGGCAGCTTCGCCCGCAGCCGCCCAGTTGTCATCCTCTAACAGCTGCCCTTGAGCTGCCCTGTTGACGGCTTCTGCGTTTCTGGGGAAGGAGTCTCCGACGAAAGCGCCGAGGTTCCGGTCTTCCACGGCGACGACCAGGACACCGCGGTTGTCGGCAGCTCCGAGGTGCTCCCAGGCCTGCTGCGCCCACTGTTCGCCCTGAATGCCGTCGAAGCTCTTGATGTAAAACACCGAGAACAGGAGTCGCTTCTCTGTCTTGAGCTGCTGAATCTGCTCCTTCAGACGAGCTTCATCGCCGCCGCTCAGCACACCTGCGAAATCAGCCACCTCGCCCGACACATCCGCCGGTGCCTCGGCGTGCGCCAGGGATGCTGACGGTGCGAGTGCCAGCAGCGAAGCAGGTGCGTGAACCGGTGGCTGTGCCGGTAGCGCGGCAGTAATTAGCGGCATGCTCAGGCCGAGGAAAGCACCCGATGCAGCAAGGTAAAGGGGGCGAAACACGCGATTCCTGTCAGACATATCTACAAGGATACGTAACAATAATCACGTGGCCGGTAAATTTTCGTATTCATCTTTTGAACTCGCTCGTATTGTCGAGGAGTCTCCGAAGCAGTCATTGCTGCCCGGGGTGCAGTCCTTGGAAACCCACCGGGCAGCGTTTGCACGAGATCGCGCCCGCGTCCTGCACTCCGCAGCGCTGCGCAGGCTGGCTGACAAAACCCAGGTTGTGGGGCCAGGGGAGGGTGATACTCCGCGCACGCGCCTGACTCACTCGCTGGAGGTCGCGCAGATTTCCCGCGGAATCGCCAGCGAGTTGGGTGCAGATGAGGATCTCGCAGAGCTGGCCGGCCTGACCCATGACATCGGGCATCCGCCGTATGGCCACAACGGCGAGCGTGCCCTCAACGAGATTGCCGCTGGTTGCGGCGGGTTCGAGGGCAACGCGCAGACGCTGCGTATTCTCACTCGCCTCGAGCCGAAGGTGCTCGATGGTACAGGTGAGCCCTGTGGACTCAATCTCACTCGGGCGGCGCTCGATGCGGCTTGTAAGTACCCGTGGACACCGATCGGTCCCGATGGTCAGCTCCGCCACAAGTACGGCGCCTACCAGGAAGATGCTGCGATCCTGCAGTGGATTCGCCAGGGCGTTCCGCACGGCAAGCAGTGTCTTGAGGCGCAGATCATGGACTGGTCTGACGATGTCGCCTATTCCGTCCACGATGTCGAGGATGGCATCGTCTCTGGCCGCGTTGACCTGGGTGTTCTGTGGGACACGGTGGAACTGGCCGCGCTCGCTGACAAGGGTGCTGCCGCATTTGGTGGCGATCCAGCGGAGCTCGTCGAGGCTGCCGGGCGTCTTGCCAGCTTGCCGGTGGTATCAGCTGCGGCGTCCTATGATGGTTCGCTGCGCTCGCTGGTCGCGCTGAAACGGATGACCTCGGAGCTGGTCGGCCGTTTCGTCACGGCTTCCGTCGCGGGTACGCGTGCTGCCTCCGGGTCGACGCTTCCGCTCGGGCGTTACGACGCGGACCTCGCCGTGCCCAGCTCGATTCTGGCGGAGGTCACCATGCTGAAGACCATCGCCGTGCTGTATGTGATGGATCTTCCGCGTCATATTCGCCGTCAGGAGCGTGAACGCGATCGTCTTTTCCGGGTGGCCGAGTATCTGCAGGAAGGTGCTCCAGGGACGCTTGATCCGATGTTCCAGTGGCTCTATTCCCGGGCGGAGAGTGACCAAGCGCGGCTGCGGGTTATCGTTGATCAGCTAGCGTCGATGACGGAATCGCGTGTAGAGCGGCTTGATCGCCAGATTGCTGGTGTGGCTGCGGCGTGGGGATAGTTGTCTACTCCTCCGCGTCAGGAATTTCGCAGAAGCTCTCGTAGTGGTCGTCGGTGTAGTACCAGACATCCGGATCGTTTTCGGAACCGCCGCCGACAACGATGCGGCGTGCACCGCGGCTGGAATTGCCCGGGGTGGTCACGGTGTATTCGCGGTAGTAGTCACCGCGCTCCTTCGGCAGGCGTCCCTCGTAGTTGCCGAAGTGCTTGCCGTCGTGCTGCGAATAGATGTGGTCCTGGTCGGTCAGGATGCGGTCGATAACATCGTCGGCCTCCTGCGGCAGGGTATCTACTGCGCAGGTGGCACCCTTTGTGCCGGCCTTGTTGCTGCCCAAGTTGGGGCCAGGTTTAGGGCCTGGTTTCGCGCTGGAGGCAGTGGAATCCTGCGACCCCTGTGAGTTCTCGGATGCCGTAGAGTTCTGGTCTCCGCCATCGAGCCCGAAATAACTACCAGCCAGCACCAGGGCGGCAGCGCCTACACCGCTCGCAATCTTCTTCCACTCAGCCATGGCTAGTATCTTTCCATATCTGTCGCCGCCGGCACGCTTTTGGGTTGAGCGCGGGCGGCTCGTCGGCAAGCGAAACCTCTACGGCGGAGTCGATTGGACGGGTTGGGTAAGGTTATTTTCATGGCTAGGGGAAGAATTCCGGACTCCGACATCGCGGCAATCCGCGAACGGACTCCGATTGAGGAGATCGTTGCAGAATACGTGAACCTCAAACCGGCTGGCGCGGATTCTCTGAAAGGGCTATCGCCTTTTAAAGACGAGCGCACGCCGTCGTTCCACGTACGCCCCAATCATGGCTACTACCACTGCTTTTCCACCGGCAAGGGCGGTGATGTATTCAGCTTCCTCATGGAGATGGAACACCTGTCTTTCCCGGAGGCTGTCGAAGCCTGTGCGGAGAAAATTGGCTTCCACATTAACTATGAGGGCGGCGGCACGGGCCGTCGCGAGGAACCGGGAACCCGCCAGCGTCTCATCGCCGCAAACCGCGAGGCACAGAAGTTCTACCGCGAGCAGTTTTCGACTCCAGCGGCAGCGCCCGCTCGCGAGTTTCTGGAAAATCGTGGCTTCACCGCCGAGCACGCGGCCCAGTTCGGCTGTGGCTACTCGCCGGCCGGCTGGGATACTCTAACCAAGCACCTGCAGCGCCTGGGCTTTAGTTTCGAGGAGCTGGACAAGGCGGGGCTTTCCAAGATGGGGCGGATGGGGCCAATCGATCGTTTCCACCGCCGTCTCATGTGGCCGATTCGCAATATGTCCGGCGATGTCATCGGCTTTGGTGCCCGCAAGCTTTTTGACGATGACAACTTGGGCAAGTACATGAACACGCCTGAAACCATGCTGTACAAGAAGTCCAAGGTGCTCTTCGGCCTGGATCTGGCAAAGAAGGACATTGCCGCTGGTCATCAGGCTGTGATTGTGGAGGGCTACACCGACGTCATGGCCATGCACGCCTCAGGCGTGACCACAGCCGTCGCGTCCTGTGGTACCGCTTTCGGCGAGGAACACCTCCAGCTGCTGCGCCGTCTCATGCTCGATGACAACTTCTTCCGCGGCGAACTCATCTACACCTTCGACGGCGACGAGGCGGGGCAGAAGGCCGCCATGCGCGCCTTCGAGGGCGAGCAGAATTTCACCGGCCAGTCCTACGTCGCGGTCGCGCCGGACGGCATGGATCCGTGCGATCTGCGCCAGAAGAAGGGCGAGGCCGCAGTGCGCGATCTCGTCGCTTCACGACGGCCATTGATCGAATTTGTCCTCCGCACGCTTCTGGCCGACTATGACCTGACCACCGCTAATGGCAGGGTCTCCGGGTTGCGCCGCGTGGTGCCTGTCCTGGCCCAGCTCAAGGACGCGGCGCTGCGCGATGAGTATGCCCGCGAAGTTGCCGGCTGGATCGGCTGGAATGATGAGGCCGAGCTGGTGCAGCGCGTCCGCGAGGAGGCCAGTCGGCCACAGAATGAAAAGCGCACCCCCTACCAGCGTCGCCAAGAAGAGGCCCGTGCCCGTGAAGAGGCGGAGGAAGCGCGGCGCCGGCGCAACCCGGCACTGCCGTATCCAAATCCGCGGGACCCTGTGCTCTATGCGCAGCGTGAGGCCCTCAAGCTGGCAATTCAGGAGCCCGCCACCACCGGTCCGGTATTCGATGCGCTCGCACCCGAGACCTTTGGGCATCCGACCTACCGGGCGGTATTCGACGCCATCATGGCTGCAGGTGGTGCCTGTGGGGAAGCGGCCACGCAGCCACATAGTTGGGCGACCGCAATTATGGATCAGGCGCGGGAGGACGTCGTCAAGCATCTCGTGACTGAGCTGGGCGTGGAGCAAATCGCCGTCGATGCGGAGACGCTGCGCCCGTATGCGCAGGCGATTCTGGCGCGACTGCAGGAAGTGTGGGTCGGTGACCAGATTGCACAGCTGAAAGCGATGCTCTCGCGAATGCGCCCCTCAGACGACGAAACCGCCTACAACTCGCTGTTCGCGGACCTGCTCGCGATGGAACAGTACCGCCGCGAACTGCAAGCAGAGGCGGTCAAGGTTGTATTTGAGTAGCTAGTGGCTAGTAGCCGCGGCGAATCCACTCTTCCAAGTGCGGAGCCTCGCGACCAATCGTTGTGTGGTCGCCATGACCCGTGCGGACAGTCGTTTCCGCAGGCAGAGTCAGCAAGTTGTCGCGGATGGAGTTAATAATCGTGTCGAAATCCGAGTAGGACCGACCGGTTGCTCCCGGACCGCCGGAAAACAGCGTGTCACCAGAGAACAGCTCCGCGGCCTCCGGCACGTACAGACAGCACGAGCCAGGGGAGTGTCCCGGAGTGTTAATAATGACAACCTCCGTGCCTGCAATCTCCAGGCGCTGACCATGCGCGAGGTCCTCGTGCGCCAGGTTCGGCCAGGACTGCTCCCACAGCATCTGGTCGCCCGGGTGGACCAGCAGGGGAGCGTCGAGCTTTTCCTGCAGCTCAGGTGCCACAGTGATGTGGTCGTTGTGTGCGTGGGTGCATACGATGGCCTTTACCTTGCGGCCATCCACCGCATCAATAATCGGCTGCGCCTCATGCGCCGCATCGATGACAATGACCTCACGGTCATCGCCGAGCACCCATACGTTGTTGTCTACGTCCCACGTGCCACCGTCGAGCGAGAATGTGCCCGACGTGAGAACCTGGTCGACCCTCAAATCCTTGTTCACAGCGTCACCACCGATCGCAGTACCTTACCGGCCTTCATAGTGTCGAAGGCCTCATCAACATCCTCAATGCCAATGCGCTCCGTTACGAAGCCCTCCAACGGCAGGCGGTTTTGTAACGACAGATCTACCAGCATCGGGAAGTCCCGCTCCGGCAGGCAGTCGCCGTACCAGGACGACTTCAGCGCACCACCGCGGCTAAACACATCCGCCAGCGGGATGTCCAGCTCCATCGTCGGCGCCGGAACACCGACCAGCACAACACGTCCAGCCAGGTCACGGGCGTAGAACGCCTGCTTGTAGGTTTCCGGACGGCCGACCGCATCAATCACGACATCAGCACCGAAACCGTCGGTCAGCTCACGCACTCGCTTAACGACGGGATCCTCTTCCCCGGTGCCCTTATCGCTCTTAGCCAGCTCCGCAGAGTTAATGGTCTCGGTCGCGCCGAATTCGCGGGCGGTATCCAGCTTCTCGTCCGAGATGTCGATGGCAATAATCTTGCTAGCGCCGGCCAGCTTGGCACCGGCGATAGCGGCCGTACCAACGCCACCGCAGCCGATGACGGCTACCGATTCACCGCGCTTAACCTCGCCGGTGTTAATAGCCGCACCGATGCCGGCCATGACACCGCAGCCCAGCAGGCCCGCAACGGCCGGATCGGCTGCCGAATCGACCTTGGTGCACTGGCCCTCGTGGACGAGGGTGGCATCCGCAAAAGCGCCGATTCCAAGTGCCGGGGTGAGGACGGTGCCGTCGGCAAGCGTCATGGGCTTGGAGGCGTTGAAAGTGCTAAAGCAGTACTGTGGCTCACCGCGCTTGCAGGCGCGGCACTCGCCACAGACGGCGCGCCAATTGAGGACAACGAAATCGCCGACGGCAACATGCGTGACCTCTTCGCCAATCTCGGAGACCACGCCTGCGGCCTCGTGGCCGAGGAAGAACGGGTACTCGTCGGTGATATCGCCGTCGCGGTAAGCCAGGTCTGTATGGCAGACGCCGCAGGCCTGGATGTCGACAATGACATCGTTCGGGCCCGGGGACGGGATGTGGATATCAGTAAGTTCTACAGGTGCGCCTTTTTCGCGGGCGATAACGCCGCGCACAACGCGTGCGGTTTGCTCGGTGTTTTCGGTTCCGTTGGTTTGTTCAGACATAAGCCCCATCGTATGAGCGCGGTATGAAAAGTGCATGATGGAAAGCGTTTTCAGTACTGCTGGGGGCTTCGTTGGGCTGTGTGAGATTGCGTGGATTGCACGGATTGCACGGATTGTGTGGATTGCACGGATTGTGTGGTTTCAAGAACTCACAACAATGTCATGGCCGATGGGTATGAGATGCCTAAATTAACCTTTGACCTGGCGATTTGTGAGTTTCAAGGGGGCTGGGTAAAGTATCTATCCGTCGCAAGGAACGGCGTGGCCGAAATATGGTTTAGCTGGTTCTTGGCGGTGAGTATTCCTCCATAGCTCAATGGCAGAGCATTCGACTGTTAATCGAAGGGTTGCTGGTTCGAGTCCAGCTGGAGGAGCAATTAGGCCAGGTCAGGGAGTTTTTCTCTGGCCTGGTTTTTTATTCGCAGTGTTAATCCACTAAAACAATCATTAAATATTCGGGCCAAAGGACAAAATTCGTGTCTTTCCCCGACGCGCCCCGGCTGGTTATTGAGGGATTGGGCCGTGGGAGTGAGCGGTCTATTTTCTATTCCGCCACTTATGGCCAAGTTTCGGGGTCTTGTCGATGGTGTCGGTGACTTGTCGATGGTTTTTCGGCACTTATGCGCACGGTATTGGCTGGGTTTCTCACATGTCGATGAGGTATTCACTTATGGCCACGCTCCAGCGCATCGATAGGTGAATACCTTGGCCACAAGTCGCTGGAGTCTTGGGCCAGAGCGCTGGAGCCGAAAGCTTGCCACTTACTCGCCACTTATGCGGGGGTTCTAGAATCCCAATAGCGCAATGACAAGTGAAGAGGAGCCATCACGGCATCGCGGCAGCACGCCACGTATGGCTCGAAGATGACGTATGGCTCGACAGTAACGTTTGGCTCTGTATACGCGACCATATGTACACATTGGCGCAACAGGTCACTTTTGGGCCATAGGCGGACAGTTAAGCCATAAATGGACAGGCGCATAGGAGGCGATGGAGCACTTTTTTTTTGGGGGGGGGCACAAAGCTGCCCGAGCTAGCCAGTACCTGAGTACTTAGAGACGTGGGCGCTATGAGTTCCCCAGCCGAAGCCGCAGGTGGCGCGGTTGGGCTGGGGCGCGGGGACCGTCGTAAAGCTAAAGGTTAGACCTGATCTAGGAGGTCCCAGAGTGTCGAACTGTGGATAATCTGCAGGTCGTGGGCTTCGGGCTCGACGTTGATGTGGCCGGGCGTGAGCGTCACGGACGAATGCGTGTGACCGTGAACGATGCCGGTCCAACGATTAGCGTGCGGAGCCCAGCGGACGGCATTCTTGGACGCGGTCCGATCCATCAGCGCGGGGTAGTGGTTGACGAGATAGGCCTTCTTGCCCTGTTTAATCTGGAGATTCAGGCTGATGAGGTCAAAGACATTCTGGAAGGCGCCCATCCATTCCATCTGCACCGCAGGCTGGAACTTGGGGTGAATCTGATTGTGGTTACCAGGAGTCAGAATCATGGTGAGGTTGCGCGCTGACTTGACCTCGGCCAGCTTCTCCAGCGCGTAGGTATCTTCGTGAACCGAAATATGGGTTAAGTAGCAAAAAGTGTGTCTGGTCGGCGTTTCGCCGGTGGGCACCTTTTTCCGTTTAGTCCCAATGCGAGTTACTGACCACGTTTATGACTGGTGGCGTTGGGCCGATCCGAGTTACTGACTGCGGTTATGTCAAAAATGGCCCGGAAAATGGCTTGAAAGTGTCATAAGCTCGCACAGTTTCACATTTGCAGCCCGTAAATTTTCGGGTTGTCAGCTTTTCTACTTAGCCCACTCTATGCTCGGAGGGTTTTGCGCCTGTGAGCGTAACTCGATTCTCCGTTGGAGGGGGGGAGAGAGTCGGTCACGCTGCAGGTCATCTCACGTAACCTGGGACGCATGAGGCTCGACAATATAACCCGCCCCTTGCTGGCGTCCTTTTTCGCCGCGGTCGCGTGGAGTGTTTTGGGTGGGCTAATCTTGCCGGAGCCCAATCTCGCCTACGACGAAGGAATTGCGTCGTGGATCGTGTCCATGCTGGTCTCAGTAATGCTGGTCGGAGCAATAGCTGTTTTTGCCGGTGATCGTTCGTCGGTCCGGGGGATGACCAGCGCGCGGAGCATTGTCGCAGCAGCTACCGGCGCAGGAATTGCTGCGCTTGGCGATTTGGCATTCCTATTTCTCACCACGCCGCCCGATGGCCAGGACGGCCTGGTCGTCGCCTATGTCGTGTTCTTCTACATCCCGCTACTATTTATCGGCGGATGGGCCGCCAGTGCCACGATTAAACGGGTGTGTAGGTGGCGCCGGAAAGCGAAGAAAGAAAGAGAGACCTAGCTGGCGGCCGTGAGCTAGGCCTCTAAATTTGGAGTCGCCAGCGCCTGGTGCGTCCGGTTAAGGCCGACCATTGCAACCTGCCGGGTGCGGAGGGCGTTTTTTCGGGGGGCAGAGGCAGTTGTCGACACCTTCATCGGACGTGAATCGGAATCGACAAACCGCCTAGCCCCAAGTGGGCGGATTCTTAGAACAGGCCAGTCGGGTTCTCGTCGTAAGAGACGAGCATGCACTTGGTCTCCTGGTAGTGCTCGAGCATCATCAAGTGATTCTCGCGGCCGATACCGGACTGCTTGTAACCGCCGAAGGCTGCGTGAGCAGGGTAGCTGTGGTAGTTATTCACCCACACACGGCCAGCCTGGATGCCGCGGGCAGCGCGGTAGGCGTTATTCTGGTTGCGGCTCCACACGCCGGCGCCAAGACCGTAGATAGTGTCGTTGGCAATCTCGAGAGCCTCATCCAGAGTCTTGAAGGTTGTCACGGCCAGGACCGGGCCGAAAATCTCCTCGCGGAAGAAACGCATCGAGTTGTTGCCCCTAAAGATTGTCGGCTCGACGTAGTAGCCTCCCTCCAGCCCTTCGAGCTTGGCGACGTTGCCGCCGGTGAGAACCTCCGCGCCCTCCTTCGGCCCGGACTCCAAGTAGCCGGAGATTTTGTCCAGCTGCTCCTGGGAGGCCTGGGCGCCCATCTGTACCGACGTATCCAGCGGGTTGCCGGTCTTAATCTGCTTAACGCGCTCGACCGCGAGCTTCAGGAACTCATCAGCGATGTCTTCGTGGACCAGGGCTCGCGACGGGCAGGTGCAGACCTCGCCCTGGTTCAACGCGAACATGGCCAGGCCCTCAATGCACTTCTCGCGGAACGCATCGTCGGCGTCCATGACGTCGGGGAAGAAGATGGACGGGGACTTGCCGCCGAGCTCCAGCGTGATCGGAATAATCTTGTCGGACACTGCCTTGTTGATTAGCTGGCCCACGGCAGTCGATCCGGTGAACGCAATTTTGGAGATCCGGTCGCTTGCGGTCAGCGCAGCACCGGCCTCGGTGCCGAGGCCATTGACGATGTTGAGAACGCCGTCCGGAAGCAAATCGGCGATAATCTCGGTGAGCATGAGAATCGACGCGGGGGTCTGCTCTGCTGGCTTGAGCACGATGCAGTTGCCGGCGGCGAGGGCCGGGGCGATCTTCCATGCGGCCATCAGGAGGGGGAAGTTCCACGGGATAATCTGGCCGACGACGCCGAGTGGCTCGTGGAAGTGGTAGGCGACCGTGTTGTCGTCAATCTGTGAGATGCGCCCCTCCTGCGTGCGGGTGGCCCCGGCGAAGTAGCGGAAGTGGTCGATTGCGAGCGGGATGTCAGCGGCGAGGGTCTCGCGAATGGCCTTGCCGTTCTCCCAGGTCTCGGCGACGGCAATCTTCTCAAGGTTTTCCTCCAGACGGTCCGCGATGCGGTGGAGGATCAGCGCCCGCTCGGCCGCAGGAACCGAGGCCCAGGAGTCCTTCGCCTTGTGCGCGGCGTCGAGAGCGAGCTCAATGTCTTTCTCGTTAGACCGCGGAACCCGGCAGAAAACCTCGCCCGTAACCGGGGTGGAGTTGTCCATGTATTGCCCGTTTACTGGAGGTGTCCACTTACCATCGATGAAATTTTCGTACTGCTCCTTGTACGTGAAGATTGCATCGGGGGTGCCGGGGTTGGCGTAAACAGTCATGTAGACACGTCCTTTCTATAGGGAAACAACAAACGTATGAGCCAACTTTAAATTGTGACTCGTGTCATAATCAACACTTATTTTTTCATCGCTTTTGCGAGAGATGCGATTGCTGCCGACCCTAAATCTGCCCCGACGTCGCCGTGAGAAATTCCAAAATTGCCCGCACACGGCGGTTTTCCTCGCCGGGCTCCAGATGCAGCTTCATAAAGATGTTGGACACGTGTTTCGCCACCGCCGCCCCGGAAAGCACGAGGTCATCGGCAATCTGCTTATTGGACTTGCCGCGTGCCATCAGCTCGAGCACTTCGCGTTCGCGCGCCGTTAAACTGGCTAGCCCCGATTTGCCGGACTGCATCAATGCCGTCGCCACATCAGGGTCAATCACCACGCCACCACCTGCGACGACCTCGAGCGAACCCAAGAAGTCCAGCACCTGGCCAACGCGGTCTTTGAGCAGATACCCGGTCCCGCCACTCGAGCTGCTGCCACTTGAGCCGGCCCCAGTACCAACCCCAGCACCTCCCGGCGAGAACAACTCACGCGCATACGCCGGCGCCACATACTGCGACAGCACCATGACATTCAGCTGCGGATAACGCTCGCGCAGTTCCACTGCGGCCCGCAGGCCGTCGTCACTCATCTTCGGAGGCATGCGCACATCGGTAATCACCAGGTCTGGCAGCTCGCCCGAGTCGTCAAACCGGTCATCGATGTCCGCCACCAGACCGTGCGCAGTGTCGACCATCGCAATCACTTCATGTCCGCGCTTTTCGACGAGCCCCGCGACTCCTTCCCGCAGGAGTGCCGAGTCATCCGCAATGACAATTTTCATTATTTCGCCGCACCTTTCTTCTCCACGCTTTCCATATCCATGCCTTCTATTTCTCCAATGCCCGATTCCCAGCGATTTAGCATCAAGGGAATTCTGGCTATTACCTGCGTTGGCCCGCCTTCGGGAGAGTGCATGGTCATCGCACCGTCAAAAGTGGCCAGGCGCTCTTTCATGCCCCGCAATCCGCGCCCCAATTTTGCCCCACCTGGGCCTTGGTCCGTAATTGAAATATTCAGTGTTTGATCTGAGGTGAGCAGCACAGAAACAGGAGCATTCGGCGCATATTTTGCTGCATTTGTCAGCACTTCTGCACAGAAAAAATATGCCGCGGCGAGCACGCTTTCCTCCAATTCCGGCAGCGGATAGGGAGTGTGTACAACAACGTGAGGGCCATATCCTTCAGCAATTTCCTCAACAGCCGCTTGCAGTCCGCGATCGCGCAACACCTGCGGATGGATGCCATGGACTGTTCGCCGCAAGGCCCGCAGGCCATCCTCCAAATGGCCGCGCGTTTCCGACAGGAGCTGCATTAGTTCCTCATTGCCAGTATTGGAGGCCTCTAATTCCGCAAGTCCTAATTTCATTGAAGCCGCAACAATGTATTGCTGAGCTCCGTCGTGGAGGTCATTTTCAATGCGGCGACGTTCAATCTCAAAGGCTTCGGCAATTGTTCGTCGTGAAGCGGTAAGTTCGGCGATGCGGGCGGCGGCGGATTCCTCGTAGCTGCGTTTATGCGCTTTTTCGCGACGGTTCGCGCCGATATATTTGCGGAAATAATCCTTCAGCTCCATAGTTTCCCATGGTACGAAAGCTCTGTGTGCGGAGGAATTAATTTCCGGCATGGTAGACCTAGCACTACCGCAAAAGGAAAGTGGGCACGGTGTTGAAATCGCCTCCGTGCGAGTGAAATGAGTGCCATGACAGAGAACAACAGCCCCAGAAACGCACGACTTTGTATCCGCGACATCACCAAGTCCTACAATTCCGCTCCCGTTCTCACCGGCATTTCGCTGACCATTGAGCCCGGCGAAACGGTTGCAGTCATGGGACCGTCAGGTTCTGGTAAGTCCACGCTGCTGCACTGCATGTCCGGCGTTTTGCTACCGGACGACGGCGACGTCATCTTCGGTGACACAAAGATCAGTTCGCTTTCCGACGCCGACCGCTCCGCCCTCCGCCTGCACGACTTCGGCTTCGTTTTCCAAGATGGCCAGCTCCTTCCCGAGCTGACTGCCAGGGAAAACGTTGCTCTGCCAATGATTCTGCAGGGCAAGAAGCGCTCGAAGTCACTCGCGCTTGCCGACGATGTCCTCAACCGCCTGGGGCTCAAGGACCTCACGCGCCGTCGCCCAGGACAGATGTCCGGCGGTCAAGCACAACGTGTGGCAATTGCCCGCGCGATGGCCGGCGAGCCAGGTGTCATCTTCGCCGATGAGCCGACTGGCGCGCTGGACCAGTCCACAGGCCATGAGGTCATGCAGCAGCTCACCGCGTTGGTGGAGCAGACTGGCACGACATTGGTGATGGTCACGCACGATGTGAAGGTGGCCGACTGGTGTCGTCGACGTGTGGAGATCCGCGATGGCCTGATTCACGACGACCGCATGCTGGCAGGAGCGGAGGTTACAAAGTGAGCACCGTAACTGAAGCAACAAAACCCCAGAGAATTCCTACCGGCGCACTAGCGGACTTGAGCACGCGGCTGCAGCGCGCCGGGCGTGAATCCCATTCGGGAAACGGCTGGCTGTCCGCATTGTCCGTGGTGGCCATGACCGTGAGTACCTGGTTGGCGTTGGTCGTCGTCGGTGGCACGGCGATGTTTTACCGCCGTTGGCAGGCTGAGCCAAAGCTGCCGCCGAACCCAACACCCGAGGATTACATGAATCAAGGTCAGGGCGAGATGTACCTGCAGCTGGCACTCGTGGCCTGTGTTTTTGTGATTCCGGCAATGGTTTCGCTCGTGGCACAGTCGGCGGTGCTTGGCGCTGCAGGACGTGAGCAGCGATTGGCAACTCTGCGCTTGATTGGTCTGTCTAACGGGGCAGTTACGCGCATGGTGATTATCGAAACCCTCGTATTGGCAGCTGTAGGGCTTGTCGTGGGCACGTTGTTGTCGGTGGCCACTGCGCCATTCTGGGCGATAATCAAGTTCGACAATGACTACCTGGATACCTGGGACATGTTGCTGCCCTGGTGGGGCTACCCGCTGGTCTGGGTTGCCGTGGTGCTCCTCGCGCTCTATGCGGCTGTGGTTGGTTTGCGAAGGGTGATGATTTCACCACTCGGCGTTAGCCGCAAGGAAGTGCCCAAGTCGATGAAGGCTTGGCGCATGATTGTGGCCGTTGTTATCGGTGCGATCGTCCTATACGTGATTGCCAACTCCAATATCGCGGGTGGAACCGTCACTGCCACGCTTGGTGTCGCAGCGATGATGTACCTGATGGTCTGGGCAATTGGCCTGGTGGCGCCTTTCTTTATCCAGCTTGTTGCCCGCATCTCCAGCTTCTTCGGTACTTCAAGTGATTTTGTGGCGACGCGACGAGTCGCGACTAACGCTAAGGAATCGTGGCGTCGAGTAAGTTCCATGGCCTTCCTGTCTCTGCTGCTTGGCTACACAATGATGGTGCCTGGCGAAGACAAGATTGAAGAGGTTGCAGATGTCACATTCGCGCACGATATTGCAACCGGTGTGACTATCACTTTCGTAATCGGTTTCATTCTGTTGCTGGTGTCAACGCTTTTGACTCAGGCCTCAGCCGTCTATGAAGAGGCATCGCTGACAAAGGCGCTGGACTTCATCGGGACGCCAATCAGCTTCCACCGCACGGTCACTTTCAAGCAGACATTCTTTCCCATGCTTGCGACCAGCATCTTCGGCTTTGTTATGGGTGCGCTGTTGGGAGCCACCATGTTCGGCCCGATTGCGAACGAAATCACGTTTGGTCAACGCTCACTTGTTGTTGCGCTGGCGTACCTCGTGGGAGTTGTATCAGTTGGCGCTGTGACCTTGGCGGTTGATCCGCTTCGCCACAAGTTGCTGGGTCGACAGATTCGCCATAACGACTAGTCGCCATTAAAAGGGCAGTGGAGTGGCCGGGCAGTGGTGCTCGGTGCTCGGCCAGTTCCTTAGGGTTCAACTTGAGGATTAGAGCCTGTAACCAACTGTGGTTCATCTGATAACCAAGCATTCATCTCACAACCACGTAATTTCTACCTCTGACTTTTAGCCTGAGGGCATGCGTACCTACGTGCTTGATACCTCGGTCCTGCTGTCCGATCCCCACGCCACCAAGAAGTTCGATGAGCACCAAGTTGTGCTTCCGCTGGTCGTGGTGAGTGAGTTGGAGGCCAAGCGCCACCACCCAGAGCTGGGGTGGTTCGCCCGAGAAGCGCTCCGTTTCCTCGAAGAGCTGCGTTACCGCTACGGCCACCTGGACCGGCCTGTGCCCGCCAATGATCTTGGCGGGTTTATGCATATTGAGCTCAACCACTCCGATCCCTCCATCCTTCCCGCAGGCTTCCGCACCGCCGAAAACGATCACCGCATTCTCGCTTGCGCCCTTAATCTTCAGCACGATGGACATGATGTCGTGCTGGTCACCAAGGACATTCCGCTTCGCGTCAAGGCTGGTGCGGTCGGCTTGCTTGCCGACGATTACCGCGCCCAGGACGTCGTTCTGACTGGGTACTCGGGAATGGTGGAAGTAGACGTCGACCCGGAGGAAATTGATCGTCTCTTCGCCAATGGGTTCCTTGAGCTCGAGCAGATCCAGGATCAGCCGCTGCACTGCGGCGTGCAGCTCAGCGCTGGTAGCCAGTCTGCGCTGGCACGGGTGAGCGCCCCGGGCGTCGTCAAGCTTGTGCGGGGCGATACGGAGGCGTTTGGCCTGAAGGGGCGGTCGGCGGAGCAGCGTGTGGCGCTTGACCTGCTGTTGGATGACTCGGTGGGGATTGTGTCCCTCGGCGGCCGAGCCGGTACGGGTAAGTCGGCGCTTGCGCTGTGCGCGGGACTGGAGTCGGTGCTGGAGCGCGGACTGCATCGCCGGATTGTGGTGTTCCGTCCGCTCTACGCGGTAGGTGGTCAGAACCTTGGCTACCTGCCAGGTAGTGAGGACGAAAAGATGAACCCGTGGGCGCAGGCTGTTTACGACACCCTGGAGGGATTGGTTTCAGACAACGTGATGGATGAGATTGCCTCGCGCGACATGCTGGAGGTACTGCCACTGACACACATTCGCGGTCGTAGCCTGCATGACAGCTTCGTGATTGTCGATGAGGCACAGTCGCTGGAGCGCAACGTACTGCTGACGGTGCTGTCGCGTCTTGGTAGCAATTCCCGAGTCATCCTTACGCACGATGTGGCGCAGCGTGACAACCTGCGCGTCGGCCGCCATGACGGCGTGCAGGCGGTGATTGAAAAACTCAAGGGCAACGAGCTTTTTGCACACATCACGCTGAAGCGCTCGGAGCGCTCGAAGATTGCGGAGCTCGTTACGGGACTACTCGATTAAGAGTAAGCTTGTGAGGCAGATACGTAGGAGCTGTTCCTGCGGTTACTTTCACTCGGATCGTTCGGCACGTACCTGCCGATGAAAGGTTTGTATTCACATGGCTACTGTGACTTTTGCTGATGCCACTCGCATTTACCCTGGTGCGACGAAGCCTTCTGTGGACAAGTTCAACTTGGAAATTGCCGATGGCGAGTTCCTGGTTCTGGTGGGCCCCTCCGGTTGTGGTAAGTCCACAACACTGCGCATGCTTGCCGGTCTGGAAGAGGTCAATGAGGGCAAGATTTTCATTGGAGATCGTGATGTGACCAATGTCTCGCCCAAGGATCGCGATATTGCGATGGTCTTCCAGAACTACGCCCTGTACCCGCATATGACGGTGCGCGAGAACATGGGCTTCGCGCTCAAGATTGCTGGTGTGGACAAGGACGAGATTGACCGTCGTGTCGAAGAAGCTGCGAAGACCCTGGATCTAACTCAGTTCCTGGATCGTAAGCCTAAGGCTCTATCCGGTGGTCAGCGTCAGCGTGTGGCAATGGGGCGTGCGATTGTGCGCAAGCCGCAGGTGTTCCTGATGGACGAGCCGTTGTCGAACCTGGACGCGAAGCTGCGTGTTCTAACCCGTACTCAGATTGCGGCCATGCAGCGTCGGATGGGTGTGACCACCATGTATGTCACCCACGACCAGACTGAGGCGCTGACCATGGGCGACCGCATCGCGGTCATTAACTTCGGTGTTCTGCAGCAGGTCGGTACCCCGCGGGAACTCTACGAAACCCCGGCAAACGAATTCGTCGCGGGCTTCATTGGCTCGCCTGCGATGAACCTGGGCACGTTCAACGTCTCTAATGGTTACGCCACGTTGGGTGAGGCCAAGATTAAGCTGCCGGAAGCCACACTTGCTGCAATCGTGCCGGAGGATCAGAACCAGATTATCGTGGGCTTCCGTCCGGAGGCATTCGACCTGGTCGAGGGGCCGGGCGATGACGTCATTCCGGTGCAGGTTAACTTGGTCGAGGAATTGGGCTCCGATGCATTCATGTATGGCGATCTCGTCGGTGGCGGAGCATTGAGCTCCGGATCTTCCTCTAACCCGGACGAAGAGGAACACGGTCAGGTGGTTATTCGTACCGCCCCGCGCACCGCGCCGCAGTTGGGCTCGGTAGTTTACGGCAAGATTCGTCCGGGCATGCTGCACCTGTTCTCGAAGTCGACTGGTATGCGCCTTCCGGCCTAAACTCTTTCGTTTAGATGAAATGAGTAGCTGGTAGGGCAGTGGGACAGTAAGACAGTTTTAGGAGCCACCGTGTCGGAAACTATGAAAATAGCCGCGACAACGGTGGCTTCAAAGCTTTTGCGCCTTCCTTGGCATATACCTCTGGAACAGTGGCCAGACGATTTGTTGGCCGCCCTACCTCAGGGAATTTCGCGGCACATTGTTCGATTCGTCAACTTGGATGACCGCGTCATTGCAGTGAAAGAAATTGGTGAGTTCACTGCTCATCATGAGTATCGAATGCTGCGTGACCTGGTCAGGCTCGGTGCTCCATCGGTTCGCCCGCTCGCGGTCATTACTGGCCGCAAGGATCCAGATGGCGAACCGTTAACTGCGGCACTCGTCACAGAACATCTCGAGTATTCGCTGCCGTATCGTGCAGTTTTTTCTCAACAGGTCACCCGCGAAACTGTGGTCCGCCTGATTGACTCGCTGGTAGTCCTGCTAGTTCGGTTACATCTCCTTGGTTTTTACTGGGGCGACGTGTCACTGTCGAACACATTGTTTCGTCGTGACGCAGACGCTTTCTCCGCCTACCTTGTCGACGCGGAAACGGGAGATTTGCAAGGCACACTCTCAGATTCCCGCAGGCTTTACGACGTTGACGTTGCCCATACCAACATCATCGGAGAGCTCATGGATCTGCAGGCCGGCGGATTCCTCGATCCTGAGTTGGACGTAATTGCGGTGGGTAGGCGCATTATTGAGCGTTATGAGGACTTGTGGCAAGAGCTGACGGGGGAAGAATCTATTGGTGTTGAGGAGCCTTGGCTTGTCGATGAGCGGATTCGCAGGCTCAACGACCTCGGTTTCGATGTTGGCGAGCTGAAAGTCACCAGTGATGGTGGCCGTGTTGTGTTCCGACCACGAGTGGTTGACGCAGGGCATCACCATCGGCAGTTAATGCGACTGACGGGGTTGGATGTTCAAGAACGGCAAGCGAGGCGGATGCTCAATAGTATGCAGACCTTTCGGTTGGCGGAAGGTCTTGAAGGGGTTCCGCTAGAGCAGGTTGCGCACCGATGGCTGCGTGAAGTTTTCGAGGCCACAATTCTGGCTGTGCCCGAGGGGCTGCGTGGAAGGCTGCAGGATGCGCAGGTTTTCCACGAGGTCTTGGAGCATCGCTGGTACATGGCAGAAAAACGCCGTGCGGATGTGCCGCTTCAAGAAGCGGTGCAGAGCTACGTGGATCGAGTGTTGCCCGGGCATCGCGACGAGTCCGTATATCTTCCCGCGAGCGATGAGGTCGAGTAGCTCTCTAGAAGCAGACTGTCGAGCGTACGATTATTTCAAAAGTGACAAGTAAACGACCCGCCAGAATATTATAAAAATATACATTCAGGCCAAACAGGGGTGCTTTTGGTGGTCGGGTGGTTGTCGGGTCTGCGTGTGATTGTCGCGGCCAGGTGCTTACTTTGGTGCCGGTAGGCGGCTCTGTTCAGCGAAAACAGCTCGAAAACAGCTCAAATTCTAGGTGTGCTTTCGAGAGCTTTTGCTATTTTTCTCCTTTGCATTTGTTCACAGCTGGCTGAAGGCCAACCTAAATTGGTTTTGGTCAAGTAAGATTTTGGTGAGATCGAATACCCGCGTGGGTGGCGTCGAAGTTCGCATGAAAGGCTACTTCTAGCCGCAGGGCGGGATAATCCAATTAGGCCACGGCTGCTGGCAAATATTCGTCCGAATTGCTCGGAGGATGCCATTGAAGTGGCCTTTCTTCTCAAGGGAGAAAACATAGTGAAGAACTTCAAGCGCCTTTCAGCTCTGTGTGCAGCAGGCCTGATGGCAACCGCTGGTTTGGTTGCGTGCTCGAGTGATGATGCGGTTGCAGATGGTGGTGTCTACTTCCTTAACTTCAAGCCGGAGCAGGATGCCGCATATCAGAAGATTGCGAAGGCATACACTGACAAGACTGGTGTCCAGGTCAAGGTCGTTACTGCAGCTTCGAATTCCTATGAGCAAACTCTGAAGGCCGAGATTGGTAAAAAGGACGCGCCAACACTGTTCCAAGTCAATGGTCCGGCGGGCCTGCGTACTTGGCAGGAATACATGGCAGACATGTCTGACACTGAGATCGCACAAAACCTCAACGAGGGCATCGAGCCGCTGAAGGGCGAGGACGGCAAGGTATACGGCGTCCCGTTTGCAGTCGAGGGGTTTGGCCTGATCTATAACGAAGAGATCATGGACAAGTACTTCGCGCTGCCCGATGCCAAGGCCAAGAGCATCGACGAGATTAAGGCCTTCGGAAAGCTGAAGGAAGTTGCTGAGGACATGCAGGCCAAGAAGGACAAGCTGGGGATTTCCGGCACCTTCGCTTCCACCTCGCTCGCATCCGGTGAGGATTGGCGCTGGCAGACACACTTGGCCAACGGACCGGTTCATTATGAATTCGAGGACCTTGGCACCAAGGAAACCGCTGATGTGAAGTTCAAGTACAACAAGGAGTTCAAGAACCTCTTTGATCTGTACCTGAATAACTCCACTGTCGAAAAGACTCTGGCCCCGTCGAAGGCTGTGTCCGACTCGATGGCGGAATTCGCCCAGGGCAAGGCCGCTATGGTTCAGAATGGCAACTGGGCATGGTCCCAGATCAACGATGTCTCCGGCAACGTGGTCAAGCAGGACAAGATTAAGTTCATGCCTATGTACATGGGCCTGAAGGACGAGGATAAGACCGGCATCTCGGTTGGTACTGAGAACTACCTGACGGTCAACTCCAAGGCTTCGGAGGCTTCCCAAAAGGCAACGAAGGACTTCGTCAATTGGCTGTTCAACACCGATGAGGGCAAGAAGTACGTCGTCGAGGATCTCGGATTCATCGCTCCGTTCCAGAACTTCACTGAAGCCGACACTCCGAATGACCCGCTAGCCAAGGAAGTGGCCGCAGCAATTGAGAACGAGGACCTGACCACCATCCCGTGGGACTTCCAGTACTTCCCGTCGCAGCAGTTCAAGGATGATTTTGGCGCAGCGCTGGCGCAGTACGCTTCCGGAAAGATGCCGTGGGACAAGGTTGTCGAGACTTTCGCCGACAGCTGGAATGCGGAATCTCCGAACAATTAAATACCAGCAAATCAATGGTGATCCATTCCATCGGTGAGTGTGAAGCGAAAGCTTCTCGCGCATGAACAACCGACGGAATGAGTTCATCCAATGGCAAGGCGGAGCTCGGGGCTCGGTGACCTGTTAAACCGGTCTCGAGGCACCAGGCTCCGCCTTTAGCTTTAGGAGCGGTGTTGTAGATGCAAGCAACATTGAAAAAGTATTTCCCAATTTTCGTGCTACCCACGCTGATTGCCTTTGCAATCGCGTTCTTGGTGCCGTTCGTTATCGGTTTCTTCCTATCATTTACTGACTTCACAACCATCACTAATGCGCAGTGGGTTGGTATCGAGAACTACCAGAAGGCCTTTAGTGAGCGCGAGGGCTTCGTCGCTTCCTTCGGATTCACTCTCATGGTGGTTGTTGTTTCCATCATTACTGTGAACTTGTTCGCGTTCTGGATCGCATGGATTCTGACGCGCAAGCTGAAGGGCACGAACTTCTTCCGCACAGTCTTCTTCATGCCGAACCTCATCGGTGGCATCGTGCTCGGTTACACCTGGCAGTCGATGATTAACGCAGTGCTGGCATCGTACGGTACGACAATCGTGTCCGACTGGAAGTTCGGTTACGCCGGTCTGATCATCCTCATCAACTGGCAGCTGGTCGGTTACATGATGATTATCTATATTGCCGGTTTGCAGAATGTCCCGCCGGAGCTCATCGAAGCTGCGGAGATTGATGGCGCTGGACGCTGGGAGATCCTGCGGCACGTTACTATCCCGATGGTCATGCCATCGATTACCATTTGCCTCTTCTTGACCCTGTCGAACACTTTCAAACTCTTCGACCAAAACTTGGCCCTGACCAATGGTGCGCCGGGTTCAGAGACAGAAATGGTTGCTCTGAACATCGTCAACACCATGTTTAACCGAATTGGTGTGGAGGGCGTTGGTCAAGCCAAGGCAGTAATTTTCGTCGTCGTGGTCGTAGCGATCGCGATGCTGCAGCTGCGTGCTACTCGCAGCAAGGAAGTGGAGGCATAAATGTCTGTCGACGCTGCAATGACCACTGAAACGGCCACCAAGCTCCCCAAGGCCAAGCCCGCTAAGCAGGACGAGGCCAAGGTGGGAGGCGTATCTAAGGTCATCATCTACGCGATTCTGGTGTTTTTGACCGTCGTGTTCTTGGGGCCAATCGCGTTCATTATCTTCAACTCGTTCAAGTCCAAGTTCGCAATTTCAGATAACCCCTTCCAGCTGCCACTAGGTGACATGTGGGTCGGGTTCGAAAACTACGCCGTCGGCCTGATGAAGGAGGGCTTCGGCTGGGCGATCGTGTGGTCCTTTGTCATCACGATCCTCTCGGTTATTGCGATTGTGTTCTTCTCTGCGATGACGGCTTACTACATTACGCGAGTGAAGACGTGGTGGACCTCGCTGCTGTATTACCTGTTTGTGTTCTCGATGGTCATCCCGTTCCAGATGGTGATGTTCCCGACCGTCAAGATCGCCGACATGCTGCATTTGAACAACCCAATCGGCATTGTGGTTCTCTACTTGGGCTTTGGCTCCGGCTTGTCGGTCTTCATGTTTGCCGGCTTCATCAAGTCCATCCCGATTGACATCGAGGAAGCCGCGATGATTGATGGCGCATCTCCGATGCAGAACTACTTCCGCATCGTTTTGCCCATGCTCAAGCCGACTGCAGTGACAGTCGCCATTCTGAACGCAATGTGGGTATGGAACGACTACCTGCTGCCGTACCTGGTCATCGGCTTGTCCACTAAGTACAAGACCATCCCGGTCGTCGTGCAGAGCTTCGTTGGTTCCAACGGTAACCGTGACCTTGGCGCGATGATGGCAATGCTGGTGCTCGCAATCATTCCGATTGTGATCTTCTACGTCGCCACCCAGAAGCACATTATCGAGGGTGTTGCTGCGGGTGCCGTTAAGGGATAGCTGCCTAAGCGTTAGCGCATAGGACGCCAAGCACCGCGTTTTACGAAAGCGAAAGCCTCAACCGCGTAGGTTGAGGCTTTCGTCTGTTAATCAGCCTTTATTAGGATATGAACCCGTGGATAGATTTTTCAGCACCGATACAAAGTTCTACGCAGCCTGGTCGCTGTTAGCAGACCTTGTAATCATCAACCTGCTGATGATCGTCGCATCCATCCCGATAGTCACTGCAGGCGCCGCAACTCGCGCTGGGGTAGTGGTCGCTCGCGATATGGTCCGTGACGAAGGCTCAAGGCCCGTACAGCGCTTCTTGCGCGCACTGCTGGACAATTGGCGCACACCAACCGTGTGGTGGCTATTCACCGTGGTTCTCGCCGGAGCCATTGGCTATGAGTTTTACGTTATTTCCCGCGCGGACCTCGGCACTGTCGGCCTAATCTTCGCCGCAGGAGTTACCTCCGGGGCGCTAATACTGCTGGGAATTACCGCGTGGGTCTACTCGCTGTGCTCGCTTTCCGACGGTCACTCGTCGCTCCGCCGAACCCTGGCAACGGCCACCAGCATGACCGTCAAAAACCTGCCGCGGACTGCGCTCGCAGTATTGGCGCTTCTCATCGTGCCCGCGGCCATATTCTTTTTCCCGGCGAAAATCTACGCGATTGCTACCTATGTCTTCCTCATCGGGTACGCGTTGAGTTGGTACTTGGTGATGCTGGCGCTTGAGCCCGTTCTGCCAGACAATGCTGGGTAGGTTCTCCCGCTGGCCCCACTGGCACTGACTTAATCGGTGCCAGCTCGCACACCAGGCCGCTGACGACCCTTAGCCCGCGTACTCTTTCACAGGGGGAAAATCCTCCGCCTCGACCATCTCCAGCAGTTTTTCGCGACGTGCAAAAGCGGAGCATGCGCCGACCGCCTGTACAGCTGCTGCGCCTGCTGCGGTGGCCAGGGGGACGGCGTCGTAAAGCGAGGTGCCCTTAGCCAGTTCCGCGGTGAGCGTGCCGACGAACGCATCACCGGAGCCAGTGCCGTCGACAATCTTCTCCTCTGGCAGCTTGAGCGCGGGGTGCTCGTAGATTGTCGGCTCGTCGTCGAGACCGTCGGAGTGCTGTGCGAAGAGACAGCCGTGGTCGCCCCGGAGCATGACGACACTGGGGCAGTACTGCAGAAGCGCCTCGAGCTGTGCGCGGTAGTCGGTAGCGCGGATTCCTTCGGCGATGTCCAGGCGACGGATTGTTTCCCAGGCGCCCTTCATGTTGACGATCAGCGGATCTGCATGGTCAATCAGGGCAGGTGTAACGGTTACGACCGGATTGAGGTTCAGCACCAGTCGCGCGCTGTACATGGATGCGACGGACGCGATGGCCTCAGTTGCTTCCGGAAGTAGCTCGCCCTGCGCGAGCACGACATCCGCTGATGCGAACTCGTCGACGAAATCGGTGGGGTCGGTTAGCGCATCGGCACCGCGCTGGACAAAAATCACCGGGCGACCCTTGCGGTTCGTTGCGACGAAAGCGCTGCCGGTCGGCAAATCCCAGGACGTCTGAATGGAGTGGACATCTACGCCGTGTGCGTTGAGTTCCTCGACCACGAAATCCGCTGCGCGGTCCTCACCAACCGTACCGGCCATGATCGCACGGACGCCGTCATAAGCGATAGCAACGGCCTGGTTAGCGCCCTTGCCGCCCAGCATATTCGTGCCGTCATCAACGATGAGCGTGCCACCTTCTGCGGGGACACTATCGACCTGTACCAAGGTATCTAGGTGGATAGATCCACATACAACAACTGTTGGATTCTCATTCAGGTCAGGAATCGGCTGCATAAAAATAAAGGATAGTCGGGAATTCAAATCCGTGTTGGCGGCCCGAGTTTACAGCCGTCAGAGCCCGCGAATCGATGCCCTACAATCGATGGCTATGGCAAAACTGTACTTCCGCTACGGAACCATGAACAGCGGAAAATCCATCGAGGTCCTCCGCGTCGCCCACAACTACCGCGAGCGCGATATGCGGCCGTTGATCGCCAAGCCGGCCGTGGATACTTTGGCTGACGGCGACGTGCACTCCCGCATCGGAATCGCGGAACGCGCGCACCTCATCCACGATGGCGATGACCTCTCCTCGCTTGCCGACGGCTACGATTGTCTAATCATCGATGAGGCACAGTTTCTTACCCCTGACCAGGTCGATCAGTTGCTGGGAATTACCCTTCGCGGTACTCCGGTGCTCTGCTACGGTCTGCGTACCGACTTTCGCACGCATGCCTTCCCAGGCTCCCAGCGCTTGCTCGAAGTTGCCCACACCATTGAGGAAATTAAGACAATTTGCACCTGTGGGCAGAAGGCCATCTTTACTGCACGGTTGAATCCGGACGGCAGCATTATCCTCGACGGCGAAACCGTGGAAATTGAGGCACTCGAAGCGCCGAAGTACATCTCCCTGTGCGCCAGCTGTTACAACCGGATGTCGGGTAAATGGGCGTGAGGTGAGCCCGGAGTTTTTAGTGCCCCCACCAGGGCTCGAACCTGGGACAAAAGGATTATGAGTCCTCTGCTCTAACCGACTGAGCTATAGGGGCAAGGATTGGGCATTGTGAAGTGACAATTAAGCACTATGAACCAGTGCCCAAAACCTCATAGCATCATAGCAATCTGCCACCGTGCGGTGATAAAAGCCCTATACCCAGCGGGTTCGGCTGCCATTGCGTGGGTTCAATGAAGCTAAGTGTTTCCGTGTCGACGAAGGTAATCCCCGTTCTCAACGAAGCTGATCTTTCCGCAAAGTTACGACTTTCGGTTGATGAATCAGTGCTTGGACACTTCTAGCATTAGTCCTATGAGTACAAAACCTTCCTTGAGCAGCGCCGACGTCTCAGTCGACGCACAAACCGGTGCCACAGCGAAAGCGAAGGGCACCCCCGTCATGGCAATCGCCAACGAGGATCAGATTGCTGAGTTCGGGGCCTCGCCACAGCGGTGGTGGGGGTTGCTCGTGCTCGCGGTTGGCCTCGGCATGATTGTCCTGGACGGCACCATCGTTGGTGTTTCATTGCCGACCATCATTTCGGAGCTGGGCCTTGACATCGTGGGCGCGCAGTGGATTACCACGATCTACTCGGTCGTTTTCGCCGCACTACTCCTGACCTCTGGCCGCGCTGGCGACCGCTTCGGCCGTCGAACGCTTTTTCTCGTCGGTCTGGTCATCTTCACGGTCGGCTCCGTCGTGGCCGCACTTTCCACAGCCTTGGCGCCACTGGTCATTGCCCGCGTCATCCAAGGCATTGGTGGCGCGTGCATTCTGCCATCAACACTGTCCAGCGTGAACGCACTATTCCGTGATAAAGATCGTGCCACCGCATTCGGCATCTGGGGTGCGGTCATGTCTGGTGCTGCAGCAGTCGGCCCACTCCTGGGTGGCGTGCTTACGCAGTTTGCTGGTTGGGAAGCTATCTTCTGGGTCAACGTGCCCATCGCCGTCGTGCTTTTCGTCCTTGCGCTGCGCTGGGTGCCGAACACCGCAGGCGATACCAATGGCGCGGGTCGCTTCGATGTCCTTGGCCTGGTGTTGTCTGGAATTGGCTTTGGTGCCGTGGTCTTCGGCATCATTCAAGGCGCCAAGATAGGGTTTGCTTTTCCCTCCGCACCCGTCGTCACGCTCTTAGTTGGTGCGGTGGTGCTTGTCGCTTTCGTGCTGTGGGAAAACAGTCGTCGGAAGAACGCGGATCCTGCGCTGTTGGACGTGTCGATGTTCTCCTACGCCACGTTCAGCTGGGGGAATACCACGGCGATGCTTGTCGCGGTGGGTGAGTTCGCGCTGGTCTTCGTGCTGCCGCTCTACCTGGTGTCGGCGATTGGCTTATCGACGATCGCAACCGGCCTGGTCCTGGCAGCAATGGCTCTCGGTGCGTTCTTCGCAGGTGCCATGGCGCGTCATCTGGCAGCTCGGATTACCCCGGCCGGTGTGGTGATTGTGGGCCTTGGTCTCGAGGTCTTTGGTTCGCTGCAGTTGGCGGCCGAAGAGCGCGTTGACCTGCCGCTGTGGCTGGTTGTGTTTGCATTGATTGTCTACGGTCTGGGTCTTGGTCTGGCATCGGCGCAGCTGACCTCGTTGGTGCTTGGTGATATTCCGGTGCGGCTGTCGGGGCAGGCATCGGCAACGCAGTCGACGATTCGGCAGATTGGTTCGGCGCTCGGTGCTGCGCTCGGTGGTATGGCGCTGACGATTGGGCTGGATCGTGAGATCGCGAAGCTGTCGCCGGGCCTGGAGCAGATGGGGCAGGGGCTGAAGGATTCCGCCGGCTCGATGCTGATTGGTCTGCGTGCGCAGGGTGCTCCCGACGGTGTGTTGGTGCCGCTGACAAATGCGTTTGCACATGCCACGCAGTTTGCGCTGTATTCCGCTGTCGGCGCGTTGACTATTGGCTTCCTCTGCTCGCTGAAGGTACTGCAGTTGCGCAGGCAGGCTGAGAATGCGCAAGCAAGCTGAGAAATCGAATTAGCGATGTGGAATATTCGGGTGAGGGGCCGTGTTGGAAATTGGTGTCACAACATCAATCGTGGCAGTCTTATCGTTTGTCTCTTAACCGGACTTGCTAGATAGAAATGACCAACATGAAAATGCTCACAAAGCGGCGTTGGCTCGATTACGGCCGAATCTCCACTTCCTCCTGTCGCTAAACACTTCGGGGCTTCCGCCTCGCTGCGCCTGTCTCTTCGAGGCTGAGCTCAGCGGCCCCGGACCCCGTCGCGCGCATTTGTCAGACGGCATAAGGCGCGGCACAAGTGTTTTCAGAGAAATAAAACTCCAGGAGGAAAAGTGAATAAATTTAAATGGGCGACCGGCTTCGGTGCCCAAGTTGTCTATGGCCTGATTATTGGTCTCATTTTGGGCTTCATGGCCCGCAGTACTGGCGATGACTCCTCGCTGCGCACAGCGCTCGACGAGGTCGGCAGTACCTACGTCACGCTGTTGAAGCTGCTCATCCCGCCGCTGGTGGTCACCGCGGTCGTGGTGTCGATTGCCAACCTGCGCCAGGTCGCAGGCGCAGCCAAGCTGGCTGTTTCGACACTGATTTGGTTTGCCATTACGTCCTTTGTATCGGTGGTCATCGCCATCGTGCTGGGCTTGCTTATCAAGCCGGGCGTTAACTCCGGCGTCGATGCCTCGGCTGCACAGGAACCGGATTCTGTGGGCTCGTGGTGGGGATTCCTGCAGAGCATTGTCCCGCAGAACTTCCTCGGCCTTGGTGTGAAGATCAGCGAATCTGACGGTGCTGTATCCGGCTCGCTGAACTTCAACGTCCTGCAGCTGCTGGTCATCGCGATTGTCTTCGGTGTCGCCGCAGTGAAGGTTGGCCCGAAGGCTGAGCCATTCATCGAGTTTTCCGGCTCTCTTTTGACCATCGTGCAGAAGGTGCTGTGGTGGGTCATCCGCCTGGCACCGATTGGTACCGCAGCCCTCATCGGCCACGCCGTCGCTGAGTATGGCTGGGAAGCGCTCGGCAGCCTGGGCAAGTTCGCCATTGCTATTTACGTTGGCCTGTTCCTGGTCATTGCAGTCGTGTACCCAGTCGTGCTGAAGATTCATGGCATTAGCCCAATCGACTTCTTCCGTCGCGTCTGGCCAGTGACCTCGCTCGGCTTCTTCACCCGTTCGTCTATGGGCGTCATGCCGGTCACTGAGCGCGTTGTCTCCCGTCGTCTGGCCGTACCGGATGAGTACGCCTCCTTCGCAGTACCGCTGGGCGCCACCACGAAGATGGATGGTTGCGCCGCCATTTACCCGGCTATCGCGGCTATCTTCGTCTCGCAGTTCTACGGTGTGCCGTTGGACTTCACGGACTACCTGCTCATCATCTTCGTCTCCGTTATCGGTTCGGCTGCAACTGCTGGTACCACCGGCGCTACCGTCATGCTGACCCTGACCCTGTCGACCCTTGGCCTGCCACTTGCCGGCGTCGGCCTCCTGCTGGCTGTCGAGCCGATTGTGGATATGGGCCGCACTGCGGTGAACGTTACCGGTCAGGCCGTGGTCCCGTTGGTCGTCGCAAAGCGTGCGGGAATCTGGGATAAGGACGAGTGGGACGCCAGCGCCAACGCCGACCTGTCGCCAGCCGACGAGTCGGACGACGAGTCTGCAGACGCGCCTGCTGAGAAGTCCGATTCCGCCGAAAAGTCCGAGTCCGCCACGCTTGCGTAGTCTTGAGGACATGACTTCTTGGAAGCCCTCTGTTCTTGCGCAAGTTGATCAGTGGCCAGTTGACACGGTCGCGGCTGCCGTGCGTGCCGACGATGGCAGTTGGCACACCCACGGAGATAGCGGTCGCGTTTTTGAGCTCGCCAGTGTGACCAAGTTGCTAGCCGCTATGGGAATGCTTGTAGCCGTCGAAGAGGGTGCGCTGGAGCTCGACCAAGAGCTCACGCCACCCGGTCACGGCGCGACTGTGCGTCACCTTCTGGCGCACGCCGGCGGAGTGGGGTTTGCCAGCCGTGAGCTGGAAAAAGAACCAGGGGAGCGGCGCATTTACTCCTCCGCGGGCTTTGACATCATCGCCGATGCCATCGCTGCGGAGGCAGAGATGCCGTTTAGTGAATACCTGCGCCAGGCCGTGTTTGAGCCGCTGGGGATGTCAGATTCCGTGCTGGATGGCTCGGCAGGGCATGGCGCGCGTAGCAGTGTCGCTAATCTCATGGTCTTCGTCGATGAGATCTTCACCCCGACTTTCCTGCACCCAGGTACCGTCTCCGAAGCGTTGACCGTGCAGTTCCCGGGCCTGAATGGTGTCGTGCCGGGCTATGGAATGCAACGTCCGGCCGATTGGGGCCTGGGCTTTGAGATTTTCGGGCACCCCGATTCCAAGCAGGGGCTGTGGTTTGGCGCCTCGATGCCCAAGGATGTCGCAGGCCACTTCGGGCAGGCGGGCACGTTCCTGTGGCTTCATCGTCCAACCGGGCGGGCGGCAATCGCCTTGACCGACCGAGCTTTCGGCGAATGGGCCAAGCCGCTGTGGACTGACTTCAACGACGAACTATGGCGTGAACTGGAAGAACACGCTAAAGGTTAAGGGGATATGAGCTAAGTCGGCGTCGGCTGCGGCGCCGATTTTTCGTCTCAGCGCTAAATCACATCTGGGGGATTAAGGACAACTTGAGGGTTGCCAGCAGCCGTCTCGGAAATAACAATCATAAACACGTGCAACGCAAACCTCAGAAGTGTTGTTTTACCGCAGTGCTTTTTCTGCAGTGTGGCAAGTGTCGTTGGATGAGTTCGTAGGGGAAGACGAATCTCGTCTTACACCAATTGACCGCAACTTTTCCGAGGACCTTCGTCTATGCGCACCCAACTTTCAGGCGTCCTGTGGATTCACAGCATGCCAGGGCCGCTGCAACCACACATCACGTGGGCGCTGGCCCGACTCAGCATGCCCGATGGCACTAAGCCAGGCCGGGATATTTGGCGTGCGACCGACCAGGATGCCACTTTGTGCGCCGAGGTGCCTTTCACTGCAAGTGCTGACACCATCGCCACACTGGTGGACAACCTGGCTAGGTGGCCGCGCCTCTATTTCGAGCTGGCGCAAGACCCAGCCGTGGATGATGACGGCTACGCCATCGATGGCATGCGCTACTGCCATACCCCGCAGCTGGGGACTTTCGCCGGACAGACCGATGCCGCCGGAAACATCGTGGTCAACGAAGATGCGCTGCGTTCCATCATGGCACGCGGCGGCGACATCGAAGGAACCCTCGACGCGGCCATCGGCGGGCCGTGGGACCGCGTGTTAGAGCCGATGCGCATGATGACGGCAGGCTACGCCCCCGAAGAGTGCTTTACGACGTCCACCCCTGCCGGACCCGACAGTGCCAGCGGCAACTCGACCGCTGGCAACGCAGACCTCGGTGGGGTAGAGGCAGCTAACGTGCTGCAGCTCTACCCGCGCCGGGCGGCGATGTAGTCAACTACATCGCCAAGGGTCTTAAACGAGGAAATGTCCTCGTCCTCAATGCGGACTCCCAGCTCTTCCTCACAGCGGACAGCCAACTCTACGACGCTCAAGCGGTCAAAGCCGTAGTCGGTCAGCGAAGTGGAGAGCTCTAGGGACTCCACCTCGTCGTTAGCCATCTTTTTGACGATTGCCGCGACCTCGCCGTGAAGACCTGCGGGCAGGTCAGCGTCGGCGGAACCCTTCTTCGAGCCCGCGTTCGCTGCATTGGGTGAGGCATCGTCAGCGTCACCGGCGCCGGTGACCTGTGTGCCCAGTAGGGCGCTGAGCTGATCTCCAAGGCTAGAGGTCATTATTCAGCGTCCTGAGTGGTTGCGGTTGGATCGGTAATCTGCAGCTCTTCAGCTGCTTCCTGGGCGACACTCTTGTCGAGCTTGCCAGCGCGTGCCAGTGCGGCCAGGGCCGCAACAGCGACTGACTCGCCGTCGGAGTTGAAGTAGCGGCGAGCGGCCGGACGGGTATCCGAGAAGCCGTAGCCATCGGTGCCGAGGACGGTGTAGTCACCTGGAACCCACTTGCGAATCTGCTCCGGGACCGCACGCTGGAAGTCAGTCACTGCGATGAACGGCCCATCGGTGTCGGACAGCTGGCGGGTTACGAAGGCGGCTTCGACCTCTTCAGCCGGGTTGTGCAGACGCTCAGTGTCACGCTCGTGTCCATCGCGAGCCAGCTCATTCCACGAAGTCACCGAGTAAATCGAGGAAGCCACACCGTAGTCTTCCAGGATGTCCGCGGCGCGCAGCGCCTCCTGCATGCCAATGCCGGAAGCCAGCAGGTTGACATGCTTGTCGCCCTCAGCCTTGCGGAAGCGGTAGATACCGCCAAGCAGCCCTTCGACATCGAGGTCTTCCGGGACAGCCGGCTGCGAAGTCGGCTCATTGTAGATAGTCAGGTAGTAAATGACATCTTCGCCGCGCTCCGGACCATACATGCGGTCGATACCGTCGCAGACGATGTAAGCAATCTCGTAGCCGAATGCTGGGTCGTAGGAGACCACGGACGGGTTCGTAGCTGCCAGCAGCTGGGAGTGACCGTCCATGTGCTGCAGGCCTTCACCTGTCAGCGTCGTGCGACCGGCGGTAGCGCCGAGTAGGAAGCCGCGGGACATTTGGTCACCGGCAGCCCAGATGGAGTCAGCCGTGCGCTGGAAACCGAACATCGAGTAGAAGATGTAGAGCGGAATCATGGCCACGCCATGGGTGGCGTACGCCGAGCCGACAGCGGTAAACGACCCCACAGAGCCCGCCTCGGAAATGCCCTCGTGCAGAATCTGACCGTCCTTCGCTTCCTTGTAGGACAGCATCAGTTCATGGTCGACCGGAGTGTAGTTCTGGCCGTGCGGGTTGTAGATCTTCAGCGTCGGGAACCAGGAGTCCATGCCGAAGGTGCGGGCCTCATCAGGGATGATAGGCACGAAGCGGTCCTTGAGATCCTTATCGCGCATCAGGTCCCTGAAAACACGCACCGTCGCCATAGTGGTGGCAACCTTTTGCTTACCTGATCCCTTGAGGAGGTTTTTCAGGGTTTCCGGCTTTGGCGTTGTCAGTGGTTCGTAGCTAGTGCGACGCTCCGGCACGAAACCGCCGAGTTCCTTGCGGCGCTCCAGCATGTACTGCACTTCCTCGGACTCTGGGCCCGGGTTGTAGTACGGCGGCAGGTAGGGATCCTTCTCCAGCTCCTCGTCGGAGATCGGAATGCGCTGGTTATCGCGGAAAAGCTTCAGATCATCGAGCGTCAGCTTCTTCATCTGGTGGGTCGCGTTGCGGCCCTCGAAGTTATGGCCGAGGCCATAGCCCTTAACCGTGTGCGCCAGAATGACGGTCGGCTGGTCCTTGGTCTCCAAGGCCTTCTTGTAGGCAGCGTAAATCTTGCGGTAGTCGTGGCCACCGCGACGGAGGTTCCAAATCTCCTCGTCGGTCATGTCCTCGACCAGCTTGGCAGTGCGCGGGTCACGGCCGAAGAAGTGCTCGCGCACCCAAGCGCCGTCGTTAGCCTTCAGCGTCTGGTAATCGCCATCGCAGAACTTATTCATCAGGTCGACTAGTGCGCCGTCCTTGTCCTTAGCGAAGAGCTCGTCCCACTCGCGGCCCCAAACGACCTTGATGACATTCCAACCAGCGCCGCGGAAGAACGACTCCAGCTCCTGGATGATGCTGGTGTTGCCGCGCACCGGACCGTCGAGGCGTTGCAGGTTACAGTTAATGACGAATGTCAGGTTATCCAGGTTGTTCAGCGCCGCATGCTGAATGGCGCCACGAGATTCCGGCTCGTCCATTTCGCCGTCACCGAGGAAGGCCCAAACGTGCTGCTGTGAGGTGTCCTTGATGCCGCGGTCATGCAGGTAGCGGTTGAAGCGTGCCTGGTAGATGGCGTTGAGCGGACCAAGGCCCATGGACACCGTCGGGAACTCCCAGAATTCTGGCATGCCATGCGGGTGCGGGTAGGAGGGAAGGCCATTGCCCTCGCCGAGGGAGACTTCCTGACGGAAACCGTCGAGGTCCTCTTCGGTCAGACGCCCCTCTAGGAATGCGCGGGCGTACATACCCGGCGAAGCGTGGCCCTGGAAGAAGACGTGGTCACCGCCGCCTGGGTGGTCTTTGCCGCGGAAGAAGTGGTTAAAGCCGACCTCGTAAAGCGGTGCGGCGCCCGCATAGGTGGAGATATGTCCGCCCACGCCGATACCCGGACGCTGTGCGCGATGGACCATAATTGCCGCATTCCAACGGATCCACTTGCGGTAGCGGCGCTCAATGTCCTCATCGCCAGGGAATTCCGGCTCCATCTCAGTCGGGATGGTGTTGACGAGGTCTGTCGAAGTCAGTGGCGGTAGAGCTACGCGCTTTGCCGTGGCACGTTCCAGCAGCCGCAGCATGAGGAAGCGTGCGCGCTCCGGACCTGCCTCTTCTAACAGGCCGTCGAGAGACTCAAGCCACTCCTTGGTCTCTTCAGGATCTGCATCCGTGAGATAGGAGGCGACCCCATCACGGATAAGGGCAAAGTTTGACTCATCAGAGTGGGCTTGTGGCGTGCCTGACGATGTATCGGACATTGTGAGCTCCTTTCAGTCCCTGAAGGAAAGGCAAAGGTTATTTTTCTCCACTCTACGTCTGAATCGTTTGTTGTGCCCCTAGCCGTTTCTTGCACACGCTTTCACCGAACAATCCGGTCGGCTTTACGACGAACATTGCGAAGAACACTGCGAAAACTGCACCTTTTTGGGGAAATTCTTATTTTGCAGCTGTGAAAAATGTATTTGAGCGGTAAAATTTCCCCACATAGCTCGAAAAATCGAGCTGAATATTTTTTCTAGAGGAGGAAAAGGGAAGTGGTCAACGCCACAGGCGCTGCTCATGAATATGCGAGCAGGCTCGGCATCAAGGAAGGTCAGCTAGTCCAGGAGGTTGGCTGGGATACGGACTGTGACTCAGCAATCAGTGAGTCGGTCGAGAATTTCCTGGATGCAGACCTGCTCGACGAAGACACGGATGAGGTTGTCGACGTCGTATTGCTGTGGTGGCGTGAAGAAGACGGCGACTTGGTCGATGGTCTTGTGGATGCTTCCCGCCCTTTGGAGGATGAAGGCCGCGTTTGGTTGCTCACGCCGGGTGCTGGTCAGCCGGGTGCCATTGATCCTGGTGTGATTGACGAGTCCGCACAGCTGGCAGGTTTCTCCAACACCTCGGCGCTTCGTCTGGGGGATTGGCAGGGCAATTGCCTGGTGCAGCGCTCTAGCTAGCCGGCTTTCGCTGTCCCGTTTGAATCGGCTACTAGCCGAGCTATTGAAATAATCTGCATAAACGCTGTGTGTAGTGCGCAATTGGCAATCTATGTTTGCCGTGTGTTAAAGTTTCGCAGCAGCGCGGCGATAGCTCAGCGGTAGAGCTCTGGTTTTACACACCAGCGGTCGGGGGTTCGAAACCCTCTCGCCGCACAGACATAATCCGCCCGGATTCTTGTAATGGAGAATCCGGGTGGATTTTTGTTTGTGCTAAACTCCCGGTCTGTGCGTTTTACAAAATCGCTAGTAACCATCATTGTTGCCGGATCTCTACTTGCGGGCCCACAGGCCTACGCAATTGGAGGAGACGGTAAACCAGTAATCGACGCTGCCACCTGTAAGGCAATGGTCAAAGCCGCAAATGCAGGCGAGCCGGTGGAGGATCCATCGATTCTCCATCTCTCCGACAAGATGCCTTCCTACCTTGCCGACGGCACCCTGGACTACGTTGTTGCTCCAGACTTTCCGTACCGCGCGCAGCTGGACGCTGCTGCCCAAGAGTGGAATGAAAAGCTCGGTGGCAAGGTCGTGCTCCGGGAAGTGACCAAAGACAAAGCTGATTCGGATACCGTGAGCGTTCGCTACGTGCCTAAGCCGAACTCGCACGTTTTGGCTTCTGCATCGGAAATTAGTAAAGAAATGACGGTTTTCGTTACTTCCACACTCTATCCTGATGCAATTCGCAGCACGCTTGCACACGAGTTTGGGCACCTACTCGGTATCCGGCACACCTGTGATTACACCTTGATGGCTGCATCTTCGCACCGTCATCCGGCAGCACATGTCACTCCGCTCGATGTCGTAGCCGTTCTGCAGGGACAGTTCGATTAAATTGCGTATAAAAGCCAGAAGTCGACGCCTCTGGCGACGCGGTGCAGCCATCGCTGCGGGATATGCGCTTGACCGCATTTTCGCAGATCCCACCAATCACCATCCGGTGGCAATCTACGGGCAGGCCGTCAGCAAACTTGAGCGCCGAATTTATGCCGATTCCAAGGCGCGCGGTGTAGCTTTCACCACAATCGCAGTGGCCGCACCGGTAGTGCTTACCGCCGCAGTCAGTACAGTCGCCCCGACCCTCGCACTGACTGCCACCACGTGGGCATCGCTCGGCGGCACTACCCTCCGCCGCACGGGCGAACGTATGGCCGACCGACTTTCCGCCGGAGATATCGATGCTGCCCGAGAGCTTGTGCCGTGGCTGTGCTCGCGTGATCCAGAGGCGCTCGACGCTGATGGGATCGCCCGAGCCACCGTCGAATCGCTCGCCGAAAATACCTCCGACGCAGTCACCGGCACACTCATGTGGGGAGCCATTGCAGGAGCTCCTGGTGTGGTTGCTCATCGAGCGGTCAATACCCTTGACGCGATGGTCGGATACCGCAATGACCGCTATCGCCAGTTCGGGTGGGCCAGTGCACGGCTTGACGACGTCGCCGGGTTCCTCCCCGCCAGGCTCACAGCTGTCGCAACTGTGGTTGCGGGCCCGAATCGTCGTCAAGCATTGGCAGCGTGGCAACGAGATGCCAGCAACCATCCAAGTCCAAACGCGGGCGTTGTGGAGGCGAGTGCGGCCGGCGCGCTGGGGCTGCAGCTGGGTGGTAAGACGGTGTATCTCAGCGGTGTGGAGATGCGCCCAGTGCTGGGCGGTGGCCGGGCGCCTGCGGTGGCGGATGTTCGGCGTGCAGCTGAGCTGAGCAAGCGAGTGCAAAATATTGTTGCGCTCAGCTGTGCGGGAGCTGTGGTTGTGGCCGGATGCGTCCGGCACGCGAAGGCGCGAGCTGCGAGCTAGAAGCGTTCGTCGTATCGGTTGTCGCGGTAACCTGCGGCGCGGTGGCCAGTGTTGCCGTAGCGTTGCGCCATGCGCTGGCGGTGCAGCTCGGCGGCGCGATCCTCTTCGGACTTAGCCTGCGGAGGAGTGGGAGTGGTGGCATCGTCCGATTCGGGTGTTGCGTCCTCAGAGTCATCAGCGTCATCTACTGGTTCCGCGGCTTCGGCATCGCGGAGGTTCTTAGCCATCTCCTCTTGCTCCGCGCGGTCTCGTCTGCGCTCGACGATTTCAGCACGAATGAACCAGACGACGGCCAGCGGCACGAGAGCGCCGAAGAAAATCCACTGAATGCCGTAGGAGAGGTAGGGGCCGGACTCCAGAGTGGGCAGTGGAATGGCCTCGATGACGGCATCGGATTTGTCCGAGAGCTGAAGCCAATCGGGGTTGAGTTCGGTGTCGACTAGCTCGGACACTTCCTTGGTGTTGATTCCGTAGACCTGCGGCGGGGTGCCGGGGATTGGGGCGGTCTCGGCGGGAATCTCGTTTCGGCGGGTAAAGGCCGAGATAGTCAAGGTGCCCTTCGGGGCTGGCTCAACATTGGGGGTGCTGGAGTCTGTCGGGCGTACAAAGCCGCGGTTGACCAGGTAGTTTTCGCCATTGTTAGCGACGAAGACATCGAGTACCTGGACGGCGGGGGCTCCATTGACCGGGCGGTTACGCAATAGCACGCGGGTATCCGGTAGGAAGGACCCGGTGGCGGTAACGCGACGCCATTCGTTGCCCTCGACGAACCCTTTGCCCTTGGGCATTAGCTCATTGACATCTACGGGGTCGAGCTCGAATGAGTGCTCAAGCTGCTGATTGCGATGCTGCGTCGCGGTGTTCTTACCCAACTGCCACGGAGCCAGAACAGTAAATGCGAGATAGGAAAACGCAATGGCGACAATGGCAGTGAGAACCCATCCAGGGGTCAGAAACTGGCGCACATTCTTAAACACATTCATTGAGCTTACCCGGTGGTGTGGATGGCACTAGAGCGGCAGGTGATTGGCGGTGCGGAGATTGAGTGAACTTCGGGTAAAGTTATTTGAGCGTATTTGACGGGGAATCTACCCGGGGATAGATGGAAAGAGAGGTGTCGTGGTGGGCACGCAAACAGCGAAATCTTCGCCTTCACGCCGCTTCAGCACAGTCTCGCGCCAGTTCATCAAGTTCGGCCTGGTCGGCGGCACAGGTGTGGTTGTCAACCTGATTGTCGTGATTATTGCCCGCAAGTTGGGCCTCAGTCTGGGCACCAATGAGCACGACGTGTTTATGAACTTGTTCGGAACGCGGTGGAATATCCGTTACTCCCACGTCTATGCAACTCTGGCGTTTGTCGTGGCTAACATCTGGAACTTCCAGCTCAACCGGTCCTGGACCTTCCGAACTGACAATCGCCCGAACTGGTTTAGACAGTTCTTCCCGTTTTTATTTGCAGGTATCTCAGCACTGATTGTGAACCTGGTTGTCATCACGCTGCTGACTAACCCCACCTCGCCACTGGCACTGCCGGTGGATATTTTCGACGACTCCACCGGCTTTAGAAACCGCCTCTACTGGGCAAACCTCATCGGCGTCATCTTGGGTACGCCCGCTAACTTCATCTTGAATAAGATTTGGGCGTTTCGAAACCGGGGCAATGCCAGCAAAACAAAAGAAAAGGTTGTTTTGAAACCTTAACGCTCAGAGGCCAGCGCCAGAGTCTCACGCAACCATGCGATGATTCCCGGCGTCGCGGCCTCAATTTCGTTTCGAGTGCGGACGAATCCCTCCGGACCTCCGTAGTAAGGATCAGCCACGACGGCCCCCTTCGGGGATGCCGGGTCGAAGGAACGCATCAGGCGAATCTTCTCTTTTGGCACGCCAGCGTGGAGTAGACCATTGATGTGCGATTCATCCATGGCGATGAAAAGCGTTGCATCCATGTGCTCATCGCCCAGCTGTGCCGCGGTGTGGTTCGGATCGTAGCCAGCATTTTCCAGCTCGGCTTGCGCTCGCTCGTCGGCGGGTTCGCCGACATGCCAGCCGCCGATTCCGCAGGAGGCGAGCAGGACATCGTCGGCAAGCGCATTGGCTTCAACCGCGTCACGGACGATGATTTCAGCCATGGGGGAGCGGCAGATATTTCCGGAGCAGACAAACACGACGTACACGGACTCAGTACGATGCGACGAGTTCATAAGCATAATAGGCAAAACCAAACTTCTCGGAAAATAAAAATAGGATTGTCACTAATCGTTGACGAGTCTTAAAGATACAACATTTCCCGCACAACACGATTCAGGTCCCCAGGCGACGACGCCACCGCCGCTGCCGATGCCCACTCAGATTCCGAGCCGTAGCCCCATTTAACAGCGATGGCGGGGATGCCGAACTGTGCGGCGCCCTCAAAATCATGGATGCGATCGCCAACCATTACGACCGAACCGTGCGGACGCACTGCTTCATCGGTTTCAATGCCCAACTCCTTGAGCGTGTACTCAATGACCTCGGTCTTTGTCTGTCGTGAGCCGTCGTCGCTGGCGGCGCCGATGAAGTCAAAGGCGTCGAGAAGCCCGAAATTGTCCAAGGTTTTACGGGCGAAGTAGTCGCCCTTGGAAGTCGCAGTGGCTAGTTGGACACCAGCTGCCCGCCAATCGCGCAGGAGCTCCGGCCAGCCGGGGAACATCTCGGCACGCTGCCAAGCACCGGCGTGTTGATGCTCCATGTACACAGCGAAGGCTCGGTCGACTTGTTCGTCGGAAAGCCCGAGGGATGCGAGTGTCTCCACCATTGGCGGGCCTGGGATCGTGTTGATAAAGCTCTCGGGCGGAAGTGGGTGGTCAATTGCCTCCAACGCAAGGCGGAATCCATGTGCGATTGCGGGGAGAGAATCGGCGATGGTGCCGTCGACATCAATAAGGACAGTGGGACGATGGCCAGTGGACATATTGTTCATCCTAAAAGGTCATTAGGCTGGATGGCATGTTAGACGACCCGCTGCGCTATCACGGCGATCAGGCCGCCCATGGCGCTGACCTGGACTTTGCCGTCAATGTTCACGGCACCACACCGCAGTGGCTGCAGGACTCGCTTGCCACGTCCCTTGGAGAACTTGCCGCGTATCCGTCTGCGCAGCTCGATGCCGACGTCCGCGCCGCCATCGCCGCCAATCACAATCGCAGCGCCGACGAGGTTCTGCTTCTTCACGGCGTCGCCGAGGGCTTTTCGCTCTTGCCGCACCTGGGCTTGCCCGCCACCATCGTCCAGCCGCAGTTCACCGAACCTGAAGCCGCGTTCCGCGCCGCGGGAGTCGGGGTGGATTCGCTGGTACTACCGTCGCCGTACACGCTCACGCCTACGCTTGCCGACGTCCACGAGAACGCCTCCTCCCCGCATTCCCAGCAGCTTGACGGTCGGATGGTCATCATCGGCAATCCGACTAACCCCACCGGTGTTGCTCATTCAGCGGATGACCTGCGGGGGCTCGCCAGCCGTTGTGGGATCTTGGTCGTGGATGAGGCATTTATGGACATCGCCGATGGTGAGATTATTCGGCGGTGCTCGCTAGCTGATTGCAGGCCGGGGGAAGCGAACAGTATCCCCGATAATGTCATCGTTTTCCGCAGCATGACTAAGACCTGGGCAATCGCAGGCCTGCGCTGTGGTTACGCACTGGGAACCCCTGAGCTCCTGGCGAAGTTGGGGCGACTGCGTCCGCACTGGCCACTGGGCACGCTGCAACTTACCGCTATGGCGGCAATCGCGTGTCGCGAGGCAGAGCTGTTGCCACAAATCCGCGCTGAGATTGGTCAGCAGCGCGAGGCTATGACACAGCTGTTAGTAGCCGCCGGCTGGCAGGTGTTGGATTCCAAGGCTCCCTTTGTGCTGGCGCGCCCGGGGGTTGCCCTGAGCACGCATGATGGTCCGGGCGCTGCGGCGGTTGACGTCGTCAAGCACGAGCGCCTGAGACAGCGGCTCGCTGCGCGCGGAGTAGCCGTGCGGCGTTGCGACACCTTCGCCGGTTTGGACGGTTCGTGGTGGCGGCTGGCTGTGCGAGACGAGACCAGTGTGCGGCGGCTTATTGCGGAAGTAGCGGATTTGCTGTCGCAGAACTGATGGGTCGGGGCAGAGTTCACTACGCTGGAAGAGAAGCTGGAGAGAAATGCATGTTGAAGGGATGGATGTATGACGGACTCTGCGCAGACCCGTGCCGAGGGCAATAACGCAGTGGTGACCGTTGCCGACGTGCGTGCGGCGATGGACGCGGCCTACCCGCCGGCACTGGCGGAGAACTGGGATAAAGTTGGCCTGATCTGCGGTGACCCGCAGGATGAGGTGCGTCGCATCGCGTTGGCGCTGGACTGCACTGACGAGGTTGCAGATCGCGCGATTGCCTCCGGTGCTCAGATGCTCGTTGTGCACCATCCGCTGCTTCTGCGTGGTGTGAATTCCGTGGCGGCGGATACACCGAAGGGTCGGATTATTCATAAGCTGATTCGGGCAGGTGTAGCTCTTTTTGCAGCGCACACCAACGCTGACAGCGCCCGACCGGGTGTCAACGACCAGTTGGCCACGGTGCTCGGAGTTGAACCGGGTGCGCCGCTAGCTCCGCAGCCGGCTCCCGGCTTGGATACCTGGACAGTGAAGGTTCCGGCAGATCACGTCGATAAGGTCGCGCAAGCCATGTTTGAGGCGGGCGCGGGCACTATCGGCGACTACGACAGCTGTGCGTTTCGCATTAACGGCCGCGGCCAGTTCCGCCCGCTGAGCGGGGCGAATCCCTTCATCGGTGCCGAGGGGCAGATTGAGTATGTCGAGGAAGTACGCCTGGAGATGGTCGCGCCACGGTCCGTGCGCGCGGCGATTGTCAAGGCTCTCGTTGCGGCGCATCCGTATGAGGAGCCTGCCTTCGACATCGTGGACAATCAGGCTACCGGCTTGGATCCGCAGCAGGCTGTGGGCATTGGGCGAGTGGGCACGCTGGATACGCCGATGCCATTTAAGGACTTCGTCGCCCGTGTGGCTGAGCGCCTGCCCGCAACGGCATGGGGCGTGCGTGGCGCAGGCGATCCGGAGCGGATGATTCGCACGGTTGCCGTCGCATCTGGTTCAGGTGACTCTTTCCTGGACACTGTGGCAAAGATGGGCGTCGATGCGTTCGTTACCTCTGACCTGCGGCATCATCCTGTCGATGAGACACTGCGGACCGCGGACTTCTGCGTGGTGGACACGGCTCACTGGGCCAGCGAGTTCCCCTGGTGCTACCAGGCCGCAGACATGCTGGCCGAGAGGCTCGGGGTCGCGACCGAGGTCCTTGAGGTGCGCACCGATCCCTGGACAGTGGCAGAATCGTCGACACAGGCAAGGAAGTGAAGACCATGAGGCTTAGTCCACAAATCCAAGTGGCGATGTTGGAAAAGGCGGAAAACCAAACTCTGTTGGATGGGCTCACCGCCCGCCAGAACGTTCTGCCCGAGCGTGCCGAGTTGCAGGAGCTGCGCAAAAAGCACAGCCGTCAGGCCAGTGAGGCAGCGCGCTCCAAGCTCAGCGCCTCCGATATCGGCCGCGATATTGCCAAGCTGGAATCGGACATCAACAAGCTGAAGGCCCGCGAAAAGGCAGACCGTCTGTCGCTCGGTGCCGCAGAAGACGCATCCACGCGCCGTGACCTCGACCACGACCTGCGCTCCACCAAGCGGCGCCGCGAACGCGCTGAACAGGAACTCCAGCAGTATGAGCGCATGCAGGAGGCCTATCAGGTCGACGCTGAGCACGAATACGACGCCGATGAGGCGCACGATGACATCGTCGCTGCCAAGCAAAGGCTTAACGACGCCGAGGTTGACCTCATTGCGCGCATTTCCATCGCTGAGACCCGAATCGAAGAGGCTGACAAGCTTATTGATGGTTCGGCAGCCAAGCTTTACCGTCGTCTAGCGCTTGCTAACGGCATCCCCGTTGCACGCCTGAACGGACGCACCTGCGGATCCTGCTTCATGGAGCTCGATGTCGGAACCGTGCATGAATTCACCACGCTCGCGCCGGAAGAAGTGACGTTCTGTCCTGAATGCGGCGCGATGATTGTGCGTGCGGAAACGCTGGGAGCGGTGAAAGGCAAGTAGATGAGCCAGGCTGCAGACAAGCGCGATAGCGCGCCGGGCTGGACGGGGGCGACTACGGATCCCACGCGGTTGGTGCTGCTGCGCCATGGGCAGTCGCCAATGTCGATTCGCCGGGAGTACTCGGGAAGCCGTTCGAACCCCGACCTGACAGAGGTGGGCAGACAGCAAGCGAAAGCGGCAGCACGTCACCTGGCGGCGCTGGTCGATAGCGGCAACATGAGTTTCTCGGCGATTGTGGCCTCTCCACAGCGTCGTGCACAGCAGACAGCAGAGGCGGCAGCCAAAGCGCTCGGGCTGGACATCCACGTTGAAGAGGATCTGCGCGAGACCGACTTTGGGCAGTGGGAGGGCATGACTTTCTCCGAGGCTCACAACGCCACCCCTGAGCTGCACAGTTCCTGGCTTGCGGATCCGGCCGTGGCGCCACCGGAGGGGGAGGATTTCCCTACCGTCGATAGCCGAGTGAGCGCCGCGCGTGAGCGCATCGCTCAACAATTCGGTGCCTCGGATGTGCTGGTAGTCAGCCATGTCACGCCAATCAAGTCGCTGCTGCGCCAGGGGCTCGGCTGCGGCTTTGAAATCTTCACTCGCCTGCACTTGGACCTGGCCAGCCTCTCCATCGCGGAGTTTTACGCAGATGGGCCGACATCGGTGCGGCTGATTAACGACACCAGCTACCTGCGTGGTTAGCAGCCGAGCACGGCGGGTTATTTGAATTGCGGTTGTGGCGGGTACACTAACCATTCGAGCGAGCCGGCCGGGTGATCGCGGCAGTTAACGGAACCGGACGCCTCTTTTACAGAGTGTGTCCAGGCCGCTGTCGAGGAAAGTCCGGACTCCACTGGGCATGGTGGTTGCTAACAGCAACCCAGGGTGACCTGCGGGAATAGTGCCACAGAAAATAGACCGCCGGGCGCACAGCCGATGTCTTTGACGTAAAGCTGTGGAGATCCGGTGAGGGTGAAAAGGTGCGGTAAGAGCGCACCAGCGGGGCAAGTGATTGCACCGGCTAGGTAAACCCCACCAGGAGCAAGGCAAAATCGCGCATGCTTCGTCGTGCGCGTGCGCGAGTGTTTGAGGGCTGCCCGTCCGATACTCGCGGGTGTGCTGCTTCAGGCTGTCAGCAATGGCAGACCGAGATGGATGATCGCCACCCGGCGCTTTCCGAAAGGAGCGCCGAGGGACAGAATCCGGCTCATAGGCCGACTCGTTCACACAAGCTCTATTACTCGACCACCGCGCCGGCTGCAGTGTTCTCCACACGGATGGTCTCGGAACCGCCGTCGTTAAGCGCGGAGGCAATCCGATCGGCGTCGTCGACGTGGGACCACATCACCAGCGACGCACCCGGGCATGGCGCACAACGGGCAATCTTCTCGCAGTCAATGGTGTCGGTCAGCTCGGCAATCTGCCCCAGCACAGAGCTTGCCGACGGCGCGGAGCCACGCTCACTGACATCGCGCGAAACCCCTGCGATGGCTGCTTGAATATCGCTGTGACGGATGTGGCCGATGACTGCGCGGGCACGGTCGGAGGATGCGTCGGCTTCGTCAAGCCACTGAATGGCACGGCCGATGGTCGGGATGTCTTCGTCGTCCGGGTGCACCTCGTGACGAGCACGCACCCAGTCCGCGACCCGCTCCTGTGAGTCGGGGAGGCTAGCGAGAGTCGGCACGCCAAAAGCGGCGCAGGCTTGCTGGAAGAACTCGTAGCGCTCCTCGTCGGGCGAACCGCCGGTGACATCGGGGGAGTAAGCGACAGTCAGCGCCAACGACTGCGGGAACGCCGTCTGCGTGACTGCCTCATCGGAGTGGTTGATGCACAGTAGGCTGTCCGGGCGGCTGCGCAGCGCCGTGGTGTAGGGGTACAGCGGCCACGACTGTCCCTTAATCTGCACCATGGTCTCGTGGATAGCGGTGGCAATACGCGTGCGGGTAGGTACATCATCACGGTCGCCAAAACGCGCATTGAGAGCCAGCGCGAGGGCACACTGAATTGCCGGAATCTCTCCAAAACCGCGACCTGGCGCGATAGTGGAGGCAATGGTGACCTTCAGGCCATTGCTGTTGCGCGGAACGAGGTGCAGCGAGTGCTGCAATGCGACGATGGTAGCCGCGACAGCGGTCGGCACCTGCGAAAAAGCGGCGGGGACGCTGTCCGGGAAGTCCATCTTGGTAGTTTCGCGCTTGTACACGACAATGAGCTGCTGTTCGTCGATCTCTTCAATACCGACCGCGGCATAAGCTGGAATGGCGGTGGTTAGGAGCATGCCGCCGGAGGAGGCGCAGTCCTCACCCAACAGGTTGATGGAACCCGGGGCGTATGCAACTGAAGCATTAGAACCGACGGCATCGAAGACGTCGTTTACGACAGCGGGTGCGGCGGGCATGGGTGAAACCTCTCCAGAGATTGGACTCATAGTGCTTGTGTGCAGTGTTTGTATTCAGCGCTCGGATTCAGCGCTTGTGTTCTAAGGTGAACAATTCCGTCGATAATACCCGGCTCGGGGGACAGTGACAAACCTATATACTGGGATTTTATGTCGCCGCAGCGCACATGGCAGGCAAAGGATTGCCTTTCTGCAAGCTTGCTTATGGGCGGAGTTAGCGGTGGCACAACCGCTTGAAAACTGGACATGTTCTCGATGTGGAAGAGGAGAAGAATCGTGAGCGACAACAGCAGTAAGTGGTACTACCAGCCGTCGACAGGCACGGTGTTTCAGGGGAAGAAAACCGGTTGGGACGACCGAATGGGCCCTTATGATTCCGAAGAGGAAGCCCGCGCTGCCATGGAAAAAGTCGCCGAGCGCAACAAGGCGGCCGACGACTGGGATGAAGAAGATGATGACTGGGGCGTAGCTGAGAAATAAGGCTCTACGCGTTTAGGCCTTCTTGCCCTTCTTAATCTTCTTTTCCATCTTGCGGAAGGCCTTAAAAACCTTTGCCACGGCATCGTCGTACTCAGCCAGGGCCTTCAGGCCGTCGTAGTACTCCATCTGGTAAAGCACGCCGTAGCCGAAGGTGTCCCTGCCCGCACGGGAGGCACGCTTAGCACGAGCCAACACGAAGTCACGCGCAGTGCAGGTGTCCTGGAAGTCACCGAGAACCGACTGCAGGTTCTTGCAGGCAGCGTAGAGCTTCTCGGTCGGCAGGTCCGCGTTCTGAGCAGCTTCCGCGCTGTAGCGGAGCTTCTTCGCAGCCTTGCGGACATCGTGGTAGCGCTCGTCCAAATCTGCCTCTGGCAGGTCAGCATCCTCTCGGCCATCGAGTACCAGGTTGTGGCGACGACGGAACTTCGAAAACGCGCTGCGCAAGTGATCGAGCAGCACCGCAGTGGTGTCGAGTTCCTTCGGTGCCTTTACCTTCTCCGGCTCGGCCTTGTCTGAGGTCGTGGAAGCAGCTGCATCGGCGGCAGCAGCAGTATCAGTCTCAGCCGCGACCTCGGAGTCAGCTGCCGAAGCATCCTCGGAGACTGCGGCTTCCGCGTCGTCGACAAGCGAAGCATCCTTCTTCTTGGACTTCTTTTCCCCAGCCTCGGCCTCTTCCGAGTTTGCGGCGATTGGCGGGTTGGCGAGGAACTCATCGAGATCGTCGAGAAGTTGCAGGTACTCGCTGGAATTGAGTGCGAAAATGACTCGCTGATGAGCGCGGCCGTAGTCCTTCTGGACATCCTCGACGAGATTCGCACGCAGCTCCTCGCCGATAGCGGCGCTTTCGCGATTGGCCAGCAGCTCCTCCCAGCGCATAGCAACGACCTCTGCGTCACGGGCCACACCGAGAACACCCGCCAGCTGCTTGAGGTTGCTCTCCAGCTCAGCGACCTTATCGCCCACGACAATGCCGTGGAAGGTCTGCATGTGACTGCGCAGCTCACGAGTGGCGACGCGCATCTGATGCACCGAGTCGAACTCATCGCGGCGTACCTTCGGGTCGTACTCGACCATCTTGGCCACGTTAGCGGCCAGCGCATCGACCACGGTGCGCCCCGGCGTGCCCTTCGGCAGCTTCGCCGGAACAGGCGGTAGGGGAGCAGAGTCGATGGAGGCACCCAACGCCGTCGCCAACTTCGACGGGCTTTCCGACGGCACGGCGCCAGCTACCTCAGCGACCTTGGACATCGCTGCCATTACAGCCTTGCCGTCCGGGTGATCTGCCCAATCCCCCAGAAGCTCAATCTCCCACTCGCGCCAGGTGGTGGTTTCGCCGCCGTCGAGGAAGGAAGTCGCCGTGACGTGGTCATCCGCGAACTCCGCCATGGGAGTGCCATCGAGGGCAAACACCGTGGTGACGTGGCGCTCATTGTCTACCTGCGCGATTGGTTGCAGCGGGTGATTGCGAACAATTGCGCGGACAGGGGCAAGCAACTCAGTGGGCACGACGTAGTCGGCGTCGCGGCCTTCACCGTTAACAGAGCCCTCTTCCAGGTCAACGCCATATTCGAGGCGACCGCCGTTGCCCGGCGCCTTCAGATGCCAACCCTCATCGGGGCCGCCGGTGCGGCGACGCAGGGTGTGCTTGGACCGGGTCAGACGCAGGTCCGCCGTGTCCAGATAAATCGCGGAGAGATTTCGCACCTCAGTGGTGGTGGAGCCAACCTGTGGAACGAAATCGAACGATGGGGCTACCACCTCTGGGGTAGCTGAGAACTTAGATTCCACCTCCAACGCCGCAGTTGGAGTTTTGGACTTAGAACCAGACTTAGATGCCATAAGCACCAATTCTACCCCCGAATCGAAGAACCCTTAAGTTACGGATGTTTGGTTTTCGTATTTGATTGCCTGGACTGGGCGGTGCCCTTAGACGTAGACGGGGGCTGGGCGGGGCCTTTAAGCGAAAGCCCAGTCCAAAAACGGCTCACCCCAGGGCGGTTAACCCGAGAAGTTCTGCGCCTCAGTTGGGAACTCGCGGGAGTGCACCTGGTCGACATACTGCTTAGCTCCCTTGGTCAGCATCTCGCCGACCTCTTCGAACACCGAACTAAACGACGGCCTGCGGCCATCGGCCGGAACTGCAAAGGCATCTTGCCAGACGAGAACCTGGCCATCGCACTGGTTACCAGCGCCAATGCCACAGGTTGGGATGGATAGCTCACGGGTAATCTCAGTGGCCAAATCTGCAGGCACCATTTCCAGGACCACGGCCGAGGCACCAGCATCGGCTACCGCGTGGGCGTCGGCACGCAGCTGTTCCGCCCCCGCACCGCGTCCCTGTACCTTGAAGCCGGACAGCGCGTTGACGGACTGCGGAGTGAAACCGATGTGCGCCATGACCGGAATGCCGGCGTTGACCAGCGCACGGATGCGCGGAGCGATGCGCACGCCACCTTCGATCTTGATCATGTGTGCGCCGGTTTCGCGCATCATCTTCGCGGCCGACAGCACGGCCTGCTCATCGGAGGCCTCGTAAGTGCCGAAGGGTAAATCGGCAACCACAAGTGCGTTGCCAGCGCCTCGGACGACACCGCGAGCAAGCGGAATCATTTCTTCCAGCGTGATCTCGGTGGTGGTGTCGTAGCCGTAGACGACGTTTGCTGCAGAGTCGCCGACCAGTAGCAGCTCGACACCAGCGGCGGAAAAAGCGCGCGCGGTGGAGTAGTCGTAGCAAGTCAGCATTGCCCAGGGGCGAGACTCAGCCTTCCATTCGGCCAGATTATTCAGACGAATCTTTTTTCCGCTCATGCTAATAGAGCATGCCATAGTCACACGCAATTCGAGACCACGAGGGCAGCAGTTATGACGCGGGTGTGGCAGTTGGCTAGCCACGCCGGATGGTCAAAATGCGTACCGCGAATCCGGGCACCTGGGTAACGTTGGAAAGTATGAACAGTCAGCAGGAATTCGTCCTCCGCGCAATCGAAGAGCAAGATATCCGCTATATCCGTCTGTGGTTTACCGACATTTTGGGGTACCTGAAGTCCGTTGCCGTCGCACCGGCTGAGCTCGAGGGTTCCTTCGAAGAGGGCATCGGTTTCGATGGCTCCGCGGTAGAGGGCTTTTCCCGCGTCTCCGAGGCCGACACTATCGCGCAACCGGATCCCTCGACGTTCCAGGTCATGCCACGCCTGCACAAAGAAGACACAATCACGTCCGCACGCATGTTCTGCGACATCGTCATGCCCGATGGTCAGCCATCGTGGGCAGATCCACGCCAGGTGCTGCGCCGCCAAATTAAGGCGCTTGCCGACGAGGGCTTCCACGCGTTCATCCACCCGGAGATTGAGTTTTTCCTGGTAGAGAGCCTGGCTACTGATGGAAAGCCGCCGGTGCCAACGGACAATGGCGGTTACTTTGACCAGGCGGTCTACGACCGCGCACCCCGCTTTCGCCAAGAGGCGATCACGGTGTTGGAAGACATGGGAATCCCTGTGGAGTTCTCCCATCACGAAAACGCGCCGGGCCAGCAGGAAATCGATCTGCGCTACGCCGATCCGTTGACTATGGCGGATAACGTGATGTCTTTCCGCTACATCATTAAGCAGATTGCAATGAAAAATGGTGTGCAGGCGACATTCATGCCGAAACCTTTCCAGGACTTGCCGGGCAATGGCATGCACACGCATATTTCCCTCTTCGAAGGGGACACAAATGCATTCCACGATCCGGATGATGAAAATCAGCTCTCCGACACCGCAAAGGGTTTCATTGCCGGCATTCTGACTCATGCCAGCGAGATTTCCGCTGTGACCAATCAGTGGGTCAACTCCTACAAGCGCACCGCATTTGGTGATGAGGCTCCGACGTCCGCGACCTGGGGAATGGCCAACCGCTCGGCTCTCGTGCGTGTGCCCATGTACTCGCCGGGTAAGGCACATTCGCGCCGGGTGGAAATTCGTTCCTTGGACTCGGCCTGTAACCCGTATCTTGCTTACTCGGTGATTTTGGCCGCCGGCCTGAAGGGAATTAAGGAGGGCTACCAGCTTCCGGAGCAGGCAGAGGACAACATCTCCGAGTTGACCAAGCGGGAACGACGTGCGATGGGCTACCGCGATTTGCCGACGTCCCTGGAGGTGGCGCTGCAGGAGATGGAACGCTCCGATTTGGTGGCCGATGCTCTCGGTGACCATGTCTACGAGTTCTTCCTGCTCAATAAGTGGCGCGAGTGGCGCGAGTTCCAGCGTCAGGTGACGCAGTGGGAGCTGCGCACAACCCTGGATTATTAGTTTCCCCGCATCGCTGCTTTCCTTTTTCGTCTTTATTTTGTTTTTTGGGTGACCAGTTTCAATGGTGATGAATCGACCTCGCACATCTCGCCAGTCAGTGCCGCGGCCCGCAGCGCTGGGCTTGCGTAACGACGATCGGACGCGCGCTGACCTGGAAGATTTGGGGTGGTACAACGAGGAGTCCCTACAGCTGTTGTGGGGGCTTGCCGGAGCCAGCGACCCCAAGCTGGCGCTCGTGGCACTAGTGCGGCTTAAAGGCGCTCTCGACGAGCTGGAGCAGGATGGAAAGCTGGAGAACTGGGCCACCTGGTCTGGCCTCGATGAGGCCATGCGTGAGCAGGTTCCGCTGCGTACGCGTATGTTTGCGCTGCTCGGAGGATCGAGTGCACTGGGCGATCACCTGGTTGCGCACCCAGAAAAGTGGATTCTGCTCCAAGCTGAGCTTCCCACTGAGGCAGACATGTTCCGCGAGATGCTCTCCAGCGTTGGGGCTGTGCCCGAGGTCATCGAACTCACTGATGAGGCCAGTCTGGAAAAGCAGGAGGATCCGGAGTACCGCAAGCCGGTCGTTGCGCCCGCCACGCTTGAAGGCCCCGGTTTGTACCGTGCGAAGCTCACCGGTCGTGAGGCCGAAGTTGCGATGCAGTGCGCCTACCGCGACTTGATTATGCGTATTGCGTGCCACGACTTGGCTGGTACGTACCCACGGGGTCCCCGCCGCCCTGGACAGCCACAAGTCCCATTCCGTCAGGTCTCGGAGGCACTCAGTGACTTGGCGGATGCAGCGTTGACGGCTGCACTGTCTGTGGCTGTTCAACAGGTCTTTCCTTCCGCACCGGTCTCAACACGCCTGGCCGTAATCGCCATGGGTAAGTGTGGTGCGGAAGAGCTGAACTACATCTCCGATGTGGATGTCATTTTCGTCGCAGAGCCGGCGGATGCGCGAGCTACTCGCTTGGCCAGCGAATTTATCCGGATTTCTTGCCACTGCTTCTTTGAGGTCGACGCGAATCTCCGCCCGGAGGGCAAGTCGGGTGCACTCGTACGCACCGTGGATTCCCACGTCGCCTACTACAAGCGTTGGGCTGAAACCTGGGAGTTCCAGGCATTATTGAAGGCGCGGCCGATGACAGGCGATGTCGAGCTGGGCCGCGAATACATCGATGCTCTGGCCCCGATGGTGTGGACGGCCTCTCAGCGAGAATCTTTCGTCGACGACGTTCAACGCATGCGCGCCCGCGTGGTACAAAACGTCCCCGAAGAGCTTCGCTACCGAGAGCTCAAGCTTGGACGCGGTGGTCTGCGTGATGTCGAGTTCGCGGTGCAGCTGTTGCAGTTGGTCCACGGTCGCTATGACGATAGCCTCCGCGTGCTGCCAACTGTGATGGCACTCGATGCACTTGTCGAGGCTGGCTACATCGGTCGCGAAGACGGTGCCGCGCTGATTAACGCCTACGAATTCATCCGTCTGTTAGAGCACCGCCTGCAGCTGCAGAAGATGCGACGGACGCATTTGTTGCCCGCCGAGGACGACACCGAAGCTCTTCAGTGGCTCGGTCGAGCCTCTGGCCTCGTCGGTGAGGGCGGCACCGATGCCAGCAAACCGCTGGCCAAGCAGGTTCGACTGGCCAGCTCGCAGATCCGCTCCCTGCACAACAAGCTTTTCTACCGTCCACTGCTGAACTCCGTGGTGGAGCAGGACATTGGAACCCTGCAGCTATCGGCCGATGCGGCAAAGCGCCAGCTGGCCGCGCTGGGCTATCAGTACCCGGATCGCGCCTACGAGCATCTTTCTGCGCTGGCGGCAGGCACCTCGCGCAAGTCGCGTATTCAGGCGATGCTCCTACCGACGCTGATGGAGTGGCTATCGTCGACGCCAGACCCCGATGCGGGTCTGCTCAATTATCGCAAGCTCTCTGAGAAGCTCCACGACGAAACCTGGTTTCTGCGAACGCTGCGCGATGAGGGCGTCGTCGGTCAGCGGCTGATGCGCGTGCTCGGTTCTTCCCCCTACGCGTCTGATTTGATTATGAGTGCGCCGGACGTAATTAAACGGTTCGGCGACGGTGCGTCCGGGCCGAAGCTACTGAATACCGACTCCGATGCCGTCGGGCGTGCGCTGGTCGCAGCGGCTGCCCGTCACAACAGTCCAGCTAAGGCCATTGGTGTGGCACGTGCGTTGCGCCGTGCAGAGCTCGCGCGCATTGCCTCCGCGGATCTCTTCGGGCTGATGGATGTGCAAGAGGTCTGTCACTCTCTGTCGATGGTGTGGGACAACGTGCTTGAAGCTGCCCTCGCCGCCGAAATCCGTGCGTGGTCGCTGGAGCATCCGGACTCGGAGGTCCCAGGCGTTATCTCCGTGATTGGTATGGGGCGACTTGGCGGTGCTGAACTGGGCTACGGCTCCGATGCCGACGTGATGTTTATCTGTGAACCTCGCAAGGATGCCGAAGGAACGCCGCTTGTCGACGATTCCGAGGTGGTCAAGTGGGCAACCAGGATTTGTGACTCGTTGCGTCGTCGGCTGGCAAAGCCAAGCCAAGATCCGCCACTGGAGGTCGATGTGGACCTGCGTCCAGAAGGACGCTCGGGCCCGATTGTCAGGACCCTGGATTCCTATGTGACCTACTACGAGCGCTGGGGTGAAACCTGGGAGATTCAGGCACTGCTACGTGCTACCTGGATAGCCGGCGATAAAGACCTCGGCACCCGCTTCCTCAAGGCCATCGATTCGCTGAGGTACCCACAGGGCGGAGCTGATGCCAAGATGGTTCGCGATGTCCGCCGTATGAAGGCGCGTGTTGATTCGGAGCGACTGCCGCGCGGCGCTGATCGGCGTACCCACACCAAACTCGGTTCCGGCGCACTGACCGATATTGAATGGACTGTGCAGCTGCTAATCATGCTGCATGCCCACGAAGTGCCGGAGTTGCACAACACGTCGACGCTGGAGTGTCTGGAAGTGCTGAAAGATCGCGAGATTCTAGATGCGGAGGATACCGACGCACTTCGGGATGCCTGGCTGATGGCGACGAATGCTCGTAATGCGCTGGTGCTCACGCGTGGTAAGCGCACGGACCAGCTGCCACAGCCGGGACGTCAGCTGACTCAGGTCGCAGGTGCGGCAGGATGGGATGTATCGGATTCCAACGGTTTTATTGAGCACTATTTGCGTCTGACTCGCCACTCCAGCCGTGTCGTCAATCGCGTGTTTTGGGGTGAGGAGAACCCCGACCACGAGTAGCCCGGGCAGAGGTCTGCCGAACCTTGCCGCGAGGCTCATTATGCGGCAGCGGGGTGCAGCCTTTGTCTTAGCACGGCGACCGGGCATAATGGTGGGCTATGGAACGCAACGTCGATTACTCGGTACGCCCTAGGTATGAGGATTTCATTCTCAACCTCGATGGCACTGACCTGCGTTTTTTATTGAGCCGCACGTGTCCAGCAGCTGACACCTCAGCTGCTGGACAAGAGGCGGTGGAATTGCTGATGTCACAGGATTCAGCGCATACGGCGCTGTCTTTTTGTGATCCCGATGTTCTCGATGTGGCTCACTTAGTTCATATTCTGGAGGATTCCGCATCGCTGGATACCCTCGCAGAAGTGGCCTATTGGGCATCGGATGCGGACGTGATGGCGCACGATACGCCGAAGGGTGTTGACCGCAAACGTCGTCGCGTCGGCAAGCAACAGCTTGAGCATGTGCTACGCCGTGGCCAGCGCCAGGGGCTCGTGTGGGAGGAACCGGCGGGCGTGTGGCATGTGCCGCCACATATTTCGGAGGTGTTCCCGGCGGAACCGAGTCTCAGCTTCCGCGTCGCCGACTTGGTGGCGAATATGCCAGCGGATGTGCTGAGTCGCCGTATGGAGCGCATGGGGCTGGAGCCGGATAGCGCGCGGGGAGAGGGCGCACCGCGAGCTCTGAACGCCAGCGATTTGACGGTGCGCAATTTGCAGGCTCGCCAGGTGGAGCAAATTGCAGGCTTCCTCTGCGATCCGGTGAAGGTGCGGGCGCTGGTGATGACAGCGCCGGTGGATATTCGCAATGAGCTGCGTTGGATGGCAACCGACGAGAAATACTTGCCCTCCTACATGTGGTCCGAACTGCGTGCCGACGCGGTGCGATGGGCCGAAGAGCGTCTGCTGCTGACTGTGGTTGAAGAACCGGCAATGCCGGTATTCGAGCAAGAGGCGGAAGCACACAACGGGCCGACAGAGGTTGCCCGCCTGGTGGGCGCAGTCGCGTTGGCGCTCAAGGGCGACATGTGGTCGATTCGTAAGCCGCATCCGACGGAGTCTTTCCCGGCAACGCTGGAGTCAAAGGAGTTGACCGAAGCTTCTGTGGCTGCGGTGGCGTTTGCTTCGGCGTTTATGGATGCTGCGGGCAGCGGCGACGGGCGCCTGAAGGACCCGTTGCACATGTATGAGGAATCGAGCCTGCTGTGGATTCAGGACTTTGCAGCATCAATAGGCGCGAGCGGTTTCGCGGCGCCCTGGATTGTGGAGATGCTGGTCAACGCGGGACTAATTCACGCTGACAGCGGGCATCCGACTCCGCGCGCACTGCAGTACTGGTACAACGCCGATGCCTCGACCCGTTGGGCGTATCTCGTGGCGGGCTTCCTCGTTGGTCGCGGTCCGTGGCACGGTGAGTTTCCGTGGGTGACGGTGGGTGTCGATGATTTGTCGCATGCCACCCTTGCTTACGGCTACCCGTTTGCCGCACGTGAAGTAGTGTCGCTGGCCGCACAGCTGGAGGAAGACCAGAAGTTCTATGGCTGCTGCGTCGAAGGGCATATGGCTTGGAATATCGACAACCTCTGCGCTCGCAACGGCGCCGATGGGGACGCGATGGTCGGTTGGCTGCTGGAGCAGGCCGGCATCTTGGGCATTCTCTACCATGGGCACGCCTCGTGGCAGGCCATGGCCATCATGTATGCCTTGCACGACATTTGGCTGACTGATCAGCACGTCGGCGCTCAGCGTATCGCTGAACTTATCGCTGAGTATGCCGCTGGCCAGGTGCCGACGGCGGAGGCAGTCCAGATTGCCCGCCTGTTCAAGGATGTCGCGCCTAACGAGCGTCTGGCTGCCACACTGGATGGCGTCGCCAGTAATCAGGTTGCCCTCGCGTTGGACTTCATCGGTGACCGCGAAACCTGCGCGGAAACCTCCCGCTGGATTATTTCCGAGGAGAGCCTGCGTCGCGCATGCCTCGCGGTTGACGGTGACGTTGATGTCCTGTTTTCCCAGCTGGGGCCACTGGTCAATAGTTCTATGAAGCTGGTCATCTACGCCGAGCTAGTCCGCATTACTAAGACCGAGAAGTTGCAGGAAATGTATGAGCGTGAGGCCGTAGAACCAACGCCTTCGCTTGACGACGTCCCGGAGAACGCAGCCCCCGAAACTGACACCGGTGAGCGCGTTTCCCATGGTGCTCAGACTGATGGCAGCGAACGCACGGCGGATAGCGGCCACGCAGACTCCTCTGGGCGATCGGAGGACTCGGATGACTCGGAGGGACTGGAAGGGCCAGAGCAGCTTTCGCTGTTCTAGCCGCTCCGTCTTTCGGCTTCCTGTAGTTCCTACTCCGTAGGTTCCAGCTCAAAACGGCTTTGCTGGGCGACAAAGCGTGCTGCCGCACGCTTTGCCACCAGCAGGCCAACGAAACCGATCACCCACACACCGACGACAGCCAACCAGCCAATGCGGAAGGTCTCCCAGGTGTAGTTTCCATCGGGAGCTGCAATATCCAGCAGGAAGCCGACACCTTGTGCAGCGAGCATGGTGGCCACAAAACCGCCCATATTCGCCAACCCAGTGCCGGTGGCGAGTACCTTGCGATCGACCTCTTCGCGCACTGAGTCAAAGCCGAAGTTGGACATTGCACCAAGACCGGCCATTAGGATGTTGACTACAATAATTGCCCAGTACGCTGGTGGGTTGCTCGGTGCCAGGAACACAATCCAGACGGCCATGTTGATAAACGCGATTGCGACAACAACCTTGATACGGTCGCGGCCGGTGCGTGCCGAGACCATGCCCATCAACGGCCCGGCGATAATTACTGACAGCGTGTTAACGACCAGCACCACACTGGCCTCGGAGGGCTTAAGACCCATACCTAGCATCATCAGAGGCATGCCCCACAGCAATGTGAAGATGCACTGATGCATCAAACCAGTCCAGTGAGTGAAGAAACCCTGCCAGCACACCGGGTGAGTGGTCACAATCTTCAGAGTCTGGCCGATAGTTAGTTTCTCATCGGCTGCGGCAGAGGCTCCGCCATTGGCAGCCGTCTTCGCGGCCTTCTTGGCGGCGCGGCGTTTACGAAGTGACATCTTGGCTGTGGAGGAGTTCTCCGGGACGTCGGCAAGCGCGATCATGCCTACGATAGCGATGAGAAGACCCGCGGTGCTCAGCGACAAGAACGCGGGCCCCCACCCCGCGGCGTGCAGAATCGCGAGGAACGGGACCGCAGAGATGAACTGGCCGAGCTGGCCAAGACCAGCCGTGAGCTGCGTGAACAGCGGAGTGACGCGCAGTGGGAACCACGCGGGAAGCAGTCGCATCGCACCGAGGAATGCGGTGGCATCGCCGGCGCCGATGAACACACGAGCGATGACAGCCAGCGGATACGATGTCGTAAACGCGATGATGACCTGGCCTAGCGCCATGATCAGTGCGCCCACGACCATCGTTTTCTTGGCGCCGACGCGGTCAATGATGATGCCCGTCGGAATCTGCGCCAGGGCGTAGACGCCAACCTGCACGGCGGTGAACAGCGCGAGTTGGGAGGCGTTGATATGGAAGCGATCGAGCGCCTCGACGCCAGCGACACCCATGGAGGTGCGGCCGACGATGGCAACGATGTAGGTAATCAGCGCCGCCAGCCAGACGGCAATCGCGCGGCCAGTGACGTGCTCGCGCGGGTCCTTTGCCACCGCTGTGGCGGGCTGATCTGTTGATGAAATCTGATCTTTACCGTTACGCTGCTTTACCACTCGCCACATTGTAGACCCCATCAACCAACCGGCCTGAAGAGGGGTCGCACCGGGGCCTAGATGGCCCCGATCATGCCTGCGGCAAACTACCTTTGTGCCTTAGCCAGAACTTCCTTCACGAAGTCCGCGACCACCAGCCGTGAGACCTTGAAATCAATTACGGCAACGGAAGCCTCATCGGAGTTGGAAACGTCATGGAAGTAGGCGTCGAGTTGGGCAAAGTCCTCAGGTTCGCCGACACTGAAACCGTGAGCGCCATAGGCACGTCCGACTGCGGCGAAGTCGTAGTCGGCAATCTCCATGGACGAGGTGTCCAACCCGACATCGCCAAACTGGTGCAGCTCCGCGCCATAGGCAGCATCGTTAATGAACACCACGCAACCGCCACGACCACGCCGCAGCTGCTCAATCGCCGCAGGTAAATCCGCAATACCCATCGTGCCGCCACCGTCACCGGCGACTAGCACGCAATAGTCCTTGGGGCGTGCCGCCGCGAGGCCGACAAGTGACCCCATGCCCAAACCAATTGACTGAATCGCCGTGCCCACAATCACTTGCTGCTGCGGACCAGGCACATCAAGATATTTCGGAACCCACCCCAGGAAATGGCCACCGTCAGTACACACAGCGCGCTGATTGGGCAGGATACGATTCAGATACTGCAGGCACGCCCGCGGATCCAACCGGCCATCCGCGCACGTCAGCGACTCGACCTCCGCTGTCGTCGGCAGTGTCTTCAACTCCGCACGCCATGTGCTTGACGACGCCCCCCCGGGACTTCTCCAGCTGCTCTGCCAGTACGGGCAGAAGTTCCTCCAACTTAGCCAATAGCGGTGTCACCGACGGCTGAGCAGCGGGATGGGGCTCGTCGACAACCTGGATAATCTTCGCGTCCGGTGCAAACATGTTGCCGCCACGGTTTTGGAAAGCGTTGAAGCTTGCTCCCAGGAACAGCACCACATCGGCCTGTCGAGCTAGCTCCACCTGCCACGCGTGCGCAAAACCGCCCACGGTGCCAATCTGCCACGGACTGGAAAGCACATGACGAGCCATCGCTGAGTGCATAAACAGTGCCCCCGCACCGTCCCCGATGCGGCGAACTAGATCTGCGGTACCAGAGAGCAACACACCTCTACCAGCAATAATGAGTGGGCGACGGGCAGTTTGCAGTTCCTCGGCCAGCGACGCGACAGTTGACTCCAACCATTCTGGTCGGCCGGTGTGCAGATGCTCCTGATTAGTCGACTGTGTTTCAGACGCAGATGCCGTAATCGGTGCTTCTTGGATGTCATAGGGGAGCAGCAGCACGACAGGCTGCCGAGAACTCAGTGCGTGCTGGACCGCAAAGTTTGCGTCGTCAAGCGCGGACTCGGGAGTAACGGTGCGATGACAGACGTCGAGGGCGTCGAGGAGCGCCGCCTGATTAAGGTCAAAGGGACGTGGGCGTTCCGGGTGCGTGCCGACGACAAAAATTAGCGGAATACGGGCTACTCGAGCCTCGGCCAGAGTGGTTAGCGCATTGGTAAATCCTGCGCCGCAAGTGGCGGTCGCGATGGCAAGCCCTCCACCTGCACGGTGGAATGCATCGGCGGCCCCGACAGCAGCCGATTCGTGTCGGACGGAGGAGTAGCCGAATCCCGATTCAGTAAGGGCTGACGTGAAGTGGGAGTTCGCGTTGCCGATGAGACCGAAGCAGTGGTCGCAGTGCTGGGCCAGTGTGTCGGCCAGCGCCCGCGAGACCGTGGTTGTCTTTTGGGAACCTTCCTGCGGGGAAGATGCGGGCGCGTGGGGCATAGGACGGCTATTAACTCGAGTGAAACTCATGTGAACAATTGTGAGGTAATCACGGGGGTAATAACAGCCCTATAGCCCAAGATAATGCCGTTTGCCCTTAAAAAAGAGGGCACTATTCCACATCGCTGCTGCGCGGATGGGGGGGGGGAGGTTGGGCTATGCCCGGTTTTAAGCCACGTTGTCGTCGATGAACTTCTTCACCACATCGACATCATTCGGCAGCTCAGTAACGCGGCGCGGGGCATTCATGATGTCCGCGAAACGCTCCGGGCAGTCCGGCTCGCGTCCGGTGGCCTCCAGGATGGTCTCGGAGAACTTTACCGGCAGAGCGGTCTCCAGGCAGACAATTGGGGTGGATACCTGGTCTACCAGGCCGCGGGCGACGTGGATGCCGTCAGCGGTGTGCGGATCGACCATGACCTCTAGGCGCTCCCAGCAGTCCTTGATGGTCTCGACGCGGTCAGCGTGAGTCGAGCGACCGGAGAGGAAACCGTACTGGGCAGAAGCCTCCGGGAAGATCGGATCAGCAGTAAGAGAGAAGCCGCCCTCCTTGACCTTGACACCAAAGAGGTCTGCAGTGCGCTCAGCATCGCGCCCCAGCAGATCGAAGATGAAACGCTCGAAGTTAGACGCGCGGGAGATATCCATCGATGGGGAAGAGGTAGCCTGAGTCTCCGCAGCGCTGCGCACGCGGTAGGCACCCGTGCGGAAGAACTCATCCAAGACATCGTTTTCATTGGTAGCCACAATCAGGCGGTCAATTGGCACACCCATCTGGCGCGCAATATGGCCGGCGCAAATATCACCGAAGTTGCCGGTCGGCACACTGAAGCTGACCTTCTGCGCGTTGTTCGCCTCAGCACCGTTGCCGCCAGTGACACGAATCCACGAGGAGACGTAGTACACGATCTGAGCCATCAGGCGAGCCCAGTTGATGGAGTTGACTGCGCCAATGTGGCGGCTGGCCTTGTACTCCAAGTCACCGGAGACCGCCTTAACGATGTCCTGGCAATCGTCGAAGACACCGTCGAGGGCGACGTTGTGAATGTTGGCATCCTGCAGACCAAACATCTGAGCCTGCTGGAACGCGGTCATTCGACCAGCCGGAGTTAGCATGAACACGCTGATTCCCTCACGGCCGCGCATTGCATACTCGGCCGAGGAACCCGTGTCACCAGAGGTGGCGCCGAGGATGTTCAGGGTCTCGCCACGACGAGCCAGTTCATACTCGAAGAACTCACCGAGCAGCTGCATCGCCATATCCTTGAATGCCGCTGTGGGGCCCATGGACAAGTGACCGATGTAGAGCTGATCTTCCAGCTTCGTCACCGGCACAATATCCGGATCGGAGAACTTCGGGTAGGTGTACGCCCGTGCACAGATACCGCGCAAATCCTCCAGTGGAATGTCGTCCACAAAAAGGCTGACGACCTCTGCAGCCAAGGCTGCGTAACCGTCGTCGACAAGCACGGAGCGCCAACGCGTCAAAGTGGCATCGTCAACCTGTGGGTACTCGACCGGCAGGTAGAGGCCACCGTCGTTAGCGAGACCTCCCAGGAGAATGTCTGAGAACTTGTGCGGCGTGCGCTCTGGGTCGCGAGTCGAAATGAAGTCCAAGGCGGGCCCCTTACATGTATGCCAACACCCGCCGCATCGGCCCATAAGAAGGCCTTTTGAAAGATTGCGACGGGGTTGACCGGTGGATGTTTTCTTTAATTTTTACATATGCACCGAAGCCAGTTAGGCCTCGGTTGTGGAAGATGCGGAATTGGCCTCTTCAGCGTCGAAGCTGAGCTCTTCGGAACGGTCGATGACATCATCCTTGGCAAAGCGGTTAACAATCATGGCAATTGCACCGTCACCAGTGACATTGCATGCGGTACCGAAGGAGTCGATGGCGATGTAGGCGGCAATCATCAAAGCGACCTGCTCCTGATCGAAGCCGAGCATGGACTGCAGCACACCGACCGCGGCCATAATTGCGCCACCCGGAACGCCCGGAGCCGCAATCATGGTGATACCCAAAGTGAGAATGAAGCCGATGGCCATACCCGGCGAAACCGGCTTGTCCGCCATGAACATCACCGCAAACGCGAACAGGATGATCTTCATCATCGAACCGGCCAGGTGAATGGTCGCGCACAGCGGCACGGTAAAGCCAGCGACCTTCTCCGAGACACCATTCTTCAGCGCGGCCTTGTAAGTCACCGGAATGGTAGCGGCCGAGGACGAGGTGCCGAGCGCGGTGGCGTAGGCCGGCAGCATGTTCTTCAGGGATTGCCACGGGCTGCGGCCAGCGATGGCACCCGCGATGGAGAACTGGATTGCCAACAGAAGCACGGTGCCGATGACTGCCAGAACGAGCACCTTGAAGAACATCGACAGCGTCGTGGTCAGGTTGCCGTTCATGCCCATAGACAGGAACATGCCGAAGATGTAAATCGGCAGCAGCGGGATGATAAACGCCGAGATGATCTTCATAATCACATCGCGCAGCTGTGTCGCACCGCGGTAGAGCGAGTCCGACTTCACGGTGGTCATCGCCACGCCGACCGTGAAAGCCAGCAGCAGGGCGGTCATGACGTCAAACGGCGGTGGCATCTCTACATTGAAGAAGCTCCCCAGCGCGCCCTCATCAATATCCACCGATGCACCGGCCTGATCAGCGCCGAGCAGCCAAGGGTAGAGCCCCTGGGTGGCGGCGTAGGCCAATAGGCCCGAAAACACCGTCGAGCCGTAGGCAATAGCAGTGGTAATACCCAACCACTTTCCGGCACCACGGCCCAGGCTGGCAATCGCCGGCGTGATGAGGGCAAAAATCAGCACCGGAATAAAGAAGCCCAGAAAGTTACCAAAGAGGCCATTGAAAGTGACAAAAATTCGAGCCAGCCATTCCGGGAAGAAAAAGCTGCAGACAATGCCCAGAATAATCGCGACAATAACGCGGAATAGGAGCGTTTGCGTAAAACGCATTCGGGTACTCATAGTCAATCCTTGTTCGGATGGAATTTACTTCTCTAGCGTGCGGTATTTACGTTAAGCAACGCAAATGACCGGGTGTGGTTTTACGCCTTTTCGGCTACCTCTTCTGTAACGGCATCGTCGGCAAGCACACTCGCCGGGCGATTTGCGCGCTGCTTTCGCGTGACGACGTCAATTGCGTAACCAATTACCGTCGCTGCCAGAGTTGGCAGGAACCATCCGAACTCGATGGTCTGACCAGGTACGAGACTGAGGAAGTCCGCCAAAGCAGAACCACCGACACCCAAACCGGAGAGCACCGAGATACCCGACCAGATGGTGGCAACCCAGACGCCCAGGCGGTAGGTGTAATGCAGCTTGAAGGAGTAGGAAATGACCGGGTCGAGAAGAGTCAGTGCAATCAGCGTGATAGCCGGCGGGTAAATAAAGGTGATGATTGGCGCGGCAATCGCCAGTACCTGAGACAGCCCCTGTGTTGCCATTACGAAGGACATGACCGTGAAGATAATCGCCCATGCCTTGTAACTGATGCCCGGAAGTAGCAGGTTGAAGAACTCGCTGGTGGCGGCAATCAGGCCGACAGCCGTGGTCATACATGCGAGCAGAACGATGAGGCCGAAGACGATTTGTCCGACCTGGCCCATGGCCAGCTTGGAAGCCTCTGCGAGAATGCCCGAGCCGTTATCGAAGGAGGCGGCATTCGGCAGCACCTGGCCGACATAGCCCAGACCCAAGTAGATGATGGCCAGCAAAATGCCGGCGAACAGGCCTGAGATCATTGTGCCGCGAACCATACGCTTGCCCTCTGGGACACCGCTGACGCGGAGGGCAGAAATGACAATGATGCCGAATGCCAGGCCGGCGATGGAGTCCATTGTGAGGTAGCCCTCGACCAGGCCGGAGGCAAATGGGGTAGAGGAGTACTTCTCAATTGGCGCAGCCGGAGCGGCATCGAATTTGAATGCCGACATTCCAACCAATACAACCAAGAGAATTAGCAGAGCCGGGGTGAGGATCTTGCCCAGTTTGGACACAATTTCATTCGGATTCCACGCAAGTGCTAAGGCGATACCGAAGAAAACAAAGTAGAAGGCCGCAGCGACGGCCAGTGAATCACTGCCGAAAATCGGCTGGACACCGGTTTCGTACGACACGGCACCGGTACGCGGCAGAGCGTAGAAAGCACCGATGGAAAGGTATGCGATTACCGGGAAGCCTAAGGAAAAGATGCGGCCCGCGCGAAACGCTAGGTCACGCAGGTTGTTGCCTGAAATGGCGATGGCGATGATGGCCAGAACTGGCAACGCCACACCGGTGAGCAGGAAGCCGGTGATTGAGGGGCCAAAATTGGTACCGGAATCCACTCCGAGCTTCGGCGGGAAGATGAGGTTGCCCGCGCCGAAGAACATCGAAAACAGCATGAGAGCTGTAACAACGATAATGGAAGCGAAAGACTTCGGGGACTCCACTCCGCTCGACTTGGTCATGAGAATTGTGTTCTTTCTAAATTAGTGTCGCCCGTAAGGTCAAGGGCGATGCTGCAAGCTGCTGTGGCGACGCCGTTGTTGCCTGTGCTGCGGTGGCGCAAACGCCCGTTACAACAGCGCAATTGCAGTTCGTGTGCCCATGTAGATGAAAGGCCACGATGTCGAAAACTGACACTCTTAATGTGAAATTGTGAATTTTCACGGGCTGGGTGGAGCCTGATGCGTGAATTAAGTTGCGGCTTGTATGAGCCGTCTTTATTGGAATTATTAAGGGGCTTCGACGGCGTTGGTGGTGCCGACGAAGGCACTCTATTTATCCTAATGGGGCGTTCGAGAGAGAGAAAATCAAGAAATTTCCCAGAAAATTTGCTGCCTGTGATGGGGCAGCGAACATAAGAGAAAGAGCCTGGCGCACACGTTTACGCTGACAGCGTGTGTACGCCAGGCTTAGTGCTAATTCCGTCGCTCTACAGCAGATCCTTCACCTTCGGATCCACCAGCGCGGTCACTGCGGCCTTCGCATCGGCCGCAGTTTCGGCATCGACAGCGTATGCTGCCATCTGCTGGCAGGTAGCGCGGTCGTGGAGGCGGAGAGCGGCGCGGACGGCCGGCACCTTCTTGGAAGCCATGGACAGCGAGCTCACGCCGAGGCCCACCAGGACCAGTGCCAGCAGCGGGTCACCGCCGGCTTCACCGCAGACACTAATGGGCTTGCCGGTAGCATTGCCGCCCTTGCATGCGGACTTAATCATTTGCAGCACAGCCGGCTGCCATGGCGATAGGAGATCCGCCAGAGCCCCCTGCATACGGTCGGCCGCCATAGTGTACTGCGACAAGTCGTTAGTACCAATGGAGGCAAAGTCCACAATGGACAGCAGCTGCTTCGCGCGAATTGCTGCTGCGGGGACCTCAATCATGATGCCGACCTTCGGCAGGCCACGCTCCCGTGCCTTGTCTGCAAACCACTTTGTTTCTTCGACCGTTGCGATCATCGGAGCCATAACCCGCAGGTCAGCCTTACGGCCGGTGGCGTCAAACGCAGCGGCGAGTGCATCCAGCTGCGTATCCAGCAAATCTTCCCGAACCTGCGACAGGCGCAGTCCGCGGCGACCCAGCGCCGGGTTTTCTTCCTCGCCTAGGTCGGCAAAGCTCAGCGGCTTATCCGCACCCGCATCCAGCGTGCGCACAACCACGCGTCGCTCACCGAATGCCTTCAGCACACGAGTGTAGGTTTCCGTTTGTTCCTCCAAACTCGGAGCCTTGTCGCGGTCGAGGAAAAGGAACTCAGTACGGAACAGGCCGGTGCCCTCATTATCTTGCGCTGCTGCAGACTCACCATCTTCCGCCGTACCAATGTTGGCCAGCAGATTCACGGGGTACCCATCAGCGGTCTTGCCTGCGCCCACAGACTGTGCCAGGGCTGCTTCCCGGCGTCGAGCGCGCTCTTCTAACGCGGCGACCTCATCGGCGGTCGGATTCGCAATTACCTCACCGGCGCCGCCGTCAATGGCGACGAAGGTACCGGCCTCGAGTTCCATGACGCCCTTCGCCTTAACGACGGCTGGAATGCCCAGCTGTGCTGCGAGGATAGCCGTGTGACTGGTCGGCCCGCCACCGGCGGTGGCAATGCCTACGACAAACTCGGGGTCAAGACCCACGGTTTCGGCGGGCGCGAGATCGTCGGCAAGCAGAATAGTTGGGGTGGAAACATCCGGGACGCCCGGTTTTGGCAGGCCACGCAGCTCGCAAATTGTGCGGTCGCGAACATCGTAGAGGTCGGTGACACGTTCAGCCATGTAGCCACCGAGACTGGTTAGGAGCTGCGCGTAGTCTTCAACGGCATCGTGAACGGCCTGGGTGATGCCGGAGCCTGCCTTGAGTTTCTTCACCACGGCCTTGGCGAGCGCCCTATCGGAAGCCAGTTGCGCAGTGGCCTCCAGAATCGGGCGTGCCTGCGGGCTGGAGTGCTCAGCCTGCTTCTTCAGCGACTCTGCGACGTTGGCCATCGCCGCGCGGACGCGCTCACCATCGGCGACGGGATCGGTCGACGACGGCTCTTGAGTATCAACTCCCGGGGCGGGGAGTACCTTTACTACTTCAGCGCTGGCCGTACCGGTCGAGACACCGATGCCATAGATGACAGTGTGCTGCTCGTTCATTGCTTCCGATCTCCTTTTCGGGACCTCTGCGGGGATACTCGTCGGTCGTGGTGTGCCGTGGTGTTATCCAGGAGCGTTCTAGCTGGGCTTACTCGGCATCAAGGTCGCGCTCGAGCATGGCTGCAAGCTCGTCCAGAGCTGCAGCTGCGGAGTCGTCCTCGCAGCTCAGCGTGACTTCGTCGCCGTGCTTAGCGCCGAGGGTCATGACCTCCAGGATCGAGGCGGCATCGGCCTCTTCGTCGTCAAGGGAAATGACAATGTCGTAGTCGTACTCAGCAGCAGCCTGAGTGAACAGGGAAGCCGGGCGAGCGTGCAGGCCTACGGAGGAACCGATGGTAGCGGTACGAGTAATCATGGTTGAATCCTTTCGGGTCGAATATGTGAAATTTTCTGACTCAGGCACAGTGCCTGTACACCCCACCGCTGGTGCTTGCTTAGCATCAACGTCGCGCACGCTCCGGGAAACCCTGGAGGCGGTGGGAGATACAGCCGCTGCCTGCACAATGCGTGCAATGTGCAGGGTGAGGTAGGAAACTTCGTCTTCCGTCAGCCCCGACCCCAGACGCAGTTCAATGACTGCGGAGATACGCTGTGCGCAGCGAAACGCCTCTGGGGCGGAGTCACGGATGGCCTGGCCAATAGCGGAGGAGTGATCTTTCAACTGCTCATGCTTGGCAATCCGGACGAACAAGTAGCGCAGGTGCGTGATGAAGCGCCCTACATTGACAGTCTCTGGCTCCAGCGTGATACCAAAATCACTTTCAATGATTGTGAGCAGCTGCTGCAGCACGCCCGTCATGGTGTAGGTGAAGCTCAAATCACCCGTGGCAAACCCGGCGTTGACCAGGTGCAACGTAATAGCCACTGCTTCGGAACGGGGCAATGGTGCTATACGACGGTCATTGAGAGCGTGATTGATATGCGACAAAATCGCCTGCGCCTGCGCGTATTCTTCACTATAAAGTTGGCTGACTTCCGCGAGCAGCGGGTAATCTGCTCGCTGCCCGTTAGCTGCCCTCATGATGGCGAAACCAATGTGATCGGCTAACGCCACAAGGAGGGAAGCGTTCTTCGTCATCGATTCCGGCAGGCCGGCTGCGGTTACCGCATCGGTCACAAGAGTCATGTGAGCCAGCGGAATTTCTGTGAGCATCGTGGCAATATGGTCCGGATCACGGCCTTCCGCTGGGACAAAGATGCGAACAACTTTGCTCGAATCAACCGGCTGCCCCGGGCGGGCCTTGAAGCCAATGCCGCGGCCGGTGATGATTTTCTCGCCGGTCGCGTCCTTGGCCAGGACCACGTTGTTATTGAATACTCTCAGGATTTCCATGTCGGTAACCGTGAACTCCTCCATAAGTTGAGGGATTTCAGGCCGGTATGCCTTCTAGAAATCAATTATGGCTGAACTTCGATGACCGTGTCGCCGGCTTGGACGGAGATGCCGGTGACCGGGGAAACCTCGGTCAGCTTCTTGGTATTGGTGATGGTCATCAGTGTCGTGGTTGGGTAACCAGCTTCCTTGACCTTGTCGAAATCGACCTCGGCAAGTACATCGCCGGCCTCGACGTGCTGCTTCTTGGAAACCTGGACATCGAAGCCTTCACCGGCCATCTTGACTGTGTCGATACCGACGTGGACGAGTACCTCTACACCGTCATCGGTCTTAATACCGAAGGCGTGACCGGTCTTTGCCACAGTCATCAACGTGCCCGATACGGGTGCGACCACGGTAGAACTGGTTGGCTTGATACCGACACCGTCACCGAGAGCACCGGAGGCAAAGACCGCGTCGCCGGCCTCGGCAAGGCTGACAACCTCACCGGCAACCGGGGCCTGCACCTGTACAGGCTTGGTATCAACGGCAGTTGCGACACCACCGGCGCCAGCTGCCGCAGCAGCCGGTGCGGCAGCCTCGGCGTTGGTACCAGCGTCACCGGAAGCCTCAGCTGGAGCCGAATCGGAGCCACTGGTGGCAGCGTGTGGGGTGGCGTCGCTGGGTTCGTCGTCAAGCTCTGCGGCGCGTGCGGCCTCGGCCTCAGCCTTCTCTTCCGGCGTGCGGTAGTCGGTGAGAATGATGGCGAACATGGCGACGAAGAATGCCACGGCGACGGAAATCAGGTAGACCCACATCGGTTTGAACACGACAGTGGTGATGAGGGAGGTGAAGACGAAGGCGTTGGTTGTCACACCACCGAACGGAGCCGACAGGATGGCGATAGTCAGACCGCCGGCGAAACAGCCGAGCAGCATGCGCGGGTAGATCCGCTTGAAGCGCAGGTGAATACCGTAGAGGGACGGCTCGGAGATACCACCGAAGAGACCGGCAGCGAGTGCACCCGTTGCAGTTTGGCGCATCTGAGTGTCGTGGTCGCGCATGGAAAGAACCAGCACACCGGCAGTTGCTCCGAAGCAGGCGAAGTTCCAGGCACCCATCGGGCCTTGGATGAAGTCGTAGCCGAGAGTCTGGATATTGACCAGCATCAGCGCATTCAGTGGCCAGTGCAGACCCAGTGGCACCAGGAACGGGTAGAGCATCGGGATGAGAATTGCGAACACAAACGGTGCGTTCGAGTTCATCCATGCCAGGCCGGAGCCGATGCCGTTACCCAGCCAGATTCCCAGTGGGCCGATGAGGAAAGCGGTCAGCGGAATCATAATCAACATGGAGATAAACGGCACGAAGACCATCTGCACATTCTCCGGGAAGACCTTCTTCAAACCGTGGTAGACCACTGCCAGGATGGCGACCATGATCAGCGGTACAAAGACCTGTCCGCCGTAATCATTGAGCTGCATTGGCAGGCCGAAGATGTTGGCGGTGAAAGTTTCGGTACCGAGTTCCTCGTTGACTGTCTTGATGGTGTCCGAGAAGCGATCGGTATCCTGCAGACTCATAAACTCCGGCGTCATTAGGGCAGCCATGATGGCTGCGCCCAGCCATGGATCTACCCGCAGCTTCTTCGCTGCGTTGTAGGCGACCATGATTGGCAGGAAGTAGAAGACGCTGCGCCACATGGCATCGACGAAAATCCAAGTAGCGGACTTATCCTCAGCGCGGAAGTCGACGATGTTCAGACCGTCGAGAACCGCGGCAATAGCGATAATCAGCGATGCGCCCAACAGCACACCCAGGATTGGGCGGAACGAATCGGAGAGGTACTCGAAGAAGTTGTCCAACCAGGAGTACTTGCCGCGTGCCTTCGAGCGAGCTTCTGCCTTAACGTCTGCGTCGGACTTAGTGGCGACTGCGCCGGCGCCCTTCATTTCCGGTAGATGCTTAATTGCCGTGTACATCGATTCGACGCCACCGCCACAGATGACCTGGTAGCGGTTATCGCCCTGGTGAACGACACCGAGTACGCCCGGCACCTTGTCAATCTTGTCCTCGTTAATCTTGGAGACATCACCGAGTTCAAAACGCAGACGCGTCGCACAGTGCGTCATGCTTGTGATGTTTCCGGGTCCACCGAGGTTTTCAACTATTGCCCTCGCGCTGGAATCTTTTGACGACCCCATCGTGACCTTCCTTCACAGTAAGCAGGGCCGTTAAACGCAAAAAGACCCGAGGCACCACAAACTGTGGGCCTCAGGTCTTGCCTCAAAAGAGTAACAACCCTGGGTTGATATCTATTAACTTCGACCCTACTCCGCTTTACATAGTTTTGACAAGGTAGTAATTCAAGCTCAAATTTCACATTTGGGGATAGCCTGGATTGTCTGTGGACAACCGCATGCAACCTATTTCGCGCTCAGTGCGGAAGTCGTAAGGTGGCAGCTATGAGGATTGGAGTTTTAGGTGTAGGAGCTGTCGGCGGCTGGTTTGGCGGTCGCCTCGTGCAAGCGGGTTATGATGTCGTCTTTCTCGCCCGCGGCGAGACCCTGACACGTCTTCGTGAGGTGGGGCTCACGCTTATCGACGAGCACGGGGAACGCAGCATTATCCCCGTCAAAGCAGCCGACAATTGGGGTGAACTCACTGCCGATGGCGTCGACGTCGATGTTGTGATTGCGGCAACCAAGGCGCTGCCGGGCAACGATCCTTTCCCGCAAGTTCCGGCTGGTGCAGCAGTGGTGACCACCCATAACTCGGTGGAAATCCCTTATTTGGCAGCGGGGCGGTTCGGTGAAGACAAGGTGTTCCCGGGTGTTATCCGCGGTTTCTTTATCCACACTGGCCCGGCAGAAGTCACCTTCCGACCAGGACCGATGAGCCTGAACATCGGCACATTCGATGACTCCACTAATGACCTGGTCGGGGCAGTTATCGAGGCATTGCACATGGCTGGGCTCGGTGGCGAACAGCTCCCGGATATCTGGGTCGATATCTGGGCAAAAGCGATGTTCGTGGCTAACCTCGGTGCCCTAGGTGCCCTGGCTGATAGTCCGATTGGTTACTTGCGTTCGGAAATGCGCGACAGCTTGACGCGGATGTTTGAAGAAACCGAGGCAGTCGGTCGAGCCTGCGGCGTTGCGCTGCCAGAGGACATCGTGTCGCGGACCTTGGCCTTTACTGATGATCAAGGGTACGACAACACCTCGTCGATGCAGCGCGACTACACCGCGGGACTTACCAATGAGCTCGATGCCCAGATTGGCGCGATCCGCCGGATGGGGCAGAAGGCGAAAGTGGAAACGCCGACGCTGGATCTGGTGTATGGCGCTCTGGTTGGGCGTCAACACAAGCATATGAATTAAGAGCTGCGGTGCTCAGCTAAGTCAAACCGGAATTGGGGGATTGGAAAGACTGATGAAAATTGGATCGGACTACACGGAAAACAATGGGCTCATCATCGGTGAGGATGGATTGGCTCGACCGGCATGGGCTGCTCACAGTGAGCTGCTGAGAGAGTACTACGACACCGAGTGGGGGATGCCGGTGCGCGATGAGCAAGGACTATTCGAACGGCTCAGCCTGGAGGTATTTCAGGCGGGGTTGTCGTGGGAGACAGTGCTGAAGAAGCGGCCCGCGTTTCAGGAAGCCTTCGCGAACTTCGACCCCGATGCGGTTGCTGATTTCGATGACGAAGATGTCGAAAGATTGATGAATGATGAACGAATCATTCGGAATCACAGGAAGATTACCGCGGTAATCAATAACGCCGCCGCGACTATTGCCTTGCGTGAAAACGGCGGCTTAGCCGAGTTGATGTGGTCGTTTAAACCGGAGAAGTCTCCCGAGCCACGTTCAATCGAAGAGGTGCCCAGCTTCTCCGAGGAGTCCGAGGCGCTTGCCAAGGCATTGAAGAAAGCTGGTTTTAAGTTCGTAGGCCCCACCACGGTCTTTGCATCAATGGCTGCCGTGGGGATTGTCGATATCAACATTGTTGGCGCACATCGGCGCGGTGCCTCTGGCGTTTTTGACTAGGGGGGGGAAGAGGAGCTTGACTAGTTAGGGGGAAAGAAAAAGAGCGTGCCAACCGGCACGCTCAAAATCTTTCGGTTCGTGTCGAACTACTTGTTCTCGTAGGAGTCGGAGTAGTTCTGGCCGTCCTCAGAGGTCCACTTCATGGTGTCCTTAGTGAACGGCTGCTCCCAGCCGTTTTCAATCTCCGACTCCGGTGCGGTCGGCAGACCAATCTCGTTTTCCAGTGCACCGTTGGCAACCCAGGTCTCGCGAATCTTACCGATCAGCGGCTGTGCACCATTAGTCTCTGGGGACTCAACGAAGGTGACGTTCTCGTATTCAGCGGCAACCGCGTCGCCGACCTTCTTAGCGGACTTGAACTCGCCAGCCTCAGAATCGTACGGGGAGGTGAAGGAAGAAGCTGCCTCGGTGATGGACTCAGGCAGGTCAGCCTCTGCCACATCCTCGCCAGCAGCGTCGCCCAGCCCCAGACCGTTCATAGCCTCGTTAGCCTTGTCCTTAGCGCCATCAGCAGCCTCGCCAGCCTTGTCCTTAGCGCCATCAGCAGCCTCGCCAGCCTTGTCCTTAGCTCCGTCCATAGCGTCGCCAGCCTTATCAGTGGCGTCGGTTGCTACCTGGCCCGCCTGATCCTTGGCGTTGTTAGCAGCATCCTGTGCGTCATCGGAAGAACATGCAGCCAGGCCGCCGAGAAGAGCGGCGGAGCCAACGATTGCGGTAGCGATACGGGTCATCTTCTTGTTCTGCATTTCAAAACCACTTTCTTGAGAGCTAACTAAGTTACCTATTCAATTATTGGCATCTTCCACTATTTGTCCGAATTAAATTCAAAGAGAAATTGACAATTCTTTTGAATATCGGACATTCGAAGATGGTGTGGCTTCAAAGCCGTACAGAAAGAACACTAGGTAATTCTGGGGCCTGTGCAAGTCAAATGGCGCGAATCTGTGCGCTCTATGCTCTATTTGTTACCGAATTTGCGTGATTGCGAAATTGGAATAGTGCTGGTGAGGGCGTTGCGAGTAACGGAAAGGTATCAATCTTATTAAGCTTGACGTTTATTGCTTATTTTCTTTCCCTGCGGGGTTGGAGCCGCGAGCATCGTCGTCAAGCGTGTACTCGCCATCTGGCAGGACGAACCAGGCCAAGAGGTAAAGAGCTAGGAACCCAGCGCCAATCTTCCAGCCAATCATCGATCCAACGCAGGGAAGGATGATGTAGACCATTCGTGTGAAAGTGATATCCCAGCCTTGGCTTTCCGCGATTCCTGCGAGGACGCCACCGAGGAGGCGGTCATTACGCGAGCGGTAAATTTTCTTGGTGGGTTTTTCGGGAGCGGCGTCGCTCATTAGATAAATACTCCAAGGTATGGCTATTTAGGTATTTTTCGGTCGACCGCGCTTATACGTAAGTTTCCTTCGGCATGATGATCCATGCTGCGAGATAGAGAAGAAACTGCGGACCAGGCATCAGGAAAGACGCGACAAATATAACGCGCAGCAAAGTCGCATCCCAGTTGAAATACTCAGCGAACCCACCGAGCACACCGGCAACCATTTTGTTATTGGTGGAACGGGTCAGTGACTTGTTGTTCATAACAATCAAGGGTAGCCCCAATCCGTTTAGTTCGCAGTGGTGCTAGCTCTACTAAATGTGCCGACTAAAAACAGCGTGTCCCAGCTAAAAACACCGCTACCCCAATACGGTTAGGTGGGGTAGCGGTGTGGGCGTCGTTAAGCGAGCTTTACGGGGCGAATGCTAGCAGTCGTAGTAGAGCTCGAACTCCTGCGTCGTCGGGCGCAGACGTGCCGGCATAATCTCCTGATCGAACTTGTAGCGGATATGCGCGTCGATGAGATCCTGTGTGAAGACATCGCCGGCGAGCAGGAACTCGTGGTCCTCCTCCAGCGCCTTCAGCGCACCCTCCAGCGAATGCGGGACGGTGGGGACGTCCTTGAGTTCCTCTGGTGGCAGCTCGTAGAGATCCTTGTCAATCGGCTTGCCAGGCTCGATACGGTTCTTGATGCCGTCGAGACCAGCCATCATTGCGGCGGTGAAAGCCAAGTACGGGTTGCCCGACGGGTCCGGAGCGCGGAACTCGATGCGCTTGGCCTTCGGGTTTGCGCCGGTAATCGGGATTCGGATGGCGGCCGAGCGGTTCTCCTGGCTGTAGACCAAGTTGACGGGAGCCTCGAATCCCGGAACCAGGCGGTGGTAGCTGTTCATCGTCGGGTTGGTGAAAGCCAGGACTGCACCGGCGTGCTTCAGGATGCCGCCAATGTAGTAGCGCGCCATGTCGGACAGGCCACCGTAGCCGTTCTCATCGTGGAATAGTGGCTTGCCATCCTTCCACAGTGACTGGTGGATGTGCATACCAGAGCCGCCATCGCCGGCCAACGGCTTCGGCATGAAGGTAGCGGACTTCTGGTTGAACTTGGCGGTGTTCTTCACCACGTACTTGAAAGTCTGCATGTCATCGGCGGCGTGCAGCAGAGTATTGAAACGATAGTTAATCTCCTGCTGACCGCCCGAACCCATCTCGTGGTGGGAGCGCTCAACATGGAAGCCAACATCCTGCAGGTGCTCGCCGATTTCGTCACGAAGATCCTGCATGTGGTCATACGGAGCAGTAGGGAAGTAGCCGCCCTTGGTACGCACCTTGTGGCCGAGGTTGCGCGATCCGTCCGGGTTTACCTTCACCCCGGAGTTCCACCAGCCCTCAACCGAATCCACCTCGTGGAATGACTTGTTTGAACTGGAGTCGTAGCGGACGGAGTCGAAGATGTAGAACTCTGCCTCAGCGCCAAAATTACAGGTATCGGCGAAGCCCAGTTCGTTCAGGTAGTTCTCGGCCTTACGGGCAATATTGCGCGGGTCGCGGCTAAATGGCTCGCGGGTGTGCGGGTCATGGACGAAGAACTTCATGTTCAGCGTCTTCGATTTGCGGAACGGGTCGATGAAAGCCGTGTCCAGGTCGGGCAGCAGCATCATGTCGGAGTTATCCACCGAGGTGTAACCCGCAATGGACGATCCGTCGAAGGCAAGGCCCTCGTAAGCGGAGTCCTCATCAAACTCGGATACCGGAACGGTTAGGTGCTGTTCGATGCCGGGAACGTCGGTGAACTGGACGTCTACCCAGCGAATGTCATTGTCCCGGATGTATCGTTGGATTCCTTCCGGAGTTGTCTGGTCACTGCTGGGTTTGAACTTACCCATTGGTAAAACTCGCCTACTTCGCGTCTAGCTTGTTGAGCTTACTAATCGTGTTGTCGAACTTACTGGTCACTATTACTTCAGCAGCGGAACATCCCACAGGTTCAGCTTGGTGCCGATGCCCTTTGCCAGGGCGTTGTCGTAGACATCGGTGGCCCAGGCGACGTCCTCGACTGGCATGCCTCCGATGGAGTAGCAGAAGATTTCCTCGTCGTTCTGGCGACCCGGGGCCTTACCGGAAGCGATATCGCCGATGTTGACAAGCTTCTCGGCGGGAAGAGTGCCCTCTTCCTTCATGTCCCACCAGCGGTTACCCGGAATACCGAGCAAGCGCTCATAGGTCACGTCTGGGCCGTTCTCGTTGAACCACTCTTCGTACAGGCCGGTGTAGTCAACGACGAGGTTGCAGTCGTCGGAACGCACGAAGTCGTCGTCGAGGCGTGCAGCGGCTGGCATGAGCAGCAGCGCGCCGGGCTTCAGGTACTCCTTCTTGAAGTACGGGAAACCGGACGGGCCATCGGAGGAAGTCGAGGTGCCGGCGATGAGGATGTCGGAGTCGCGGATGGCCTCTTCTTCGGTCTCGACGATACGGACCTCTTCCAGCTGCGGGAACTCGTTCTTAATCCAATCCACAGCCTTCTGGGTCGAAGCCTGGGAGCGGCCCTTGACCTTAACCTTCTTAATGCTCGGACGCTGCGACATAGCGGAGCCGAGAATGGTGCGGCTCATAACACCCGGGCCAATGATGCCAACGACCTCGGCGTCTTCGACGGCAAGGTGCTTGACGCCGACACCCGGAACAGCGCCAGTGCGGTAGGCCGACAGGAGGTTTGCCGACATGACAGCCTTCGGGGCACCCGTAATTGCATCGTTGAGAATGAACAGGTGGATCGAACGTGGCAGGTCGTTCTGGCGGTTATCGGCATTGGAGCCGTACCACTTCACACCTGCGCCGTTGAAGCGACCACCGAGGTAAGCGGGCATTGCCATGAAACGACGGTCAGGGCCATTTGCCGGCATACCCTCATGGATTGGGTTATCCGGGAAGTTGATCTGGGCACCGTGGGAGTTAGCGGAAGCGCCGGCCATCCGGTAGTCGCCGTCGGCCAGCAGAATCAGGGTTTCTTCCATGGTCTCAACACACTTGGCGAAATCCGTGACACCAGCTTCAACCATGTCAGGTTCGCTGAGGTAGAGAAAATCAATGCGAGTTGAGTTTTCTGGGTTGGCAGCGTTTTCGTTAGTCAAGAATGCTCAAATCCTTCTTAATGTTCATCGGCCACCCTATGCGGCGGCTGGGCTTAAGTTATTCCAGATGCATGCTCTCCAGAATCAATCAAATCGCCTCGGCGTGGGCTCTCGAGTCGCCATTTCCGAGGGGTATGGCGTACCACCATACGGAAAAACCACAGCGTAGGGGCGTTTACGCAGTTTTCAGCACGACATTCCCGCTTTACGACGGTCACAGCGACAGAGCCCAACTTCCGTCAATAAGTTGCCCGTAATAACTACTTCGACATGCACAATTGATACTTTTTGAGAACGATTACAGATGAGTGAATTATCCTCCCACGCATCAATGTTTATGAACTTTGTCACATGTCATTAAGTTGCGACACATTTCTGGTTCAACGGGCGTGATTGCCTGGCGTCCTACCTTCGCAGCATGCCCCATCCGCTCTTGGTGTCCGCCCCCTTGCGGTGTCCCTCGCATCCGTCCCTCGTGTTGTCCCTAGCGCCCCTCGCACTTATGGCCAGTTTTCTGGCACTATCGATGATTTTCCTTGACTTATCGACGATTTTTCGTCACTTATCGACGGCTGTCCGGCACTTATGCGCACGGTATCCTCCCCACCCTGTCACTTGTCGATGCGCTGTTCACTTATGGCCACGCTATAGCGCATCGACAAGTGAATATTGCATCGATAAGACTGGGGCGGAGAGTGTGCAACTCTACTCGTGCAGGGGTCGCGGCCCTTTTGTGGTGGTGTATGACCCTGTTCAGGGGAGTGGCCCGGAACCGCGCACAAATTCGTGCTCACATACGCGCGCGTATGCGGGCCCAGGCGCCCGCAGCCAGCATGACCGCAATGAAAAACCGCCTGACCACATTAACTGTGGTCAGGCGGCATCTAACAAGCTCGTTGGGCGGCCATGAGGAGCAATGGGGGGGGGTGCTTGCTGTGGCCGTCGTGAAGCGAAAACTTTAGCAGTCGTAGTACATTTCGTATTCCTGCGGAGTCGGGCGCAGGCGAACCGGTTCGATCTCGTTTTCGTACTTGTAGTCGATGTAGGTCTGGATGAGGTCCTCGGTGAAGACATCGCCCTCGAGCAGGAACTCGTGGTCGTTGCGCAGGGCCTCGAGCGCGGCCTCGAGAGAGGTCGGAGCCTGTGGGATGTCGGCGGCTTCCTCCGGCGGGAGCTCGTAGAGGTCCTTGTCGACCGGAGCGTGCGGCTCGATGCGGTTCTTCACGCCGTCCAGTCCGGCCATCATCATGGCAGCGAAGCCAAGGTACGGGTTGCCCGACGGGTCCGGGGCGCGGAACTCGATGCGCTTTGCCTTCGGGTTGGAGCCGGTGATCGGAATGCGAACAGCGGCAGAGCGATTGCGCTGCGAGTAGACCAGGTTAATCGGAGCCTCGAAGCCCTTGACCAGGCGGTGGTAGGAGTTCAGGGTCGGGTTGGTGAAGGCCAGTACCGCACCTGCGTGGTGCAGGATGCCGCCGATGTACCAGCGAGCGATGTCCGACAGGCCTGCGTAACCGGCCTCATCGTGGAACAGCGGCTTGCCGTCCTTCCATAGCGACTGGTGAGCGTGCATGCCCGAGCCGTTGTCGCCAGCCAGCGGCTTCGGCATAAAGGTGACGGACTTGCCCTCTTCCCAGGCGGTGTTCTTGATGATGTACTTGAAGGTCTGCAGGTCGTCTGCAGCGTGCAACATCGTGTTGAACTTGTAGTTGATCTCCTGCTGGCCACCAGTGCCGACCTCGTGGTGGGCGCGCTCCAGGTCGAAGCCGGCGTCAGCGAGCTTCAGGCACATCTTGTCGCGCAGGTCCTGGTAGTGGTCGTACGGAGCGGTAGGGAAGTAGCCGCCCTTCAGACGGGTCTTGTAACCCAGGTTTGCAGAGCCGTCCGGGTTCTGGTCCTTGCCGCGGTTCCACCAGCCTTCGATGGAATCAACTTCGTAGAAGCCGCGGTTGGTGTCGGTCTCGAACTTGACGTTGTCGAAGATGTAAAACTCCGCCTCAGCGCCGAAGAAGCAGGTGTCGGCGATGCCGGTAGAGATGAGGTATTCCTCCGCCTTCTTCGCGACGTTACGCGGGTCGCGGGAGAACGGCTCGAGGGTAAACGGATCGTGGACGAAGAACTTGACGTTCAGAGTCTTTGCCTTGCGGAACGGGTCAATGCGCGCGGTGCTCAGGTCGGGCAGCAGTGCCATGTCGGACTCGTCGATGGAAGTGAAACCACGAATCGAGGAACCGTCGAATGCCAGGCCTTCGGCCATCGCGTCCTCGTCAAATGCGGATGCCGGGATGGTGAAGTGCTGCTCGATGCCGGGAACATCCGTGAAGCGGACGTCTACGAACTCGACGCCCTCTTCCTTGATATACGCGACTACTTCCTCGGGAGTTTTGAAGGACATGTGCGGTCTCCTTAGTTGGCCTTGTTTAGTACGCAGCAGGGAATTCTTGCACGCTGTTTCGTGCACCTGCCACGCTGTCAAGGACTGGCCGGTTGACGCCTTCAAGCTTAACGAACCACGCATTCATTCTGGAATTAGAACCACGAATTTCTGGCATGGCGCGTGAGGAATTCGCCAATACGGAATGGGTTACGCAAATAGGGAGCGGATTATCTGTTTATGGAAACACGGCAATATACTGCGCATTCATGTCACACACGCTTTACGACGAGCCTTTAGCTCCCATGCTGATAAGAAAATGGAAAAGGCGACGCAACATCGCCCCCGGATTACCCCCGCACGCGCTGAATGGCTGTCCCAGCCCGTGATTTGATAGCCGGATTGCTGCACTAGACTATGAACCCATGGAAGAAAAGCACAGTTGGCTAGATGGCCCTCAGATTCCGGGAGAGTTCGATAATCCGGACAAGCTCTCGGACTATCCCGGCCAGGCATTGGGTCTTGCCCCCGATGGCCCAGGATCGCAAGCGACGTTGATGCGTCGCGTCGGCGGCATTCTCATTGACTGGATTATTTCCTTGATGATTGCCGGCGCTTTTTCGATGTTCTTCGGCCCGAGCGAGGCGCAGATTGACCAGTTCGGGGATTCGTTTATCGCCTGGCAGTCATTCCTTGCGACCTATTCGCCAGTTGTCTTCCTCATTATTGGCACGGTGTCGGTTTGGCTGTTCGCCCGCACTCCGGGCCAGTGGATGATGAAGATGGGTGTCGCTCGCGTGGACAAGCCCGGCGAGCGAGTTGGCTTTGTTCGTGCCTTCTTCCGCAGCTTGCTTACTCTTTTCTTGCTGCCGCCAGCAATCACCGACTCGGATATGCGCGGCATGCACGACCGTGCCACTGGCACGGCCGTCATTTTGGGTTAGCGCTATAGCACCAACACAACCAGGACCTGGGCGAGAATAATCTTCATGATCATGGCCATTGGATACACCGTTGTGTATCCCATTGCCGGCAACTCGTTCTTGGCCTGGTCGTTGACGTATGAGAGCACTGCCGGGTGAGTCTGCAAGCCCGAGAGGATACCCGCAGTTTGGCCGAATGGAATCTTCAGCACACGGTGACCGACAATGAGGGTCAACAGTGCGGAGCTAAACGCGATGATGGCGGCAAGACCCAGAACTGTCAGTGATGCCGGGTCAGACAACGCAGCCTGGAATCCCTTACCGGCAGTGGTGCCGATACCTGCCAGGAACAGTGCTAGACCCATGGTGCGGAACGCCAGGTTGGCCGAGTAGGGGATAGGCCAGACCAACGGGCCAGTGCGACCGACAGCACCCAGAATCAGCGCCACAACCAGTGGACCACCAGCGGATCCCAGGGCGAGCGAGCTGCCGCCCGGAAGCGGAATCTTGATGAGACCCACCAAGACACCCAGCGTAAGCCCAAGGGTGAGGGGCAAGAGGTTGACGTCGGAAAGCTTCTTGTAGGAGTCGCCGAAGAACTTTGTTGCGTCCTTGATTTTCTCTGGCGGTGCAACTACGCGGACGCGATCACCAAGCTCTAGGCGCATGTTTGGCTCTGCGACGATGTCGTGGTCGCCGCGGCGAATACGCGTAATGATTATGCCGTCCATGCGAGTCTGAAGTTCCGCAATGGGTACACCGACCACGTCAGATGCAGAGACGAAGATGCGACGGAAGTCCAGGCGACCGTCGTGTGTCGGATCACCCGGCATAAGCTCGCCAATGTACTCGGCGGCACGAGCAATTTCTTCCTCTGTACCGACGACGGAAATAATATCGCCGACGGAGACAGTGTCACCCGGAGACGGAATGTAGAGGTGGCCCTTGTACTCAATGCGTGAAACCGTAATGTCCAAACCGAACTTCGACGGAAGGTCAGTGATGGAAGGCAGGTCGTCCTTGAGAATCTTGATGTCCCGAGTATGCAGCGGAAGCGCGGCAACACCTGCGTCAATAGCTTCCTGGTCGTGATCGACGCGGAAGACCTTCGACATAATACCGATAGAAGCAATCACTGCCAGCACGCCGATTGGGTAGGCCAGGGAGTAACCAATCACCGGCATATCGTGCGCAGCGGCCAGCTCGCCCTTATCCGAAATGAGGCTAGGAAGAGCATCGACGATTGCTGCCATAGCCGGGGTGTTGGTCAGGGCGCCTGTGAAGGCGCCTGCGCCTTCCACCGGATCGATAGGCAAAAACTTGATCAGCAGGAAAGACTCGATGGTGACAACTGCGAGCACACCAATGCCGAACAGGTTGTGCTTGATGCCGCGCGAGCGTAACGAGCTGAAGAACTCGGGGCCCGCCTCCAGCCCGATGGTGTAGACGAATAATGCCAGGCCCACGATGTAAATCAACGGGGAGATTTGAATTTCCGGCTCAATAGTCGCGAGGATAAGGCCGACGAAGAGGACGGCAGCCACGCCAAGCTTGAAGCCGAAGATCTTGATCTGGCCAATTGCCAGGCCAAGAAACAAAATCACTAGAAGCGCTAAGAGTTCATTTTCAGCCAAGAGTTGCACATATCCCATGGTGGCACAACTAGCAGTAATCTTCATTAAGCATTGTTTCCAGCAAGGATATGACCTTTGCTGACAGCGTGATAAGTGAGAGCAATCACTTCAACAAGACATCAATAACTGTGTTTGAAGTCATGGCTTTAGTCTTCGTTTTAAAGCTTTAAAGCACAAAAAAAGGGGGCCCGAAAGCCCCTTTTTTCTGCTTCAACCTAGATTGCCCCTCGGCGGGTTGCCCGAGCAACCGACCCTGGTGAAACCTAGCTAAAACCTCTAGTGCTTCTTGCCGCGATTGGCGGCACGGCGCGCACGACGGTTCATGCCGGCCTGTGGGTTAGCGCCCTTCGGCATTGGACCCTTGGGCATGTTCGCGCGCGCATCGCGAATACGGTCCATCGACTGGATGCGCTCATTCAGAGCGTTGGCCTGATCCTTATTCAGGTTGCGCGGCAAACGCATGAGTTCGCGCTGCAGCTTCTTCGGCGGGACCTGGCCCTCGTCGCTACCAGCAATCATGTCGTAAATCGGAGCTTCGCCCGCAATGCGTGCCAGCGACTTCTTCTCACGAGCAATCATCTGCTTGACGCGGTTCGGATCACCTTCACCGACCAGCACAACACCGGCGTTACCAATAACACGGTGAACAGCATCCATGTGCTGATTAGCGACAACACCGGTCTTGACGTGCCAGACATAGCCAACGCCCTGACGCATATTGTCCAGCGTCCACGCCGCAGCGCCGGCCTGGCCTTCCGCCTCTGTGTAGAAGGACGCCTCAAGACGCTTAGAGAAGATGTACATCGCGACCATAAAGCCGATCGAAATACCAATAATCGTCAGAATCCAGGGCCAGACTCCACCAATGAGCAGACCAATCAGTAACAGCAGGATGATCGGACCGAAGAAGCCCAGTGCCATGTAAGGCACGAGCTTGTTGTCCCGCGAGCGCTGCAGCTTAAACGCCTGCCACATCTGGCTACGAGTCTGCTTACGCTGAGCGCGCTTGGCGGCGCGGTTCGCCTTCTTCATTTCTTTCGCATCATTGGTCGCCATAATCACCAACTTTAGGGCATGCGATGTAGTTTTAGGCAATAGACCGCGCCGTAGCGCCGTTTCGCTTTACGACGGCGCTGCGGCCGTCAGCCTCTAGGAAGCCGGAATAGCCGAAGTGACTGGCGTATCCTCCGATGCGCCATAGCGGTCAAGCAGAGTCGAGGCTTCCTGAAGTGCGAGGTTGTTGTCGTTTTCGTCGGCAAGCGCGGACAGATGCGCAGGCAGCTCCTGACCGCGGTGCGCCAGTGCGCGGGCGTAGAGCCGTCCAGCGCGGTAGGAAGAGCGGACCAGCGGGCCGGACATGACGCCGGCAAAGCCCATCTCTTCAGCGGTCTTGGAGAGCTTGACGAACTCCTCTGGCTTAACCCAACGTTCAATTGGATGGTGCAGTGGAGTGGGGCGGAGGTATTGAGTAATCGTCAGAATATCGCAGCCGGCATCGTGCAAATCCTGCATAGCGGAGATGATCTCGTCATAGGTTTCGCCCATGCCCAGGATGAGGTTGGACTTGGTAACCAGTCCAGCTTCGCGAGCGCGAGTGATGAGTTCCAAGGAACGCTCGTAGCGGAATGCGGGACGGATGCGCTTGAAGATACGCGGCACCGTTTCCACGTTGTGGGCGAAAACCTCGGGCTTGGCGTCGAATACCTGCTGTGCTGCAGATTCGTCGCCACGGAAGTCATCGACAAGGAGCTCGACTCCGGTATTCGGGTTGAGTTCGTGGATCTGACGGCAGGTCTCAGCGTAGAGCCAGGATGCACCGTCGGGCAGATCGTCGCGGGCGACACCGGTGATAGTGGCGTAACGAAGACCCATCTCGCGGACGGATTCCGCAACACGACGTGGCTCATCCTTATCCAATGGGTCGGGCTTGGCTGAGTTAATCTGGCAGAAGTCGCAGCGGCGGGTGCACTTATCGCCGCCGATGAGGAAGGTGGCCTCGCGGTCTTCCCAACATTCGTGAATGTTCGGGCAGCCAGCCTCCTGACAGACCGTGTGCAAAGAGGCACCCGAGACACGGTTTTTCATGTCCTTGTAGCTGGGGCCCGGACGAACCTGGTTGCGAATCCACCGGGGCTTGTTCTCGATAGGGGTCTCGGCATTTCGTGCCTCGACGCGCAGTAACTTACGTCCTTCTGGCTTAACAGTCACAGTTTCATCCTACTCTTTTGTTGATGAGTACTCGAATATGCCGGTGGTGGAGTTGTGCTTCACCCGGTGTGGCAGGTCCTTCGTGGGGTCGGGCGCGGAGCCGAAGGAATGGTCGGCAACGGTCAAACGGCCTTCCAAAGCATCTTGCAAATCTGCCAGAAGCGACTCTGTCATCTCTGACACGCTAACATCTCGGTCAAGCTCCCGGGATAGGGTGGTCACTCCAGCGTCGGAGATGCCACACGGGATGATGTAGTTGTAGAACTCCATAGAGTTGTCGCAGTTCAGACTGAGTCCGTGCATGGTTACACCATGGGTCACGCGGATTCCCAGTGCCGCAATCTTTCGGTCGCTCAGTCCGTTTGATGCGGGAACCCATACCCCCGAGCGGCCATCGATGCGGCCAGCAGCCGCGATGCCGGCTCGGCGAACGGTTTGAATGAGGGCTTCTTCCAGTCTGCGGACGTAGTCCACCACATCGACCGGCTGAGCGAGCTTGATGATGGGATACATCACAAGCTGGCCCGGGCCGTGCCAGGTGATGCGGCCACCGCGGTCGACATCGACGACCGGCAACCCATTGGTAGGACGGTCCTCCGGCTGGGTGCGCTTTCCTGCTGTGTAAAGACTCGGGTGCTCAAGCACGAGAACCTGATCTGGAATTAGGTCTTTCGCACGCTTGGCAGCAAGGTCTGCCTGTAGGTGCCAGGTCTCTTCGTAGTCGACAAGGCCGAGATGTTGAATCTCGATGTCGGAGCTTGATTCCCGAATGGATTTATCTGCGCGAGTAAAAGGTTTTCTTGGGGCAGTCATGGTGGCCTATAGGATACGCCGAAATTCTGTAGGCCTCAGATTACTTGTTACTTGGATAGCGCCAAACTTACTTGGATAGCGCCAGACGTAAAAATACCCCGGTGGTCACTAGAAAGTGACCACCGGGGTAAAAGTGGCGTGCTTTTGTGGGCTTAGCCGAAGACGACGCGGAGGATGGAAACGGTGATTGCCGAGATACCTGCAGCGGCCGGAAGGGTAATAACCCAGGCCAAACCAATCGGCTTCATCAGGTTCCAGTTAGCGGCACGGTTAACGATACCGACACCGAGAACGGCACCAATCAGAATGTGGGTGGAGGAAACCGGCAGACCCAGCAGGGAAGCAATCATAACGACCACAGCAGCGGAAAGCTCTGCGGCAAAACCCGATGCTGGGTGGATCTCAGTCAGGCCGGATCCGACGGTCTTGATAACGAAGCGGCCGATAAACCACAGACCGGAGATGAGAGCGACACCCATGGTGGTCATGACTGCCAGCGGGACGCCGGACTCGGAAGAGATCTCGTTGGTACGGAGAACATCCAGAATTGCCACGAACGGGCCAAGCGCGTTAGCGATGTCGTTCGAGCCGTGGGAGAAAGCGAACGCAGCAGCGGTGAAGACCTGCATCCAGCTGAACAGCAGGAAGGTGGAACGATCCAAATCCTGACGCTTCAAAGTACGCGCGAAGATGTAAACGGCAAGCCACACTGCGGTGGCGATCATGCCCATAATCAGGAAGTTGTCCAGGCTGGAAAGCCCTAGGTGAAGGTTCTTCAGACCCTTGAACAGCATCATCGCGGAGATGACAATAGAGCCCAGGGCTGCTAGACCCGGAACCCAAGCTTCCAGCGCACGGTGAGCGCGGACATCATCAACCTTGGATTCGATGTGGACGAGCTTGCGGAAGTACTCAGACTCCAGGTCATCCGGAGTCCAGTCGTTGTCACGCATCGTCGTCGCGTCGCGAAGCATCGCGTTGGTGTACGAGATCTGATCGTGCTCAGGGAGCTTTTCGAAGTCGTCGCGGTGCTGCGCCTTGAGGTCCGCCTTTTCCTGGTGGATGGCCTGCAGCTGCTTGGAAGCCTTGTCGTTGTAGACGAGAATCGAGTTCTTAATGCCGCCGAACAGGAGGAACGCGACCAAACCGCCGAGGAGCGGAGAGAGGACCCAAGAAACGGCGATCTGACCGATCTGATCCCACTGGACCATGCTCCAGCCACCCTTGCCGGTGATAAAACCGACCGTCAGTGCGGCACCGACGATACCGCCGACGATGGAGTGGGTAGTGGAAACTGGCCAACCCATGCGGGTGGCAACGAGGAGCCACACTGCCGCGCCGAGAAGCGCGGACATCATGATGAAGGCGAACTCCATCGGGTCCAAACCGTGGATTGCGTTCAGGTCCACAATGCCGGAACGGACGGTGTCAGTAACCTCGCCACCAGCGAGGACGGCGCCCGAAACCTCAAAGACTGAAGCGACAACAAGCGCCTGCTTCATGCTCAGGGTGCCGGCACCGACTGAAGTACCGAAGGAGTTAGCAACGTCGTTACCGCCGATGTTGAACGCCATGAAGACGGCGAACGCGATGGTAATCAGAAGGATTGCCGTATTTGCCTGCGGGCCCACAAAGTCATAAGCCCAGAAGACAAAAATTACGATGTTGATTGCGAGAAGCCCGCCGAAGAAGAGGTGCCACCACTTATCTGAGGAGCTCGATTGCTCAGATGATGTGGTCCCGGTCGACGAACTAGTATTCGCTGGAGCCGAGGACATGCTCCACCTTTCTAAGTTACGTACAGAGAGCAAAAATAGGCACGCCAAAGAAGCCTGCTGTCTAATGATTTCTTAGATTGGTAAAGGCTAATTGCTAACTAGGTGACGGCGAGGTTAACAAATAATGAATTTAATTATCGCTATCTTCAGCTCTCGTCGGTGTAGCTGAAAGCGATAGCCGGAACTGTGTGCGGGGGTGTGTGGTGTTCTCGCATTTCGGCAGGACAAAAAGTATGCGCATTTGCTACTTGCAGCTTTGCTTTCGGTTCGACCCTCCCGCTGTCTGCTAATGGCTTAACGGCGCAATAACAGCACGTTAATTCTTTGTGCCGATGGAGCCTTTGCTAGCTATGTGTGGCTACGTGAAATCTGAGCACTAGCCAAGAATAGGGGGCCTGCGCATTTGAAGGAATCGCTGATTAGGTTCAACTGCGGGACGAATGCGGCAAAAGAAATACCCGCGTCAGCCGCAAAGTGCGACTAACGCGGGCAGGGAAGAGGCAGAACCTCCTGCTAGCAAGCCAGCTAGATTCCCGCGGCGCTACTACCCCAGGAAGGGAGCAAGCTGCTTAGAGCTGCAGATCCGATTCGAAGTTAGCAACCTCGAGGCGGTCAACAACGGTCGTCATAAAGCGACCTGCATCAGCGCCGTCGATCAGGCGGTGATCGTAGGTAATTGGCAGGAAGACCATGGCGCGAATACCAATGGCATCTGCCTCATTCTCGGTGACGACTACTGCGCGCTTCTTAATCGCGCCGGTGCCGACCATTGCGGCCTGCGGCGGAACCAGAATCGGAGTGTCGGTCAGAGCGCCCTCGGAGCCGATGTTGGTAATGGTGAAGGTGCCGCCGGACAGGTCGTTCGGGGTCAGCTTGTTGTTGCGAGCGCGGTCTGCGATGTCCGCAATAGCAGCAGCCAGCTCCGGCAGGGACATATCCTGAGCGTTGTGGATGACCGGGGAGAGCAAACCCCGCTCGGTATCGACAGCGATACCCAGGTTGACCTGCTCGTGGTAGGTAATCTCCTTGGTCTCTTCGTTCCAGGAAGCGTTGACGTTCGGGTGGCTGACCAGAGCCTCAACGATTGCCTTTGCAAAGAATGGCAGGAAGGTCAGCTTCGCGCCGTGCTTCTTCTCGAACTCAGCCTTCTTAGTAGCGCGCAGATCCCAGATGGCAGTCATATCGGCCTCGTGGACCTGGGTCAGCTGTGCGGAAGTCTGCAGAGACTCGAGGGTCTTGGCAGCGGTAATCTCGCGGATGCGGTTGACACGCTGGGTGGTGCCGCGCAGCTCAGCGAGCTCAGGGCGAACGCCCTTGGTGGACCAGTTGGAGCCGGACTCAGCAGTAGTCTCCTGGCCGCCCTCGGCAGCGCGCAGAACATCCTGCTTACGAATGCGGCCGCCGATTCCAGAGCCCTCGACCTTAGTCAGGTCAACGCCGTGCTTGTCAGCCAGCTTGCGGACCAGCGGGGTGACGTAAGGAACGTCCTTGTTAGCGGAAGGCTTGGATTCAGCCTTCGGAGCCTCAGCCTTCGGAGTCTCCTTCTTCGGCTCTTCCTTCTTCGGCTCCGGCTTGGACTCTGCCTTCGGCTCTTCCTTCTTTGGCTCCGGCTTGGATTCAGCCTTTGGAGCTTCCTTCTTCGGTGCAGCCTTCTTTGGCTGGCCACTGCCAACGCGAGCGATGACCTCGCCGACGTCAACGGTGTCGTCTTCGTCGTAGAGGACCTCGAGCAGGGTGCCTGCGACCGGGGAAGGAATTTCGGTGTCGACCTTGTCGGTGGAAACCTCGAGCAGTGGCTCGTCGACCTCGACGGTGTCGCCGACCTTCTTCAGCCAGGTGGTGATGGTGCCTTCGGTGACGGATTCGCCGAGCTCCGGCATCTCAACGTCAGTAGCGTCGCCAGCGTCAACGTCAGTGGAGTCTTCCTCAGTCTCCTCGTTAGCCTTTACTGGCTCCTCGTCCTTCTCGACTGCGGCAGATGCCTCCTCGGCCTCTTCCTTGGCGGCCGGAGCAGCGTCTGCATCGCCAACGCGAGCGATGACTTCGCCGACGTCAACGGTGTCGTCTTCGTCGTAGAGGACCTCGAGCAGGGTGCCTGCGACCGGGGAAGGAATTTCGGTGTCGACCTTGTCGGTGGAAACCTCGAGCAACGGTTCGTCGACCTCGACGGTGTCGCCGACCTTCTTCAGCCAAGTGGTAATCGTGCCTTCGGTGACGGACTCGCCGAGCTCCGGCATCTCAACATCAGTAGCGGAACCGGAGGCAGCCTTCGGTGCTTCCTTCTTTGGCTCTTCAGCGTCTTCCTTCGGAGCCTCTTCCTCGGTCTCCTCAGCGGAATCGTCAGTGCCTTCCGGCTCTTCGCCCGGCTCGCCGACCTTTGCGATGACCTCGCCAACATCGACGGTGTCGTCTTCTTCAAAGAGAATCTCGGTGAGAACACCGGCGACCGGAGATGGAATTTCGGTGTCGACCTTGTCGGTGGAAACCTCGAGCAACGGTTCGTCGACCTCGACGGTGTCGCCGACCTTCTTCAGCCAGGTGGTAATGGTGCCTTCGGTAACTGATTCACCGAGCTCCGGCATCTCAATAGAGGTCGCCATGTTTGTGCACTCCTCGAAAAGTTAAGAAATCTCGTTTTAAGACGGTTATTACAAATTAGCTTACAGGTTGAAAACTCTGCTTGCCCCGTGGGCTGCGCCCGCTTTCGACTGGTGCTTGGAATAGCTCATTCCAGCCATGATTCCAGCCGGGCGGGACGCAGTCGGATGACCGGCTACTTCGTTGCCAAATCCTCAATCACAGAGAACATCGTCCGAACCGGAACACCAGTGCCCCGCTTCGGGGTATAACCATACTCCCCGGTGGTGTTGAAGGCCGGACCGGCAACGTCGATGTGAACCCATTCAACATCCTCGCCAACGAATTCGCGCAGGTATGCAGCTGCAACGCTCATGCCACCAAAGCGAGAGTTCGTGACATTCCGCAGGTCAGCTACCGGCGACTTCAGGGCCTCTGCTAGCTCAACTGGAATCGGCATTGCCCAACCATTTTCACCAATGCTCTGAGACAGCTCTGCAACACGGTCACGGAACTCGTCGTTACCCAGGATGCCCGGGGTGCGCTCGCCAAGAGCGACTAGCTGCGCACCGGTCAGGGTAGCGGTGTCAATCAGGTGAGTCGGCTTGTCTTCGCAGGCGCGGACAATGGCGTCTGCGAGTACGAGGCGGCCCTCAGCGTCGGTATTCAGAATCTCAATGGTCTTACCGCCGTACTGCGTAATGACATCGCCCGGACGGTACGCCTTACCACCCGGCATGTTCTCCGCCATTGGAACAGTTGCGGTCACCGGGGTGGATACGCCTAGGCGAGCAGCCAGGACGACTGTGGCAATAACAGCCGCAGCGCCGCCCATATCGGAGATCATGTTCTCCATGCTGGCGCCCGGCTTCAGCGAAATACCGCCGGTATCAAAGGTGATGCCCTTACCGACCAGTCCCAGCGAATTCTCTGCCGACTCATCGCCCTTCCAAATCAGGCGCACCAGGCGCGGCCCGCGCGAGGATCCACCACCCACGGCATTGAGGCCTCCGAAACCGCCGGCGCGCAGAGCGTCGTCGTCAAGCACCTCGACCTCGAGCCCCGCGTCACGGCCTAGCGCTGCAGCAGCGTCAGCAAACGTCTCGGGGTAGAGGTGCGACGATGCTGTATTGACGAAGTCACGCGCGGTGGCAACGGCATCCACAATCGCTGCAGCGCGCTTTACGACGTCGTCATCAGCGCCCAACACAACCACCTTCTGGGTGGCCTCGTTGCTTTCTTCGTCGCTCTTCTGACCGGAGTAAGCGTAAGCGCCCAGCGCAAAGCCCTCGGCTGCAGCCTGCGGATCGATGGCGCCGAGAGTGTTAAAGACCACCTTGGCCTTGGTCATACGGCGCGCAGCGGCGCCGCAGGCACGGCGGATGTCCTCGGCATCCAGATCCTCAGAACCCACGCCAACGCCCGTGACACTGTCGACATCCAGGCCAGCAGGAGCCGGGATGGTGGTCACGGACTCGGACTTAGCGCTGGCGGAGACTGCCTCAAAGGAGGCGAGCAGCTGCTCTGCAACCGAACCGATGGCCTCGGGTGCGACCAGCTCGAGGCCATCCTCGCCGTCGATAAGCGCGACGAGAACCGCGTCGGCGTCCGCGGGCAGAGAGTTGTCGGCAGCGATGACCACGCGAGTGCCGATAGCCGGCAGGTAATTGGACAAAACAGCGGCGTTGCGAGAGGCGCCGAGCTGTGCCGAATCATTGTTAGCGGGGACTGACATGTAGTTGCATCTCCTTGTAGTCGTACTATGTGGTACACCACCGTATCCCTATTTGCCGGTTCGTGTCCTTCACCCCTGGACAGCGGACTGACGAGCCAGCGCCACGACTATTGGAATGTACCCGCGCCTAGTGCCCGCGACGCTGACATTGCCCTGACTAACACGGTCTTTCGGGGGCGAGTATTGATACGACTCGATCCTCGACGGTTTAGGATGAAAGACATGTCTGCTTTGGAATTTGCAATCGAACGTAACCCGAATCCACTCTCTGATGCCGAGCGCGAGGAGATTTTGGCCAACCCTGGTTTCGGTAAGCACTTCACCGACCACATGGTCCGAATTGACTGGACTGCAGACAAAGGCTGGCATGGCGCCAAGCTGCAGGCATACGGTTCGATTGAAATGCAGCCGTCTTCTTCGGTCCTGCATTACGGGCAGTCGATTTTTGAGGGACTGAAGGCGTATCGCATGCCGGATGGTTCCATTGTTACTTTCCGCCCGGAGCAGAACGCTCGTCGCTTCCAGCGCTCCGCTGACCGCATTGCAATGCCGCAGCTGCCGGAGGAGACCTTCCTCGAGGCAATCCGCCTGCTGGTTGAAGCCGATGCAGCATGGGTGCCGCCAGCTGGTGGCGAAGAATCCCTGTACCTGCGTCCAATCATGTTCTCCACCGAGAGCACCCTGGGCGTGCACCCGTCGAACTCTTACACCTTCCTGCTCATCGCTTCACCTGCCGGCGCGTACTTCTCCGGTGGCATTAACCCGGTGACCGTGTGGATCTCCCACGAGTACGTGCGTGCCGCGCCGGGCGGCACCGGTGCTGCGAAGTTCGCAGGTAACTATGCAGCTTCGCTGGCGGCTCAGCAGCAGGCAGAGGAAAAGGGCTGCGACCAGGTTGTGTGGCTGGACGCTGTCGAGCGCAAGTACATCGAGGAGATGGGCGGCATGAACCTGGCGTTTATCTACCCGGATGAGAATGCTGACGCTGGTGTTCGGCTGGTGACTCCAGAGCTGTCTGGTTCGCTGCTGCCGGGCATTACTCGGGCATCGCTGCTGCAGGCTGCTCAGGATCTGGGCATGAATGTCGAGGAGCGTCGCATTTCCACCGAGGAATGGAAGAATGATGCCACCTCCGGTGTTATGAGCGAGGCATTCGCCTGCGGTACTGCTGCAGTCATCACCCCGGTCGGTTTTGTGAAGTCCGCTGAGGGCGAGTTCGAGATCAACGGCGGCGAGACCGGTGAGTGGACTATGAAGCTGCGCGAGCGGCTGACCGGTATCCAGCACGGCGAGGTTGAGGATACCCACGGTTGGATTTACAAGCTCGTTGAGGCTTAGTTTCGGCGTAGGTCGGCTAAGAAAAATTTAATAGTGGTTACTAGAATTAGTACTTTCGCAGCCCCTGTTCAGTATTCGCTGTTCAGGGGCTGCGTTTTTGCTTTGCTGGCTCCCCAACGGCTGTGCGATTTTCTCATGGTTCATGAATTGTTCAGGCGGCATTTGTTTAGCCGTTAAAAACACCTCTAGCGTGACCGGGGTCACTGTGAAAAACTACCAACACGATTGATTTTTGTAGTTGGGAAAACAGTTTGAGGCGCTGTGATGGTGGTAGTTCAAGACTTTTTTAAAGATAGTTTTTCGTCAAGTAGTTCAAAGCGCCTAAGGGTAACCATCGTCGTCACTCTGTTGTTGGCTGCGTGGACGATTGGGTTTAGTGCGATTCCGGCTCCGGTGGCGGCAGCCCAAGATTCGCCGCCACCGTCCGGGGTGGAACAGCCCGCTCCTACGGGCGAAGGGGGTACGGGCGAAGCAAAAGCAGAGCTAATCATGGATCTGTCTGGTTCGATGCTTGCCGACGACGCCGGAGGCACCCGCCTCGATGCGGCAAAGCGCGCATCCACGGAGCTGATTGACTCCCTCCCGGATGATGCGCTGCTTGGCATGCTGGTTTATGGCCAGCGCGAATCCAGTGATGAATCCAACCGCGAACGTGGTTGCCAGGACATCGAGGTGCTGTCGCCTGTCCAAAAGGTCGACAAAGAAGGCCTGAAGAGCAGGATTGCCGGGTTGGAAGCTCAGGGCTACACGCCGATCGGCAATGCACTGCGTAAGGCGGCTGATGAGCTTGGCCCAGACGGTGAGCGGTCAATTATTTTGGTCTCTGACGGTATCGACACCTGCGCGCCGCCACCGGTGTGTGAGGTTGCGAAGGAACTGGCAGGGCAGGGTGTTGGCCTGACGATTCACACAGTGGGCTTCAAGGTCGATGAAGAAGCTCGCGCTGAGCTGGAGTGTGTTGCGCAGGTATCCGGTGGACAGAGCATGACTGCGGACGATGCTACCCAGCTTGCAGACCACATGAAGTTCTTGACTCAGCGGTCAGTGCAGGGCTACGAAACCACGGGTACTCCTTTCGAGTTCTCCGAGACTAAGGAAGGCGCGAAATGGCTCGGCGAGGGCAAGTACCAGACGACGCTGGTGCCAGAGGTTGCCCAGCACGATCGCACCCCGCTCTACTACCGAATCGCAGTGCCGAAGGGACACAACGCGATTGTTACCTCAAAGGTGTTAGCGAATATCGATGCTGAGGGTAAAGGCCAGCAGGATGTCCGAACTGAAGTTGACGAAATCATCAATGAAACTGGCGGAAAATGCCAGGACGACGGTCGTATGGGGTCGCTGACTGGCGCCGAAGCTAGTGCCGATTCGTGGACTCCAACTTCGGCTGATGCAAGCATTCTTGCATGGGATAGTGACCGCATCGAATCCAGTTGCGATCAAACCAAGTGGCTCGTCGCAAATAACGTGTGGGTCTATGACGGTGATTCAGTAGCGGACTATCGTGATGAACCGGTGAAGGTCGAGGTTAGCGTCCAGTTTGAGCCAGTCCTGAAGAAGCAGGATGCTGGCAAGCTAAATGAGGGGCGGTCTTCTTCGACCGGCGACAAAGCCTACAAAAAGGCCACTTTTGGAGAGGCCAAGCCCGTAAACGGTGGCAATAACGCAGCCCAAGCGCCGGAAGTTAAATCTGGGGATACCATCTCTGACACAATCGTGCCCGGTGAACAGAAGTTCTACAAGATCCCTGTCGAGTGGGGTCAGCGACCAGTGATTGCTGCCCGCACTGGAAATTCGGAGCGCGATAATGCCGATTCCATGGGAGTTGCCCTGCTGAATCCGTTCGAGGTTTCCGTTGCGGATGGAACAATGCACTTTTATCAGGATTCCGAGGACCTGAACTTGTCAACAGATCGTCCGGTCGAATACAACAACCGAGAATCTAATGTTGGAGGACGACCTGTAGCCAACGCCGGCTACTACTACGCGACTGTCCGAATGGCTAACTATCGCCCGGATGAAGAGGTCAGTGGCATCGATCAGCCGTTCCAGCTCGCATTCCTCCTGGACAACAAGCCAACTAAGGGGCCTGACTGGCGACCGACTGACAAGAACGGCCCGACTCCATCCGATAAGCCGATTCTGGCCAAGGGAGAGTCGGAACAGGAAACGTCAAAGGACTCGTCAGAAGATGCGTCGAATGAATCTGACTCCTCGGATACGGATTCTCAGGCATCCGCATCCTCGTCGGACATGGAAGATGAGGGCATGAGCCCGTTGGTCATTGGCACCGTTGTAGCAGTGGTCGCCGTGTTTATCGGCATTGCCGGCGCAATCGTCTACCAGAACAAGAAGCGCAAGGAGTAGACAAACCGTAAGATCAGGAAGTTCCTGAGCAGGGGGGGCAGGGTGGGGAAGGCAGCAAAATTGTGTCCGCTTGGCGTATCGCTGGCGGGCACATTTTTTGCTACTTAGCCGCAAGAACTGACAACTCCAAGAATTATGGGCTGCAGATGTGAAACTGTGTGAGTTTATGACACTTTCAAGCCATTTTTCGGACCATTTTTGACATAAACGCAGTCAGTAACTCGCATTGGCCCGCTGTCGCTAACATAACCGCAGTCACTAGCCCCCACTGAACCCAAACCCCACTGAACCTAAACCCCGGGAGTGTCACCCCAACAAAGAAAAGCGCGTCCCGTGCATCGCTGCGGCGGGACGCGCTTTTTTAATTAGCTGGGAGGCTAGAAGGTGTGCTCGTTCTTGGCGCCCCGGCAAACGGTCGGCGCAAAATAATTTGGGCGAGCCCCGAAACGAGCCTCCTGTACTCCGCCTTCCCGGCGGTGTGCCCTCAGAATACGTCCGCGTCAAAGCGACCGTCAATAGTTCTTTTTAAAGAAAACCCCAACGGGGGCAATGCGCGCATTTTCCCTGCTAGAACCCTATGGCAAGTGCCACGGCACAGACAGCGCACGCTATCTCAATGACTGCACCAAACACGTCGCCGTTGACTCCGCCAAACCTCTTCACGCAATGCCGCGTCAGCAGCAGTGTAACGCCAAAGCTCAGTGCACAAGCGACTACGCCCACGAGCCCAACCACCCAGCCCGACACAGCGAGCAGCAGTATCCACCAGCAGGTCACCGTGACTGTGGACTGAGTACCGGCAGTCAGAGAGCCGAAGCCGCTGTTCGAAAAAGGCGGAAAGCCGCGCCAGCAGGCAGTCGTTGCTGCCGCGCGAGAGGCTACAAAAGGCAAGCACAGCGCAACCACACCAGGCCACATCTGACCAGCAGACCACTGCGACAGCACACTAGCCACAATCACGGCAAAAGCAGTCGTCGTCGTCAACATCGTCAGCACGATGGAGCCCACGCCCATTGGGCCGGTGCTCGGATCGCGCAGCACCTCCCGCGCCCCCTCCGGCGGCTTATACGAGCCGAGGGCATCCGCCACATCCGCCAGCCCATCCAGGTGCATCGCGCGGGTCAACATCTGTGCCGCCACCATAATCAGGGCGCCGCCGAGGATCGGGGTGACGTCGTAAAGCGTGGGCGTGCCTGACGACGACGTTGCGAACAGCGCCGCCGTGATGAGAACTGCACCCGCGGCAGGAACGAGCCCAGCTACTGGCAGTGCGGCGATGGCGCGACGGCCGGTGATGCGGTCGAACACGCTCGCGCCTTTGAAAGGCAGGATGGTGAGCCAGGACAGGGCAGTGGTGATGGCCTCAGCGACGGCATTGCCGTGAGCAGAGGGATCGCCGTCGAGGTTGTCCTGGCGAGACGGGCCGGCTTTGTCGGACAAGTCGATTAGTCCTTGGTGCTTACGCCTGCGTCGGCGAAAGTAGCCATGTTGCGCAGGACCGATACGCCGGACTTGACCAGCGGTAGGGCAGCGACGGCGCCGGAGCCTTCGCCAAGACGCATCCCGTATTCGAGAAGTGGTTCCTTATCCAGGTGTCGAAGGGCAAGCGCGTGCGCGGGCTCTGCCGACTTGTGGCCGGCGACCCACCAATCGCGGGCGCCCGGAGCGAGCTGGTCAGCCAGCAGAGCAGCGGATGTGACAACCACTCCGTCCAAAATCACAGGAGTGCGACGAACCGCTGCTTGCGCCAAGAACGCGGCCATCACGGTCATATCCGGCGAGGAAATACGACGGAGCACCTCAACCGGGTCATTGCGCAGGCGACGCACGCGGAACATGGCATCGCGTACGGCAGCGACCTTGAGCTTCCACCCCTCGTCATCAATGCCAGTGCCTCGGCCGACGACGACCACCGGTTCGGAGTTGGTCACGGCACCAATCAGCGCCGCGGCTGGAGTGGTGTTTCCGATGCCCAGGTCGCCGGCAATGAGCAGGTCAGCGCCTTCATCAACGGCGGCGTCGGCAATCGCGATGCCCGTGCGGATGGCCTTATCGACCTCCTCCTCGCTCATCGCATCCTCGCGGTCGATAGAACCACAGCTGCGACGGATACGGTATGGCCCTTCGGCATCGTGGTCGAGGGAAATGTCCACACCGGTAACAGTGGCTCCCGCGATGTCAGCGATAGCGTTCACGCCGGCACCCTTTGCCTCGATATTGGCAAGCATCTGAATAGACACCTCGGACGGGTACGCGGACACCCCGCCCTGGGCAACACCGTGGTCACCAGCGAAGACATAAACACGACAATCGTCCAGGTCACGCGGAGGGCATTCTCCCTGACACGCCGAAATCCAAATGCCGAGTTCTTCCAACCGGCCAAGTGAGCCTGCGGGTTTAGTCAACTGCTCATGGCGCGCGCGGGCGGCCTGTTCAGTCTCTTCGTCAGGGCGTGCTACCGGTCCAAAATAATCCGCGTTCATACTCTCAAACGCTACCCGAAAACGATTTGTCTACCGACCATTGGTGCACAGTTATTCGCATTGCTAGGCAGACCGTCATAGGGGAAGCGGCGTGGAGTGAATCTAGTTCGCCGCCTTGACTTCCATGGGGCAGCCAGCCACAACTAGGACAACACGATCACAGACAGCTGCGAGCTGTTGGTTGAGAAGGCCAATTTCATCACGGAAAAGCCGCCCTGAGCGGTGTTCGGGAATGACACCGAAGCCCACTTCGGGCGACACAATGAACAGGTCGGAATCTGCGGGGAAGTTGCGCACGGCGTCGACAAGCGAGTGCGTCCACGGCGAGACGCTGCCCCTCGGCGCCTCCCACAGCCCCTGCACGTCGATGATGTGCGTCAGCCAGGTGCCGACATCGTCCAGCAGCATGCGCCGCTCCGGCGACGCGAGAGCTTCCACCGCATCGACGTCATCAACCGTGTGCCAGGCCACTCCGTGCTCTTTTGCCTGTGCTTGACGACGAATGCGGTGCTCCTCAACCCTGGAGTGAAAATCGCTATCACCGGGCCAGGGCCGTGCTGTTGCGATGTAGTGCAACACCGTTGAGGCTGCAGCATCTGAGGCATCGCCGGTTGAGGCTGCGGCGGTGGCCAGCAGCTCGTGCTCAGCCCATGAGGACTTGCCTGAGCGGGCGCCACCGAGAACCAGAGTGCGCATGGCAGATGAGGCTACTTGATCTCGTCGCCGATGTTGACCTGCGGACGCGGAGTACGCAGACGACGCGGCTGAGAAGCGCGGGAGTAAGCGTAGAAGCCCAGTCCCCAGGCTCCTTCGGTGGTCTTCGGGAAGCGCTCGCGCATCAGCTTGATGGCACGGCGGCCGATGTAGATGCCCTCGATGATCAGGGCAATGATGAGAACCATAGCGATGAGAGATGCGATGTTGGCCAGCTTCGGCAGGGAAGTGCCAATCATCATAATCAGCAGCAGAATCAGCGCGAACGGGAGGAACACGTTAGCGAGGAAGCGACGGGAATCAACCCAGTCGCGGACAAACTTGCGCTCAGCGCCCTGGTCGCGTGGCAGCATGTAGCGCGGATCGCCGGCGGCCATGCGCTCGTCGGCAATGCGACGCTGCTCACGTCGCTCTGCTCGCTCGCGTGCCTTGGCGGCCTTGAGCTCTTCCTTGGACATGGAGGCCTTGAGCTCCTTGCGGCGCTGGCGAGCTTCCTTAGCGGTCAGCGGCGCCTCGACCGGGCCACGGCGGATGCCGCGTTCGCGCTCAACCTCGTTGCGCTTCGGAGTGGGGCGCCCCTTCTTGGGAGTAAAAGCACCGCTGTGCTTCTTCTCGGGCTGCTGAGACTCCGAAGCGGTGCCCTTGGCCCCGCTGGATGCGGTCGCGTCGGTGGCTACGTCTCCGGCGTTGGTTGCGTCAGCGTTAGCTGCGTCAGCTGCCTTGGACTTTTTGTCATTCTTTTTCCACGGTAGATTCACGACCCCAGATTATAAGGTCTCCAAGGTGCTTCCCTAATTAGGTTGCAGGTTGAGGGTCAGGGGCGGGGCAAGGGCGAGGTTTTGGGGATGACCGCCGCGGGGCAGGCGGGAAGAGTGCGCTTGTGGCGTGGGAAGCCGTGGTGTGGTTGCGATGTGGCGGCAAAAAGACTTTCGATAAAGAGAAAGAAAAAGAGAACCCAGAATTGGGAATTAAAGACTGGCCGGTAAGGTTGTGATAAATAATGACGTAGCCGACCTTGGGGTCGACTCGCATTCTTAAACACTTCAACAAGGAGGACACGCGCTATGACTACTGCTCAGAGCACTGGCGTTACCCTGACCGAAGCTGCGGCTGCCAAGGCAAAGGCACTTCTGGACCAAGAAGGTGCCACCGACCTGGCACTGCGTATTTCCGTGGCTCCGGGCGGCTGTGCCGGCCTGCGCTACCAGCTCTACTTCGATGACCGCAGCCTCGACGGCGATGTCGCCGAAGTTTTCGGTGGCGTCAAGCTGGTCGTTGATCGCCAGTCGGTTCCGTACCTGTCCGGTGCCACCATCGACTTTGCTGACACCATTGAACAGCAGGGCTTCACAATCGATAACCCGAATGCCACTGGCTCCTGTGCTTGCGGTGACTCCTTCAACTAAGTCATTAGCTGAGCAGAGCTGTCAGCAGACGCTGTGAAAAGCGTCGGATAGTAAAAAGGCTCGGACCTCACTCTTGTTAACTGAGTGAGGTCCGAGCCTTTTCTATTGGTTGCCCCAGCGATGGTGACAGCCTGCCGGGGCAGGATGGGGCTGAATCGCGGGGACCGTCGTAAAGCGAGCTAGAGCTCGACGGGGTAGTCGCGCTGCTCGATGTCCGGAGTAATGCGGTCTTCGATGAAGATGCCGTGCCAGACCATGAAGGCCAGGATGGTCCAGAGGCGGCGGGAGTGGTCGCGCTCGGTTGGGTGGTGCTCGGCGAGCATCTTGAGCACGGCGTCCTTATTAATGAACTCTTCGGTCTGGGACTCGCGGATGATGTCCTCGGCCCAGCCGTGCAACTCGTCGCCTGCCAGCCAGTGGCGAATCGGCACCGGGAAGCCCAGTTTGCGGCGGTTGAGCACGTGCTCCGGAACAATCTGCTCCATGGCGCGACGCAGTGCGTACTTGGTGGTGCCGTGAGAAACACGCATGTCCACCGGCAGCGTCTGTGCAACGTCGAAGACCACACGGTCGAGGAACGGCACGCGCAGCTCCAGGGAGTTAGCCATGGTGATCTTGTCCGCCTTGACCAGAATGTCGCCACGCAACCAGGTGAACAGATCCAAGTGCTGCATCCGAGTCACCGGGTCCCAGCCTTCAGACTGCGCGTAAATCGGCGCAGTGACATCGCTGTGGTCCCATTCCTTCTTGGCCCACGGCAGCACTTCCTGCAGCTGCTCAAAGTTAAAGGAACGAGCATTGCCGTAGTAGCGCTGTTCCAGCGGAGTAGTGCCTCGCTGCAGGAGCGACTTGCCGCGCATGCCCTCTGGCAGAGCTTCGCCGACCCTAGCCAGACCGCGCAGCAGGGGAGATGGAACCTTGTCGAACGGCTTCAGCGACAGCGGCTCCTTATAAATGGTGTAACCACCAAAGAGCTCGTCTGCGCCCTCACCGGACAGTACGACCTTAACGTGCTTACGAGCCTCTGCGGCCACGAAGTACAGCGGCACCAGTGCAGGGTCAGCTACCGGGTCATCGAGGTACCACATAATCTTCGGAATCGCCCCGGCGAACTCCTCCGGCGAGACGACCTTCACAATGTGCTCGACGCCAATGGCGGCGGCGGACTCGGCAGCCACATCGACCTCGGAGAAGCCCTCGCGCTCGAAGCCAGTGGTAAACGTCAGCAGGTTCGGGTTGTGGCGCTTAGCCAAAGTTGCAATCGCAGTGGAGTCGATACCGCCCGACAGGAACGAGCCCACCGTGACGTCGGCACGCATATGCTTCTCGACGCTGTCCTCCAGCGCACGGGCAATGCGGTCAAAAACATCCTGTTCAGCGCCCTTAGCCACTGGCTGAATCGGGAAATTCGGCTTGAAGTAGCGGGTCTGCTTAACTTCGCCACCAGGCGTAACGATGGCAGTGCAACCCGACTCCAGACGAACAATGTCAGTGTGCAGCGACTCCGGCTCCGGAACGTACTGCAGATCGACGTAGTGCTCCAGTGCGCGCTTATTCAGCTTCTTCGCATCGATGCCCATCTCCGGCGCAGCTTCGAGCAGGGACTTCTTCTCAGAACCGAAAATTGTGCCACGCTCTGTGGTGGCGTAGTAGAGCGGCTTAATGCCGAACGGATCGCGCGCCAGGAAAAGCTTGCGCTCGACGCTGTCCCAAATGGCAATGCCGAACATGCCGCGCAAGTGCTTTACGACGTCCGCTCCCCAGTGGTGGAACCCAACGACGATAGGTTCACCATCGCCGGAGGTATTAAAGGCATAGCCTTTCTTCTCCAGCTGCTCGCGAAGTTCGACGAAATTGTAGATTTCGCCGTTGAAGGTCATGGAGTAACGATTCGGCTGATTCTCTGGTCCCCACTGCAGCGGTTGGTGGCTGTGGGCAATATCAATAATGGATAGGCGGTTGAAGCCGAAAACTGCGTCCTCATCGTGCCACGTGCCTGCATCGTCAGGGCCGCGGTGCCGCATGCAGGGCAGGGCCCTTTCGACAACGGGAACGAGCTCCGCTGCGTCAGAATTTGCAGCCAGGATTCCGAGAAGACCACACATGCTTCGTGCGCGCACCTTTCGCTTAGTGTCACTTAATGGATTTTCGACGGCTCCGTAGCTAGCGGCTCAGCGCGACTGGTTGTCGCCTTAACCGGTGGCCGTGAAGGACCGCCGCGTGGCTGAGTAGCTGGGTTGAACCCCAGATTGGCGCCACATAGAAATGCTGCACCTACTTTAATGCCTTTTGGGGAAAAGCGAGAATGTCTGAGTTTGCCGTGTCTAGGGCTCGGGGCAAGGTTGCGCGGGACGGTGTGTGCGTCAGCGCGTGGCACAAACACTAAAAAATTCATAGACTTAGGAGCGTCAACAGGGTGTAACTGGTGAGAATGCCACCCCCGATAGGCGGGTCTTTCTCAGTATTTTATTAGGGCAGATATACTCAAAGGCACCCCACAGCCATATTTATTGTGGAGAAAGCTTAAGAATCGACTACTCTGCTTGGGTAGGACGAAACCTTAATCGGTTATCGAAAATTGTGTGGATCAGGAAGGCAGACACACGTGAATCAGCGTAGAAAGTTCGGAGTCGCCCGTAAGCTCGGCGTCCTCGGCGTTGCCACCGGTAGCGCAGCCTTGCTTGCCGGCTGCGATGTTAATCCTCCGGAGAACGGCTTCTTCAAGCTGCTCCGCTTTGGTTGGCCGGAAGGTGTGACCCCGGAAGCACAGTCCATGGGTAACTTCTGGGTTTGGACCTGGGTTGCAGCTTGGATTATCGGCATCATCGTTTGGGGCGTTACCCTTTACTCGATGGCAAACTTCACAGCTAAGAAGGCTGAAAAGAAGGGCAAGGGCGAGTTCCCGCGCCAGACTGCATACAACGTTCCGGTTGAGTTGTCTCTGACCATTCTCCCGATTCTGATCGTGATGACTCTGTTCTTCTTCACGGTTCAGACTCAGGACAAGGTCACTGCCCTGGATAAGGATCCGGAAGTTACCGTCGACGTCACCGGTTTCCAGTGGAACTGGAAGTTCGGTTACGCCAACATTTCCGCTGACCTGATGGGCGGCGAGGAATACAACGGCCGTATTGAGAAGCCGGCTGATGAGCAGTTCTTCACCGAGGGCGGCCACGAGGTTCCGTCCGCTGAGGATCGCGCAAAGCAGAAGGAGCACCCGGTTCACGGACGCTCCAAGGAGAGCCTCGACTACCTGCACTACGACGAGATTGAGACCCTCGGTACCACCGAAGAGGTTCCGGTCCTCGTTGTTCCGGAAGACACTGCAATCCAGTTCGACCTCGCGTCCGCTGACGTGATTCACTCCTTCTGGGTTCCGGAGTTCCTCTTCAAGCGCGACGTGTTCCCGCACCCGGAGGCTAACAAGTCCAACCGTGTCTTCCAGATCGAAAAGATTGACTCGGACAAGATTGCCAACCGACCAGAGGACAACCCGAGCGACAAGGTCAAGAACGCATTCGTTGGCCGTTGTGCCGAGATGTGTGGTACCTACCACGCAATGATGAACTTCGAGATTCGTGCTGTCTCCCGTGAGGCATTCACCGAGTACATCAAGTTCCGCCAGGAGAACCCAGAAGCTACTAACGCTGATGCTCTGAAGCACATCGGTGAGCCGGCATTCGCAGTCTCCACTTCGCCGTTCAACTCCGGTCGTGTCGACACCCGCGACATGGGTGATCGTGGTGCTAACACCATTGACCTGAACGCGACCGCCAAGTAAACCCAGCAAGATTCTTACTTAAAGGAAGTTCTCAAATGAAGTCTGCAGCAAAGCTCTTCTACGGACTTACCGTGTTCCTGGGGTTCATGGCTGTCGTCTACATCTTCGGCACTCAGTACCTCCAGGACACCGGTAACGTCATCAACGAAAGCCAGGGTCGCCTCGAGTGGGCTGGCGCAACCGGCCTGGTCCTCGCAGCTCTGATGACTCTGATGCTCGGTGGATACTTCCACTTCACTGAGCGCCGCTCCGACATCACCCCGGCCGACTTCGAAGAGGCAGAGATTGCCGACGGTGCAGGTACCCTCGGTTTCTTCTCCGCTAGCTCGATTTGGCCGTTCGTGATGACCATGGGCATCCTCCTCATGGGCTACGGCATCGCATTCATGGCCTACTGGCTGATTGTCCTTGGCGCGGTAATTCTGATCGTCTCCGGCACCAAGCTCAACACTCAGTACATCACTCCGCCGGAGAAGCACTAGTCCGAGTGCAATCAGACTGAACCACAGTCGTAGATAACCGAAAAGTCTCTCCCACTAACAAGGGCGTTAGTGGGAGAGACTTTTTTGTTTGGGCGAGTGGGAGGGGATTCCTAACTGGTGTTACCTCGTCGGTTAGGATCTGTAGTCAATATATGATTCCGCATCAAGCGAATTCGACGGGTTTCTGCCCCTTAGGTAGTTCGATGACCTCACCGTCAGTCACCTGCAGATGACGCGCTTCGAGCGAGTTGATCATGCGGTGATCGTGGGTAATCACAATAATTGTGCCCTCTGCAGATGCGATCGCGTCTTGGACCTGCTCGATTAGATCCACACTCAGATGGTTCGTAGGCTCATCGAGCAGCAAGATCTCCGGCGGATTGGCTACGACCAACGCTAACGCCACCCGGCGCTGCTGGCCGATGGAGAGGCTTCCTACCGGTCGATTGGCATCCTCAGGGCTAAGCAATCCAAAGTCGTCGAGAGGCACGCGGGCATTGGGCGCAAGGTCGTACAACTCACGGGCGGACTTCTTTGGGTTTTCCCAGTCTTGTTCCTGAGCCAGCATGGCTACTCGACAGTTCTCGCCGATACGCACCTCGCCAGCCTGCGTCTCAACTTGCCCCATGATCGTCTTAAACAAAGTAGATTTGCCGGCCCCATTAGGGCCGGTGATCACGACCTTGTCGCCGGGACGAATAGTCAGTGAACCAACCCGAATTCGATCTGGGACGACCACACCGCGCATCTTGATGTGAAAATCTTCATCGCTGCCCGAAGCAGCGCGCTTGGTCGGTAGGGGTGCGGTCAACGGGGCATCAAAGCCCAGTAGTGCCGGTGGACGCTCCACACCTTCCTCAATGAGTTCCTCCAGCCGCTGCTTAGCCGAACGCACGCGGCGGGCGATTTGCCGCTCTACACGACCGCCACGGCGGTCATAAGCCATCTTGTTATTGTCCGTCATTTCCCGACCCGGTGAGATCTCACGAGCGCCATTCTCGATGGTGTCTTCCAACCGATTGCGTTCATGCTCCTCCGAGCGCCACTGGTGCTCCCATAGCTCACGCTGGTGGCGACGGTGCTTCGCGTAGTCGGAGTAATTACCACGGAACAGCCCAATACCAGGGCGCCCCGGCACCAAGTCTCCAATTACAGTACAAACGGCATCCAGGAAGTCGCGGTCATGTGTTGCCACCACAACCACTCCAGGGTGGTTCTGGATGGTGTCAATCACGAGCTGGCGACCGCGTTCATCGAGATGGTTGGTGGGCTCGTCGAGAAGCAGAATCTCTGGCTTTCGAATGAGCGTAATCGCGAGCCCCAACCGCGCCCGCTGCCCGCCGGAAATCTCCGTGGTTAGTTGCTCTGTCAGGGGAGCGCCGTCCGGAGCAGAACCGGTCAGGCCGAGATGGTCGAGCACAATCTCCGCATTATGTTCGGCGTTCCAGTCATCGTGAGCCATGACGTCCGAGAAGGCCTTCGAATACGCCTTCTCTGCCGCCTTAGACTCATCTGGGGTCTCTGCTAAGGCCATCGCCTCAGCTGCCTCTTCTAACTCCGCTAAACGACGTTTCGAGGGGCCGAGGGCTTCATCGATAAGCATTTGCACCGTGGAGTCGAAAGGAGCTTCCAGTTCCTGAGAGCCGAGTACACGCGTGCCAATATGAGTCACCGTACCGCTCGTGGGCCGACGACGACCCGACAGCAGCCAAAGAAGAGTGGACTTGCCGGCTCCGTTGTCTCCAACCAGACCGAGGACATCGCCGTCGGAAAGCGTGAGCGAGACATCGCGCAAAACAGGCGTGGCCTCGTAGTCGAAGTTGACACCGTTGGCGACAAGCTGTGTGGCGTTGCTCGAAAGATCGGTGGTGGGGGAGGGACTGGTAGACATATGTCCATTTTAGTACTGGTAAACAGTAGATTTGGTATCCGACATATGTGGGGTCAAGGCGAAATCGGAAGAATCTGGGTAACAAAAACCACCCCGGTCGACATCCGAAGTGGATGCGGACCGGGGTGGTCTTATTTGAGCGCAGTAGAAAACCTACCGCGGAACTTTACTGCTCGAGCTGGCGACGCTCTTCAGCGTTTTGAGCTTCGAGGTCACGGAACATCTGAGCCTGCTGCTCGTGGTTCTCGTGCTCGATACGAGCTGCCTCTTCGGCGATCTCCGGGGAGTCCGGGCTGAAGAAGCTACCGCGACCCGGGCTACCAGCGGCGCCCAGTTCGTTCATGGTCTTCGGGACGTAAGCACCCTGGTACTCGAGCGGAACGGCGTGGCCGTGCTCGTCGACCGGACCCAGTGGCTGGTGGACCTCGATGAAGGAACCATCAGGTAGCTGGTTGATGATGCCCGTCTCGATGCCGTGCTCCAGGACAGCGCGGTCAGAGCGCTGCAGGCCGATGCAGATTCGGTAAGTGACGAAGTAAGCGATCGGAGGCAGGATGATCAGACCGATACGGCCAACCCAGGTCATCACGTTCAGCGAGATCTGGAAGTGGTATGCGATCAGGTCGTTACCACCGGACAGAGTCAGCAGGGTGTAGAAGACCAAAGCCATGGCACCCAGGCCGGAGCGAACCGGCACGTCGCGCGGACGCTGCAGCAGGTTGTGGTGGGCGTTGTCGCCGGTGATCTTCGCCTCGATGAACGGGTAAGCGAAGAGCAGGACAACCAGAACACCACAGAGCAGGGCGACCCAGAAGACTGCCGGGATCGTGTAAGAGCCCAAGTAAAGCTCCCACGGCGGCATGACACGGGCAGCACCGTCAGTCCACAGCATGTAGATATCCGGCTGGGAACCAGCGGAAACCTGCGCCGGGTTGTACGGGCCAAGGTTCCAAATTGCGTTGATCTGGAAGATACCAGCGAATAGCGCCAGGAAGCCGAACGTAATCAGGCCGAAGGAAACGGACTTGACTGCGAAGATCGGGAGAATACGAACGCCGACGACGTTGTTCTCGGTACGACCTGCGCCAGGGAACTGGGTGTGCTTCTGGTACCAGACCAGAGCCAGGTGAGCGGCAATCAGACCCAGCAGCAGGGCCGGGAGAATCAGCACGTGTGCAATGTACAGGCGCGGGATAATCATGTCACCCGGGAAGTCGCCGTTGAACATCATCCAGTGCAGCCAGGTGCCGATAATCGGCAGACCGATGATGATTGCGGACATAATACGCAGACCAACACCGGAAAGCAGGTCGTCCGGCAGGGAGTAACCCATGAAGCCCTCTGCCACGGACAGCAGCAGGAGGATGGAACCGATGACCCAGTTAGCCTCACGCGGCTTGCGGAATGCGCCGGTGAAGAAGATGCGGAACATGTGCGCCATGATGGACACGGCGAACAGCAGAGCACCCCAGTGGTGAATCTGGCGAATGAACAGGCCACCGCGAACCTCGAAGGAGATCTGCAGGGCGGTCTCGTAGGCGCGAGACATCTCGACACCGTTGAGCGGCGCGTAGGCACCGTCGTAAATGACCTTCGACATCGACGGGTCGAAGAACAGAGTCAGGTAAACACCCGAGAAGAGCAGGACTACGAAGGAGTAGAGTGCAATCTCGCCCAGCAGGAAGGACCAGTGGGTAGGGAATACCTTATTGAGCTGCTTACGCATGCCGCCAGACAGGGTGTAGCGGTCATCCATATTCTTAGCAGCGGTTGCTAGTTTCGTTGGATTACTCATGACTGACGCTCCCAGAATGCCGGACCGACGGGCTCAATGAAGTTGCCCTCTGCGTACATGTAGCCTTCTTCGTCAACGCTGATCGGCAGCTCTGGAAGAGCGCGAGCAGCTGGACCGAAGACCGGCTTGCCGTAGTGCAGTGCATCGAACTGCGACTGGTGGCATGGGCAGAGAATACGGTTCGTCTGCTGTTCGTACAGAGAAGTCGGGCAACCGATGTGTGTACAAATCTTCGAGTAGGCGAAGTAGTCGCCGTAGTGGAAGTCTTCCTGACCCTTGCGCAGGATTGCCTTTTCAGCGTCCTGGGAACGCAGACGGATCAGCATGACCGAGTTGCGGGAGCCGTGAATCGAGTGCATGTGTGCCTCGTAGACATCAGCATCCTTGGAGTACTTGTCGCCGTCGTTGACGTCCTCCTCCGGAAGAGGGAAGACGGTCTCCATGGAACCTGCGGACAGGTCCTCTGGGCGGAGGCGAACCAGGCGGGAAACGCCCTTAGTGGTGTAGCCGTGTACGCCCTCTTCAGCGATAGCGCCGGTGTCGCGACCCAGGTAAACCTTGTGGCCCTTCTCGACGAGAGTCCAGCCAGTGGTCCACAGGGTGCCGTCACCAGTGACGTCAACGTCGTGGCGTGGCTTCCACGGGTTCTTAATCATGCCGCCAAGCGGAAGGATCATGCCGATACCAGCCAGGACGGCGCCGGTACCAAGGAGGCCCTTGATAGCGGAGCGACGACCCAGGGTGGAGGTCTGCCAAGAATCGTTCAGCAGGGCAACGATGGTCTTCTGGTCGACCTCTTCGGACGGACCATCGTGGCGGCGCTGAACCGAAATCTCTTCCGGAATGAAGCGCTTGGTGAACTTAACTGCACCAATACCCAGGGTGACGATGCAGCCACCGATGGTGATACCCAGCAGCGGGGTGTACATAGTGTACAGCCACAGACCCTCTTCGCCGTGCCCCTTGTAGTGCCACGGGTAGAACAGGTAGATGGCGATGAATGCCAGGCCAAGAATGACCGACAGTGCCAGCCAGATGGTGACACCACGAGCCGCGCGCTTTTCAGCCGGGTCGTTGGCAATCGGGAAGCGTTCCTTGCGGTAAGCAATGGTCACGTCATCGAGTTCAGCACCCAGACGAGCGAGATCCGCATTGCTCATCTTCGACAGCTCTTCGGAGCTGTACTTCTTGTTTTCGTTATTACTCATCGGCGGGATCCAATCCAAAGAGCGGCCGCTACGAGAGCGACAATGCCTACAATCCACATGACAAGGCCCTCAGCAACTGGGCCGATGCCACCAATGCCCCAACCACCCGGGGTCGGAGTTTCCTTGGCGTTCTTGATGTAGGCGATGATGTCCTTCTTCTCGTCAGCAGACAGCTGGCGGTCAGAGAACTTCGGCATATTCTGCGGGCCGGTCAGCATGGCCTGGTAGATTTCCTGCTCATTTGCAGGATCCAGGACCGGTGCGTACTTACCGCTGGACAGTGCGCCGCCACGACCGGTGAAGTTGTGGCAGGATGCACAGTTCAGGCGGAACAGCTCGGAACCGCGAGCAACGTCAGCCTTGTCAAGCTCACCGTTCGGGCCGGCGTTCTTACCGCGCAGCGACTCCATAGCGATGGAGCCGTCCTCGTCGCGGACGATGCCGGCGCCGCCACCATTAGCCTGGACGTAGGCTGCGATAGCCAGCGTCTGCTCTTCGGAGTAACGCGGGGTCTTACGTGCTGCCTGAGCCTCGTTGCGGAGCATCGGCATACGACCGGAGTGAACCTGGAAGTAAACCGAGCCTTCGCCGACGCCAATCAGCGACTTGCCGCGGTCCTTAACGCCCTGAAGGTTGGCGCCGTGGCAAGTAATACAAGCAACGTCGTAAAGCTCCTTGCCCTGCTGAATCATTGCGGCTTCATCCTGCTGAGCAGTAGCCGTCTGTGCATCAGGGGTCAGAGCATTAGCGAGGAAGCCCGCGCCGGTGAGGGCGAGAGCCATAGCCATAATGCCGGAGGCAGTACGGCGCATCTTGCGGCGGCCCTTTGACTTCGGGGCCGCAGCCAAGGACGTGGTGTCCTTGGTTTCGGAGGTAGTGTTTTCCATCTTTTTCCCTTTAAGACTGTTCGTGGAAAGTGGATGGGCTGTAGGCCGTACTAAACAAAGGACGGCCAATACGGCCTACTGGATGAAGTAGATGGTGATGAACAGGCCAATCCACACGACGTCGACGAAGTGCCAGTAGTACGAGACCACGATGGCAGCAGTGGCCTGTGCCGGGGTGAACTTCGCCTTGGAGGTACGGATAAGCACCACAACGAAAGCCAGCACACCCGCGAGGACGTGGGCTGCGTGGAATCCGGTGGTGATGAAGAAGACCGAACCGTAAATGGAGTTCTGAATGGTCAGACCGTGGCTAACCAGGGTGAAGTACTCGTAAGCCTGGCCGACGAGGAAGATTGCACCCAGGGCGGTAGACAGTGCGTACCACTTACGGAGTGCGAAAACGTCGCCACGCTCGGCCGCGAACACGCCCCACTGGGCAGTGAACGAAGACGACACTAGGATCACGGTGATCAATAGTGCGTACGGGACATTGAGGTGGCCGGTACCCCAATCCCACGAATCGCCCTGGCCGTTCGCGCGTGACACGAAGTACATCGCGAACAGACCGGCGAAGAACATTAATTCCTGAGACAGGAACACAATCGTGCCGACACTGACCATATTCGGTCGGTTCAGTGTCGCAGCACGACGTGGTGCTGTCATACCTTGATTTTCAACTGCGCTCGTCACAACTAACAGTATGTACTGTTCTTAAGGAGTAGTCACGTTGCAACCCCCGTTTTTGTATAAAAATTCCTAAAATCCCAGGTCGCGAGGAAAGGTTTCTGAGAATTTCACTAATTTTTCCCCCTGTTGGGAACTTTCCAGTGTCCTTATCCGACGCGGGTGAATTCGAGGGTTTTGTTGTGCCGAGGTGCGTGGTGTCCATCCCCCTGGACTGCCAAGTTCGCCTCCGGTGAACCTGGGTTAGCGATACTGCGGCATCGGCTGTCGGTTAGTTTATCGCAGGTTCGGCTCTGTTTAATATCGTATTTTTCCAGTTGCCCCAATGGGGGTGAGATTTTCGGTGAACGCAAAAGGTGGACCTGGTGATGCGCTGGATATATTGGGGGAGGTATCTTGTCTTATTACGTACATCACGGTGGGATTTTTTCAACAGCCCTGTGATGTGGTGCACCTGGTGGGCGGGATAGCCAGCAGTACCTAGGTGCAGTTGTATTAATAAAGTACGAATACAGACTTGACTATCTAGTGGAAGGGAGTGGCGATGAGCGAGATCGGCGATAAGAGGGCGGTCGAAAACTGGCGCCATGTTCTCTCCACGATTGGCGCTGGCCGCGAAGTTTCCGGTGAGGGCATTCGATTCGCCATGGATCAGATCATGTCCGGTGCTTCCGGAGACGTGCAGACCGCAACGTTTGCTTTCGGTCTCCTCGCCAAGGGGATTACGGCTGCCGAGCTCGATGCCGCGGCTGAGGGCATGCTTTCATTTGCCCGCCCAGTTCATGATCCACAGCTCGCCGGTGTTATTGAGCGCGGAGCAGTCGATATCGTCGGCACCGGTGGTGATGGCGCAAATACCGTCAACATCTCCACGATGTCCATGATTGTTATCGCGGCCAGTGGTGTGCCGGTGCTCAAGCACGGTAACCGCGCGGCTTCCTCGAAGTCGGGCGGAGCTGACATGCTGGAGGCCTTTGGCATCGACATTGAGAACGGTCTCGTTACTTCTCCGGAACATCCGGATTTCTACGTGCGCTTCCTCTTTGCCGCTCGCTTTCATCCGGCCATGCGCTTCGCTGGACCGGTGCGTAAGGGGCTAGCGGTTCCGACAGTCTTCAACCTGCTGGGGCCGCTGACGAATCCAGCACGCCCGCAGGCGAGCTTGATTGGCTGTGCCTTCGAAGATCAGATGGAGACGATGGCGAACACCTTCGCCCGCCGTGGTCAGCGCGCGCTGGTGGTTCGCGGAAGCGATGGCCTCGACGAGATTACCGTTACTGGTCCCACCAAGGTCTTTATTGTGGAAAACGGTGAAGTTGCCGAAGATGTCATCGATCCACATGACTATGGCATGGAGTACTCCGAAATTGACGCGCTGCGTGGCGGTGACCCTGCTTACAACGCTGATGTTGCACGTCGCATTTGGGCTGGCGAGCTCGAAGGTCCGATTCGCGATGCAGTCATCCTTAACTCCGCCGCCGCAATCGCCATTTCGCGTGGTCTGAGTGGCCGTCCACTAAAGGAAGCTATGGCCGACTCCATTGAAGAGGTCAAGGAAACGCTCCAGTCGGGGCTGTGCTTGGATATCCTTACCGCGGCGATGAGGGGTTAAGGTTCGCGTCGCGCTTCACGACGTGCTTGCTGCGCGTCAATTGCCCACTGAAGGTATTTTCCTGCGCCCAGCCTAGGGTAGGAAAACTCGCCTCCGGTGGGCTTTATTCGTACCTCCGGGCGCTGCAGCCATTTCCAGATAATACTGAGTTCATCAATTGATGCTCCTTTATATAAGGAGTCATCTGGAGTGACTGTTTGGGCCGAACTCTCCATGAGGTCGATGATGTAGTTCATATCCGCGCCACGTGGTGCGGTGCTGGCGCCGGCCAACCTGCCGTAGCGAATTTCCGCTAGGTGCCAGCCTCCATTGCCATCGGGGAAAGCGGCTTGCAGAGATGGGATGGCGGCAAGCATGCTCAGGCGCTGCTGCTTGTCCAAGCTGATAATGAACTCCGCAGTGCGGTCACGCTGCACTGCCGCGCGTTGGAAGCGGTGTGCTTCGGCAAGTGCTGATATCTCTGCAATCATGTCTGCGATCTCGTCGGCGCCGGTGGTGGAGATCTGGGCGGTTGTCATCGCAAAGTCGTCGTTAAGCGCGGAGAACCTGTCGCGGATGGCAGTAGCGGTGTCGCGCGTGCGGAACGGACCTAGGCTGCGGGCGTCGGTGACTGTCCGGCTAATTTTGGCAGGCCGACCGGGGCTAGTGGGGACGATGTACCAGCCGCGGGTTGGTTCGGTGCGTTGTCGGTTGTAGGGCGGACGGAGTGCAGAAATCAGACGAGCCTCGCGGATTTCTGCAGCGAAGCCGTGCGGGCACTCGATGATCTCGACGCGTTCGGCTAGAGAGACCATTTCCGTAATCTTGCGACGAGAATCAGTGCCGTTGAAATACTGCAGAAGTCTACGTCGCAAATCGAGAGCTGTACCTATATATAAGGGGTCGTCATTTCTTGACCGAAAAACATAGACACCAGGGGTGTGCGGAGCTCCATCGGCAAGGTGCCGTTTAGCACGAACCTCTGGAGCGACGGTGGGCGAGTAGTGCACTAGCTCGGACGCTGTTTGTACTTCATCGCCAGCTAGTCTCTCCACGAGGTAGTGAAGGACGTCGACGGTTGCGATTGCGTCGTCAAGCGCCCGGTGGGTGGGGCGATTCGGAGAACCGACGTACCGTGCGAGCTGTGAGAGCTTGAAACTGCCAACTTGTGAGCGGTCGAGGACGCGACGCGCCAACGTGAGAGTGTCTACGACACTGGGGCTCGGCCAATCTAGGCCCAAATCTGTGCAAGCCTGGCGGAGGAATCCAATATCGAACTTGGCATTATGCGCAACCCAGACGCTTCCCCGGGCAAATTCGAGGAACTGAGTAATAACTGTGCCGAGCTGTGGGGCGGTTTCAACATCGGCGGTAGTGATGCCGGTCAGAGATGTGATGTGGTCGGGGATCTCCATACCGGGGTCGATGAAGCTGGAAAAGGTGCCAATTGTCTTACCGCCACGGGTTTTGATGGCCCCAATTTCAATGATGTGGTCGTTTTTGGCCTTCAATCCGGTCGTTTCCAGGTCTACGACGACAAAGGTGGTGTTGAAAAGAGAATCATCGACGGTGCCTTCGAGAGGGAAGTGCTGTTGTCCTGAATCCACGTCAATAATCCTATTCTGAGCGCTCCTAGTGGTGTTAAAACTGTGAAACTTGAGCAAATTGAGCTGTTGCAAGCTGGGGTGTGACATAAAACACGTTTTGAGCCCGCGATAAAAATGTGTCGACTTTAAGGCATTAAGTGTAAAGTTCTCGGCGGACTTCAAAATGCCAGGTAGTGACACGTTTATCAAACTGTTATTATTCCGCTATAGGGGGAGTGTTTAGTTGTAACAGCTTGGTAACGGTTTAGTTCTATCGATGGTAACAACCGGGCCTCGAGCGGTTTTCTGGACAAACGGCTAGACAAAACTTGATGCCATTTCGTAACCTTATCGAGACATTGAAACGGGGCCACTGAGTTGGTGCCGGTCATTGATAAGAAAACACAGAGCCTTATCGAAGGTCCTGAGGGTCTAAGTAGTGAGAGCCTCAGGGGATTCGAGCCGGGGACCCACCTCGAACCATGGGGTGAATCCCAAAGGGAAATCCCGGAGGGTAGGAAGTCTTCCATTCTTCCGAACCCGTCAGCTAACCCGGTCGGCTAAACAGGAAGATTTTGGAGTTTCAAAACAATGGGCAAGCACCACCGCCGTTCTAACTTTGCACGCAACGCAGTCGCATTTGGCGCAACTGTCGCCGGCGTTACCGCTCTCGCAGTTCCGACCGCTAACGCTAACCCGCTGAACGACATCCAGGGCGCACTGAACGGCTTCGATACCCCGCAGGTTGCAGGTATGCAGGATGTTGTTGGCAAGTTCAACGACATCGCAGGTGAGGTTACCTCCGGCAGCGTTGCAAACGTTGCAGCACCGTCCACTGGTTCGGCTATCGTCTCCGCTGCACGTTCCAAGATCGGTTCCCCGTATGTGTGGGGCGCTACCGGTCCGAACTCTTTCGACTGCTCCGGTCTGACCTCCTGGGCATACCAGCAGGTCGGTAAGTCGATCCCGCGTACCTCCCAGGCGCAGGCTTCCCAGGGTACCGCGGTCTCCAGCCCGGCACTGGGTGACATCGTTTCCTTCTACTCTGGCGCTACCCACGTCGGCATCTTCTCCGGCAACGGCAACGTGATTCACGCTCCGCAGTCCGGCGATGTCGTCAAGGAAGCTCCGATGAACTACATGCCGGTTCACAACTTCGTCCGCTTCTAATCTGTTTGAACGGATGACAACCTGCGGGGCCTTGATACCCCGCAGAGCCTTGGCTCTCTTTTTACCGAGGGGGCACTGAGGCGAGCGCCCGGGTGCTGACGCTATGCGCGTCGTAAAGCACTATAGGGGCGCTCGCCTCATTTTTTGTTTTTCTACTGCGGTTACGCAATGCGTGGAGTCGAAGGGCTGTCCTGGTTACTCCCTTTGGATACCCCTTTGTGCTGGCGGTTTGTCGGTGTGTTGTTCCGCGGCAAGGCTGCTACAATTTGCTCGAATGTGTCAAGTGGTTTGATGTTTTGTTTTTCGGGGAAGAAATTTGAATACACAACTTGAAAAGGGTTTGGATTTGTCGCGTCACCGTGCCTCTCGCCGTCGCCACAACTCTCGTCGCGGTGTAGTCGGGCTTACGGTCGTGACTGGGCTAACCTTTGGCTCCGTAGGTTTGGCGCCGATTGCCTCTGCACAGGATGAACAGCCAGCCCCGGATCTGGCTACTGCAGACGGCATTATTGCAGAGCTGGAGAAGATTTCTCGGGATGCCGAAGCGGTTTCTGAGGAAGTTACCGAGCTGGATTCCCAGGTTCAGGCCAAGGAAGAGGAACTCCGGCACGCCGAGGGGGAGCTGAAGCACTCTGAGGATCAGGTTCTCCGAGCACAGGATGACCTCAAGGCGCTCTCTGGTGAGATTTCTTACTTCGCGAAGAAGCGGATGCGTGGTGAAATCGTCGACCCATTGTCGGCCGCCCTGGGATCTGCCAGTGCTCAGGACGCTATCGACCGTGCCGGTTACATCAACAAGATGTTCCGCGACAACGATGAAGTCGTCAGCCGTGCGGTGCAAGCCCGCAAGGATGCTGAGGATGGTAAGGCCAATGCGCTGCGTCTGCAGGGCGATATCCGCAAGCAGCTCGATGACCTGGCTAAGCGTCGCGATGATTTGGACAAGCGCAGTGCCGAATTTGATGAGCGCGCCGAGCATGTCAAGTCCATGGTTGAATCGCTGAGCCCCGAACAGCGGGAAATCTGGATTTCCAAGAACAACCCAATTACCGAAGGGTTGGACAAACTGCTCGGATCTTCCGCCGCAGTTGATGCCGCGATGTCGAAGCTGGGTTCCCCGTACTCGTGGGGAGCTGCTGGTCCCTCCGCATTCGACTGCTCCGGCCTGATGTACTGGGCGTACCAGCAGATTGGTAAGTCCATCCCGCGGACCTCGCAGGCACAGCTCGCCGGTGGTACTCCGGTGAGCCGCGACCAGCTGCAGCCGGGCGACATCATCGGTTACTACCCGGGAATCACGCACGTGGGCATGTACATCGGCAATGGTCAGATTGTCCATGCTTCCGACTACGGTATTCCAGTCCAGGTCGTTTCCATCGACCAGGGGGGCCCGTACCAAGGCGCTGTCCGCTTCTAACTAGCGGCAGGTGACCTCGCGTCCTTTTAGTCAAGGTAGATAAACTCGGCTCCATGTCTGCGCGCGTACTGCTCATTACGAATGACTTCCCGCCTCGCGATGGTGGAATCGAGTCCTACCTGCGTGATTTCTGTGCTCGTTTGGATCCGGAGAACCTCGTAGTCCTCGCGTCCTCGCGAGCCCCCGAAGAAAAGCTCCGCGCCTACGACGAGTCGCTACCGTACCGTGTTTATCGCATGCGTGATTCCGTGCTGCTGCCACTGCCGCACGTAGCTCGTCGCGCCGCTCAGATTATTCGCACCGAACGCATTGACACCGTATGGTTTGGTGCCGCCGCGCCACTTGGTTTGCTTGCCGACGCATGCCGTCGCGCAGGTGCCACCCGCATCGTTGCTACCACTCACGGACATGAAGTGGGCTGGTCGATGCTGCCATTGGCCCGCCAGATGCTGAGGCGCATTGGTAAGAGCTCCGATGTTGTGACCTATATTTCCCGCTACACCCGTGGTCGATTTGCGGCAGCCTTTGGTCCGCAAACAGCATTTGAACGCCTGCCTTCCGGTGTCGATATCGAGCGATTTTCTCCGGACCCCGAGGCGGGACAGAAGATCCGGCAGCACCACGGAATCGGTGAGTCTCAGCCGCTTATCGTCTGTATTTCTCGGCTAGTGCGCCGAAAAGGCCAAGATATGCTGATTCGCAGCATGCCTAAGGTTCTTGAGCAGCACCCGGATGCCAGGTTGCTGATCGTGGGTGTTGGTCCGTTGAACCGAGAATTGAAAAAGCTGGCAGTAAAGCTCGGGGTCTCCGAGCAGGTCATTTTTGCCGGCAAGGTCTCTTATGATGACCTCCCCGCCTATTACAATGCGGCCAGCATTTTTGCCATGCCCGCCCGAACCCGCGGACGTGGCCTCGATGTAGAAGGCCTCGGCATTGTCTACTTGGAAGCACAGGCCTGCGGTGTCCCTGTCATAGCTGGCAAGTCTGGTGGCGCCCCGGAGACAGTTATCGATGGCGAAACTGGCATCGTTGTCGACGGGGCCTCGAAGCGCAGCGTCGCCACCGGGCTGGTTGAGATTTTGGATAATCCGGAGCGCGCGGCGGCGATGGGAGCCTGTGGTCGGGAGCATGTTGTGCAGTCGTGGACCTGGGAGGTCATGGCTGCTCGGGCTCGCCGAATTCTCCGAACCTGCGCAATCCCTTTATAATCAACTGTTATGTCCACCGATATTCCGATTCATCCGAACTCAGACGAGTCCGACGCCGCTGATCGCCCGGCTATCGGTTTTGATATTGGTGGAACAAACCTGCGCGCTGCAGTGGTCAGCGCTGATGGGCAGGTGTTGTATCGAGTTCAGACCAGTTCTGATGGCAGTGTGGATGCCATTGAACGTGGCATTGTCCAGACATCCGAGCGCTTGGTTGAACGCTTTCCAGATGTCAGCGCCATCGGTTTAGCTGTAGCTGGTTTTTTGGATTCTGACCGCCAGACGGTTCGTTTTGCCCCGCATCTGCCGTGGCGCGATGCGAACGTCGTCAAGCGTTTATCCTTGCTTCTCCCATGTCCGCTGCAGCTTGAGCACGATGCCAACTCGGCCGCCTGGGGTGAGTATCGCTTTGGTGCGGCTCGCGGTGCGGATAATTGGGTGCTGTTTGCGCTGGGTACGGGAATCGGCGGCGCGATGATGCAGGGTGGTGAGATTTACCGTGGCGCGTACGGCACGGCGCCGGAATTCGGCCACCTCACCGTTGTGCCGGATGGTCGTCCCTGCTCCTGCGGAAAGCGTGGTTGCTTGGAGCGTTACTGCTCGGGTACGGCGTTGGTTACCACCGCTCAGGAACTCTCTGAATCCGGTCGCTACTTCTCGCGGCTTACCGACGGACTCGTGGCCGGCTCGGTAACTGGTACCGATGTCGTCTCGGCTGCTCGCCAGGGGGATGAATTGGCTCTAGCTGCGATTGATGACTTTGCTACCTGGCTGGGGCGTGGCCTGTCGATGGTGGGCGATGTCTTTGATCCGGAATTGATTGTTATCGGTGGCGGTGTTGCCTCGGCGTCTGATCTATACCTGGACAAGGCCAAGGCCGAGTTTGCCCGCAATCTCACCGGTACTGGCTATCGTCCGGTAGCGGATGTGCGGGTCGCTGAACTAGGTGCGGATGCTGGGTTGATCGGTGCGGCGGATATTGCGCGCAGCGTTGTGGCTGCCGAGGGTGCGGCATCGTCGTAAAGCGTCAATTGGGGAATGTAGGGGAATTCGCCCGCGAAAAGGTGGGGGAATGGCTGCGGAGATGGATCGTCGGACCACCTGAACCTGTATAGTTTTAAACTGTGAATAATCGCTGGTACAAGTTCTTTAAGTACATCCTCATTGGCCCTTGGCTGCGGATCTATAATCGCCCGTACTACATCGGTGGTGAGAAGATTCCTCAGGAAGGTCCAGCGCTGATGGCGTCGAACCACCTTGCTGTGATGGATCACTTTTTCTTCCCACTGGTCTGCCGTCGTCAGCTGACGTTCCTGGCGAAGGCGGAGTACTTCACCACGCCGGGCTTTGTCGGCGGTATCCAGAAGTTCTTCTTCTCCTCGGTGGGGCAGGTGCCGATTGACCGTACCTCTGGTGATGCAGCTCGCGATGCGCTGAACGCCGGCTTGAAGGTGCTGTCACGCGGTGACCTGCTGGGCATTTCCTTGGAAGGCACCCGTAGTCCGGATGGTCGACTGTACCGCGGTAAAACCGGTGCGGCACGTGTCGCGCTGGAGGCCGGTGTGCCGGTGTTCCCAATGGCGATGATTGATACGGAGAAGGCCAACCCGATTGGTTCGTGGATTCCTCGTCCGGTGAAGGTCGGCACGATTATCGGCGATCCGATTGATCCGTCGGAGTACAAAGCCAAGTACAGCGATGAGTATGAAGCGGCCAGGGCACTGACGGATGACCTGATCAAGGAAATTCAGAAGCTTTCTGGTCAGGAATATGTCGATGCTTATGCGACTGATGTGAAGAAGTCCTTGGAGGCCGGCACCGGCTATCCAGCGGGAACCGAGCCGGGTGGAGAGCTGACCACTCCGGCTCCGGGGCCGAAGCCGACCCCTCGTCGCTGGTTCCGACGCGCTCGCTAGAATAATTAGGCGCAGATAGTTTTCGCGACAGTGGGGCTGCACACTTCCTATGGCGATTCGGTGCATGGGTAAGATTTGCTCGGTAGGGCTCCACGGTCTTTTGGTCGCGAGGTAGCCGACGCGAGGCCGAGGCTGGAGAGGATTCCACACCGTGCGTTATTTTTATGACACCGAGTTTATTGAAGACGGCAAGACTATTGATCTTGTCTCCATCGGTGTCGTAGCTGAGGATGGCCGCGAGTACTACGCGGTGTCTACCGAGTTCAATGAGAGCAAAGCCGGGCCGTGGGTTCGGACCAATGTGCTCAATCAGCTGCCCAACCCCTCATCTCCGCTGTGGAAGAACCGGGACACAATCCGCGAGGAACTGCTGGCATTTTTCACCGAACCCGGTACAGGCAGCCCAGAACTGTGGGCCTGGGTAGGCGCCTACGACCACATTGCGTTGGTGCAGCTTTGGGGTGATATGACCAAGCTGCCGCAGTTTATGCCGCGCTATACCCGTGAACTCAAGCAGTACTGGGAGATGGCGGGCAAGCCACGGTTGCCAAAACAGACTGCAGGTAAGCACGACGCGCTGGCAGATGCCCAGCACAATCTGCTGAAGTTTCAAAAGATTGCCCAGAAGTTGCCGCTTGATTAAGCGGCGGAGTTCGAATATTTGGTGACCTGACTAACACCCTTCTGGCAGGGGCATTACAATGAACTTCTGTGAGTTGGACTATTGATCTCCCTGTAGATGACCTGCCCGATCTGCCACCGCTTCCCGGCGACATGGCTGAGCGTTTTGCTGATGTCGTATCCCGCCAAGCCCTACAGCAGCCAAGCTGGGATGCCCGCGCCGCTGCAAATGTGCGTCGCATTCTCGAATCGGTGCCGCCAATTGTGGTCGCGCCTGAGGTTCGTAAGCTTCGTCAGGAGCTTGCCGACGTCGCTAATGGTAAGGCCTTCCTGTTGCAGGGCGGTGATTGTGCGGAGACCTTTGAGTCCAATACTGAGCCGCACATTCGCGCCAATGTGAAGACCTTGCTGCAGATGGCCGTTGTGCTGACCTACGGCGCATCCACCCCGGTCGTAAAGATGGCTCGTATCGCTGGTCAGTACGCCAAGCCGCGCTCGAAGGATATCGACGGCGACGGTTTGCTTAGCTACCGCGGTGACATGGTCAACGGCGTTGAGCCGACCGAAGAAGCTCGAGTTCACGACCCAGCTCGAATGGTGCGTGCTTACGCCAATGCCTCTGCGGCGATGAACCTGGTACGTGCACTGACAGGTTCGGGCACCGCTGACCTGCACCGTCTGCACGAGTGGAACCGTGAGTTCGTCAGCAACTCGCCGGCTGGCGCCCGCTACGAGGACCTGGCACGCGAGATTGATCACGCACTGCAGTTCATGGCTGCCTGTGGTGTTGCGGACTCGAACCTGCAGACCGCGCAGATTTACTGCTCGCATGAGGCGCTGGTTGTTGACTACGAGCGCGCTATGCTGCGCCTTTCTGAAAACGATGGCAGCCAGGAGCTGTTCAACCTCTCCGCGCATCAGCTGTGGATTGGTGAGCGCACCCGTGGCATTGAGGATTTCCACATCAACCTGGCTGCCATGATTGGCAACCCCGTCGGTGTGAAGATTGGCCCGACCACCACGCCGGAGGAGGCTGTCACTTACGCCGACAAGCTCGACCCGTTCTTCCAGCCTGGTCGCCTGACCCTGACTTCGCGTCTGGGCAATGACAAGGTTCGCTCCGTGCTGCCTCCCATCGTTGAGGCTGTGGAAGCTTCTGGTCACAAGGTCATTTGGCAGTGCGACCCGATGCATGGCAACACTTACTCGGCCTCCAATGGGTACAAGACCCGCCACTTCGACCGCATCGTCGACGAGGTTCAGGGCTTCTTCGAGGTGCACCGCTCGATCGGTTCACACCCGGGCGGTATCCACGTGGAGCTGACCGGCGAAGATGTCACTGAGTGCCTCGGTGGCGCGCAGGACATTTCCGATGTCGACCTGCCAGGCCGTTACGCATCCGCCTGTGACCCGCGTTTGAACACTCAGCAGTCGCTGGAGCTGGCCTTCCTGGTTGCCGAGATGCTGCGCAACTAGTTGCAACCAGCTCAGCTAGGTACAACTAGCCCAGCTGGTGCAGCGCCGCGTTCAGTGGAGCGCTGCACTTTTTACAGAGTGCTGACCGAAATGCGGTCGCCCGCCGTGGCCTTGGCGCCCGGTCGGGGTGACTGCAATACGATGCGATCCTCCTCGTTCGCAGAGACGTCGATGTCGAGCTGAAGATGCTGTTTCTCCGCTTCACGACGTGCCTGCGCAACAGTTTTACCCAGCAGCTGCGGAACCTTCACTGCTCTGGACACCGTCAGCGTGACAGTCGCATCATTGGGGTTAACCAAACGACCTGCACTCGGTGAGACTGCGTCGACACGGCCGTAGTCGCGCGAGGAGGAGGACGCGTCCTTTACTTCGCTTACCTCAATGCCCTCGCGCTGCAGAATTTGGCGAGCAGTATCCTCCGACTTGCCCACGACATTGGGCACTTCGATGCCGTTGTTAATGGTCAACGTCACAGAACTACCGCGTTCGAGGCCAGTGCCTTCCTCAGGAGACACGGAAAGAACCTCTTCCGGCTCAGCAGAGGAGGAGAACTCCGCCGATACCTCCCGGACTTCCAGCCCGGCCTTGCTCAACAGCTCACGAGCTTCATCCTCTTGAAGCCCCACGATTTTTGGCACCTTCACCGGTGCTGGCCCCTTGGAGTAATGCACAGTCACAACTGAGCCAACTTCGACGGTCTGTCCTGGAGCAGGAACCGCATATACCAAGCCGCCGGTGGAGACATCATCGGAAAAGACGGGGTCTCCGACCTCTTCTTTCAACGTCCGCTTAGCTAGGGCAGCACTGAACACTTCCTTTGAGTGGTTCGCGGGATATGCGGGCACAGTCGGGCGGCCGAGACTGACCAGTACGCGAACATCATCACCGCGGACAACCCGCGCTCCAGCCAGGGGGTCCGAGCCAATAATCTGGGACACTGCGACATCGTTGTCGTAGCGCTCATCAACCACCGGTTCAAAGCCCGCCTCACTGATTGCGGTCATCGCCTGTGGTTGCGACAGCCCAGTGATAGAGGGCACTTCGCCATAACGGCCAGAGCCCAGCCACCACGCGCCAAGCCCCATGCCCAACGTGGCAACCAGGGCGATAATCAGCCACAATGCACATCCACGGCGCGTCCGCTGTCGGGTAGCTCGACGGCTCTTAGGCGTCTGAGTCTGAGCAGATCGCGGCTGCGGATGCTGTGGGTGCTGTGGCCCCTGAGTGTCCGGCGGCAGCGGATATTCCGGAGCGCCTGGAACGTCGGCTGGTACGAGAGCTCCACCAGACGGCTCCGGGGATTCCCAGCCAGTGGGGTTGTACTCGTCATAGCGATCGAAAGTGCGTGTCCGCCCCGCATCCGGGTCGTCGAAATCATCGAAAACGTTTGGTGGTCCCGGTGGTCGGGAAGAAACGGGGCTACCGGGTGCGTCCGTCGAGAAGCCATAGCCGTCGTGACCGAAGCGCTCGGGTGCCGTCTCTGCGGTGCCGTGTCTGTCATCGAAATGGTCGTTGCCCGGTCGGTGGAAGTCCTCTGTGAGCCCCTCCATGGCGGCAGCGTTGGCGGCTGCTGAATTGACGGGCGATGGCACGCGGAATGGTGGCAGCGCGAGTTTGTCCGCAATGTCTTCGAGTGCGTCACCGAATTCCTCGGCCGTCTCAAACCGATCCTCCGGCCTGCGGGAACAAGCGCGGGCGACCAACTCGTCGAACTCCTCGGGAACGCCGTCGATGAGCTCCGAGGGTGGCGGGACATCTTCGTTCAATCGCTTCATGGCAACGCCGAGCGAAGAATCGGCGATGAATGGCGTGGTGCCGGTAAGCAGCTCAAAGAGCAAAATACCCGCCGCATACACATCGGAGGCAGGGGAGATGGATTCACCCGTGACCTGCTCCGGAGCCAGATAAGCGACGGTGCCGACGATGACCGAGTTAGAGGTCACCTTGGCATCAGCGGCCGCGCGCACTAGACCGAAGTCCGCCAGCTTCACTCGCCCGTCCGAGGCAATCAGCACATTTTCCGGCTTGATATCTCGGTGCACCATGCCGCGGGAATGCGCCACCGATAGGGCGCGCAAAACCGAGCGCATTACGACGGCAGCTGCATGTGGAGGCATCGGACCGCGCTGACGGAGCAGCTCGCGGAGGGTCCCACCGTCGACGAATTCCATAATGAGGAAAACATGCCCCGCCGGGTCCGTGCCCTGGTCGTAGACGTTGACGAGCGACTCGTCATTGAGGTGCGCGACCGCGCGGGCCTCACGTTCGAAGCGGATGCGGAAAGACTCGTCGTCGACAAAACGCGGATCCATGACCTTTGCGGCCACCCTGCGATCGAGCCGCAAATCGGTGGCGCAGTACACGGTGCTCATGCCACCGTGTGCGATGGTGGCTCCGATGCGGTAGCGACCATCGAGAATCTGCCCCTCGACAAGCTGCGACATAAACCAGCCTTCCCTGTTCCAATCAGTTGCTTCTAATAAGTATATGGGGACGTACCTACTGCAAGGCCAACGCGCTAAAGTGACCAGTGTGAGAAAGATTCCAACTTGCCACGATGTCCTGAGCGCCGACGAACCCACTCTTGCGCTGCCCGATGCCGCTGACCTCATTGGCGTCACCGTCACCCGAATTCACGCGTTGCTGCAGGAGGGTCGCCTTATTGCAGTCCACCGCGACGGCATTGCACAAATTCCCGCCCGCTTCTTTGAAGATGATGAGGTCGCGCGTTTTGTACCTGGCGCACTCGCATTGCTTGCCGACGGCGGCTACACGCGAGAAGAAACGCTGGAGTGGCTATTCACCGAAGATGAATCTCTGCCTGGACGTCCGGTGGACGCCCTGCACGGTCACCTTGCACGCGAAGTAATGCGCCGCGCACAGGCTATGGCGTTGTAAAGACCCGGACGGCGTCCTACGCCCGCCGTCCTACGCCCGCGATAGCTCCTGTCGTAATCGCCCGGCCACTGCTGTGAAAAGCAGCGGGAGGGCGATTTTTGCTTTTCGAGCGCGTCCCACTTGAGCGCGTTGCGCAAAGACGTTGTAGTTCATGCGCTCAATTTCGCCGAGAATGTCTGAGTAGAGAATCTCCGCGGCACGGATAGCCTGACGCCCTGGCACCTCTAACATGTCCACGCCGCTGCTGGCTTCGGCATAGAGTGCGCGGTTGCGAGCGATGAAGAAGGCCAATGCCTGACGTACCGCCGGGGTCGTCTGTCCCGTGGCGGCACAGTAGCCGATCTCCTCGGTACCCACTCCGAAGGCCTCCCACTCATTCAGTGGTAGGTAAATACGGCCACGGCGAAAATCCTCGGCGATGTCGCGGAGGAAATTCGTCACCTGAAAGGCTTTTCCCAGGAGCTCTGCGTAGGGAGTGGCTTCCTCCCGGGAGACCCCTGTGCGGGTGCCTAGGATGGGCATCATCTCAAGGCCGATGACTGCTGCGGAGCCCCACATATACGAGTCGAGTTGCTCCCATGTTTCAAAATGCGCAATGTGGCACGATGTGTCGGGCACGTCCATCAACATGGAGTGAACAAAGTCCGCAGAGAGCTGTGGATCGATGTCGTAGTCGCGAAAAGTCTGTGCGGCCGCCGAGATGACGGCACGGTCGCGGTCGCGGTGGACGTCGTCAAGCGAACCGATGACGACAGCTGAGTGGAAAAGCTCGCTTAAACGTGTGACCGTGGCTTCGATGTGCGTGGGGGAGCGGTCGGCGTCGGCGGGGCAGTCGACGTAGTCATCGACGATGCGTGCCCAGGCGTAGAGAGACCACACCGCACGCTGTTGGCGGGGTGCCAATAGTCGCGTGGCCAGGGAATACGTGCGACCGTGGGAGGCCATAATATCGCGGCAGAGCTCGTAGGACTGTGGCAGCGCGATGGTCGAGAGGGGCTGTGGGGTGGGCATGGACAACTATGCGACCTCGGTCGACCGCGACAGGGGCGCCACCGTGGAATCCGTGTCTGCGGCGGTTTTATCGTCGCGCCACGGGTACTTCCAGCTGAATTTTCCAGTGGTCAGCCAGCCGACGGCCAGCCAGCCGAGAACGGTAATGATAACCATCCAGGGCACGTCGTAGAAGCGGTGATTGCCGCCGCCGGCGAAGGACAGCGACAGGATGAATGTGAACAACACGGTGCCTTGAACCACCCATCGTGGCGGGCGAATCGTTCCCATGGGAGTCAATAAGCTGGCGTAGTACCAGGGAAGTGCCACGGCATTAAATACGCAGGCCACCACGTAAGCGGCAATCATGCCAGCGACATTGTTACGAGGGGTGGCTCGGAAGTAGAACCAGGAGATCACGAGTCCCACCAGCATGATGATAGAGGAGACCACGCGTGTGTGGCTGACGATGACATTGAAACCGATGTCGTCGTTGAACCACGCCATGACGCCCGAGATCACACCAGCGACCGCTGACGGTGCTGCCAGGGGGTTAATCACCTTGGTATTGCCGCTGATCTCGGAGATCCAGCCCCAGCTCGAGCCGGTCAGCCAGGTCACCACTGCAAGCGTGCCGACGCAGACTGCGACCAACACGATGCCCACACCGGCAATCGCCGGAATCTTGCGCAGCATCTCTTGAACCGTGGCGATGGGCTGGCGCCTGGTCAACACAATCCACACGACGAAGGGCAGCGCCAGGACAGCGGTGGCTTTCAGCGCGACGCCGATTCCGATGAGGACAGCAGCGACCAGGCCACCCCGCATGTGCTCCATGTGCAGTGCGGCGACTAGTGCCAGGCTGACCAATCCGACCATCAGTGCCTCGTTGTGCATACCCGCAATCAGATGCAGTAGCACCAGTGGATTGAGCACACCGAGCCACTGTGCGAAAGCCGGATTTGCTCCAAGCTCCCGGGCGATTCGCGGGATCGACCAGACAATGGCGGCGAAGCCCAGCAGACACACAATGCGGTAGAGAATCACGCCGACGGTGATGTTGTCGCCGACAATCCGCGTGATGACCTCGCCAATTCCCAGATGCAGCGGGCCATACGGGGTGGTGGTATTCCGCCAATCTGCGGATACCTCCAGCAGCATCGGCCCTGGATTGGCTGCAGCTCCCTCAGTGTAGGGATCAAACCCATCGCGGACCATCGCGCCCTGCATGAGATACGAATAGACATCGCGAGAGAACAGCGGTGCGGCCAGCGCGAGGGGAATTGCCCAGGCCATCAGGATTGAATTGAACCGACGCAACGTGGACTCATCGCCGCCAGCGTTCGCTGGAACCGCAGCGTCTGCTGCGTCGCCATCATGGGCAGAACCGGCCACAATGTCCCGGATGGTCCCCTTCGAGAACAGCAGTTCCCGCCCGATGCGCAGCCACGAGATAAGCAGCAGGGCGATACCTACCCAAATCACAATCTCACAGAAAATCTGACCGTGACCGTAGGTGATCCAGTCGAGTCCCAGAGCGTGGACAAGGCCGCCACGGTAGCGATTCGCACCGGAACCGTAGGAGCCCAGAGCAATGAGGATGCCACCGTAGACACCCAGCTGAGCACTCCGCGATAAATTCATGTCAACCTAAACAATCGATACATTGCTGATGCATTAATCCTAGTTGGTCAGTGACCACCGGCAGACATCCGGGAGACATTCATGAGCTAAGGCGTTTCAAACCGCTGTGCCGCAAGTCGTCCCGAAATCATGACCGTCGGCACGCCAACCCCCGGCACCGTCGTCGATCCCGCCAGCGTCAGATTCTTTGGCATCTTCGGAGAGAAGTTGCGGGGACGGAACGGCCCCGTCTGTCGGAACAGATGCGCCAGCCCAAACGGCGAGCCAACGCCCATGTCGCGTTCTTGCCACTGCTGAGGGGTATCGATCCGACCGACTCGCCACTTCGTAGAAATCCCGGTCAGTCCGCGCCGCTCCAGCTCAGCGGTTATTTTCGCAACGTAGTCCCCACCGATTCGTGACCAGATCAGATTGGCCGACTGCAAGTTGGGGCACGGCGCGAGCACACTGACGGGCTCCCACTGCACGCCGTTCGCATCTGTGACAATACGCTCCGGCGCGCTCACCGCAGGCCGGGTGACCAGCAATGATGGGTCCGACATTAGCTTTCCATGGCGCGGTGACGAGATCTCCTCAAAGGTTTCGTTCCACTTTTCGCCAAACGAAATCAGGTGATGCCGCTTCGGCCACGTCGCAGTCTCCGAAACCGGAATCAGCCCGTGCGCCACCACCGCCGATGGAGAAAATCGAACTGGGAACAACCGTCGCGCTCCCGTCCGCTTTACGACGCTCCGAAGGCCTCGCCGCTTCGATGAGCTACCGGCGGCAGAGGTAGCCGCGTCGTGAAGCCAGCTCTGCACCACAGGTAAATCGGTCGTAGCGATGACGGCATCGGTGGGACGCTCGCCAGTTGCCGTGGTGATGGCGGAGACAAAGCCTACTTCGTCAACTTTCAGCCCAGTGACATCAACGCCGAAGTCGATGGTTCCGCCAGCTCGACGGACGGCCTCGGCGAGCAACTCGCTGACGGCGCCTATACCCGAACCAAATGCGGGGGAGTGCGGATAGTAAACCCCCATCGAGGTATCCATGTGGGAAATGCAGCCGTAGACCGCACGGGCCTTAGCGGGAGGCACACCTGCGTAAAGCGCCTGGAAGCTGAAAACGCGAGCGAGATCATTATCTCCGAGGAAGGCACGAATCTTAGGTTCGAGGGCGCCGAAGGCACCGAGTCGGAGGAGCGTAGTGAGGTCGCGAAGCGCGCCGGGCCCGGTGAATAGGTCCGTAACGCGGTCAAAGCTGCGGGACATGAAGTTGTCGAAGCAGGCATTGAAGAGAGTTTGCAGCCACGTGCGAAGTTTGCGGTAACCGGCGACGGTGGAGTCAGAGGCACCGAAGCGCGCGAGTTCATCGGCCATCATGTCTTCGTTGGAAAACACGTCGAGTCCGCCGCGGGTGGCAAATTCCGCACGGTAGGTGGGCGTGATTGGGGAGGCCGAAAAACCCGGGTCGATATCGCGCGCGTAGAGGCCGACGGCGGCGAGGGCATCGTCGACAAGCGAGGGCATGGTCCATACAGTTGCGCCAGTGTCGAAGACTGCGGTGAGCGATTGCTCGTCGATATCGACTGTGATGGGTTCACTGGCGCAGCGTCCGCCGACGAAACTTCCCCGCTCGACAACGGTGACATCGTAGCCATCGGCGATGGCGTAGAGCGCGGCGGTAAGTCCGGACAGGCCTGCGCCGATGATGGTCAGTCGTGGTTTGGAGCCCTTATGAGGACGAGTGACCGCACGTCGCAGACGCGGGGAATTAATGGGGGCACGAGTGGGGGAAGCAGCGGGCATGACTACGCAACACCTGGTCTAATGCTGACGAGCGGTGGCGCGAACGCCCATAGCAATGAGGTTCTCGCGCGACGTTGCAGGCAGGTCGGCATTCTCGATAGTGGAGAAAGCGCGGCTGGTCAGGCGGTCAATTTCACGTTCGACGGCATCGGCAGCGCCGGAATCAGCGATGAGATTTCGTAGCTCATCAATATCTGCAGCAGACGAGACCGCTCCCAGGCGTTCATCGATAAAGCGGGCCTTTTCAGGTGCGGAATCGAGGTAGAGGCTTAAAGCCTGGCCGACCAGTACGGTTCGCTTGCCCTCGCGGAGGTCATCGCCGGCAGGCTTGCCCGTGACTTCGGGATCGCCGAAAACACCCAGCTGATCGTCGCGGAGCTGGAATGCCACACCGATATCGCGGCCGAAGCTGCGGTAGGCCTCAACCAATTCCGCTGGGGCGCCGGCAATCGCAGCACCAATGTGGAGCGGCCGCTCGATGGTGTAGGCGGCGGTCTTGAACAGATTGATTTTCTCAGCGGTCTCGACGCGACTGTCCCGGCTGGCTTCGGCCGTGATATCGAGCAGTTGGCCGCCAAGTACTTCAGTGCGCATCGCCCGCCAGGGGACAAGTGCGCGGGTTAGCGCCTCCGAGCTGAGGCCTGAAGAGTGCATCATGTCATCAGCCCAGGTCAGAGCAACATCGCCAATGAGGATTGCGGCCGAAATACCGAAGCGGTCGGCGGCTCCATTCCAGCTATTGGCCTCGTGCTTGGCCTCGAATACCTTGTGGATAGTCGGTGCGCCACGGCGCGTATCAGCGTCATCGATGATGTCGTCATGAATGAGTGCACAGGCTTGAATGAGTTCCAGGGCGCTCACCGCGTTCATCACAGCCTGGGAATCCTCGGCTGGGGAGAAACGGCCTTCGAGGCCGCCTGCTCCCAACCACCCCTGCCAGGCGAAGGCTGGACGCACGCGCTTGCCCCCATTGAGGACGAAGGAATGGAGCGAATCTATGGCCTCGGTGTACACCGCATCGACCGACGCGACATCGTCGCCACGGCTTTTGAGGTAGTTCTCCAGCGTTTTGGTAACAGCAGCTGGTACTTCGCGGGGCTGCAGCGCGGCCAAATCCAGTTCTTCGCTCATGTGAGCCTCTCGTCGATGACGGGTAATGCTGACTCAAGAATAGGACACCGCTTAGTATGAGTGACTATGTCCTCAACAATGCCACCGTCGCCAGGCCGCCAAGTGACGATCCGCCAGGCGCTTTCAATGCCGAGCGCGGGCAGTATTCCCTTCTCGGTCGAGTTCATGCCCCCGCGTGACGACGCCGCCGAGGAACGTCTTCTTCGAGCAGCTGAGGCTTTCCATGATCTTGGTGCCTCCTTTGCATCCGTGACCTACGGCGCCGGTGGTTCTAGCCGCGACCGCACCCTGCGAATCGCCCAGCGCGTTTCGAGGCAGCCGCTTACAACGCTTGTGCACCTGACATTGGTAGAGCACACTGTCGACGAGCTGCGGGAAATCCTGCGCTCTTATCTCAGCGCGGGGCTGACGAATCTGCTTGTTCTGCGTGGTGACCCACCGGGAGACCCGCTTGGTCCTTGGGTGGAGACCGAGGGCGGTCTGCACTACGCCAGCGAGCTGATTGAGCTGATTAAGGCCGAGCCGGAGTTCGAGAAGTTTGAAATCGGCATTGCGTCGTTTCCGGAAGGACACTACCGCTCGCCGGATTTGGACCATGATACGCAGTACACGCTGGCCAAGCTGCGCGCGGGAGCCGAATACTCGATTACGCAGATGTTCTTCGATATTGAGCACTACTTACGCCTTCGAGACCGCCTGGTGGAAGCCGACCCAGTGCACGGTGCCAAGCCCATCATTCCGGGGCTGATGCCGATTACATCGCTGCGCTCAGTGCGCAGGCAGGTTGAGCTCTCCGGGGCACAGTTGTCATCCGATTTGGAGGAACGCCTGATTAAGGCAGCAGATGGTGACGAGCAGGCCAATAAAGATGAGATTCGCAAGATTGGTATCGAGTTTTCGACCAACATGGCAGAGCGGCTCATCGCCGAAGGCGTGCCGGGGCTGCACTTTATGACTATGAACTTCGCTCGCGCCTCCCAGGAAGTTTTGCACAACCTCGGCATGGCGCCCGAATGGGGCACCGGCCAGGATATGCTGCGCGGCGGTTTTTAATTGCTAAAAGTCCTGCATGTCGCGAACTCTTCGCGCCCACAGGACACCTAGCACTGAGGCTAGGACACCGGCGGCTGTGGTCACACCGGCAAATAATAGGAATTGATTCCGCTTGGTGGATCCAGCCGGCGACGAAGCCCATACATTATGGTTCTCGCCACTGGCGAGCTGCCATTCCACCTTGTTCGGTTCGGTCTGGCGGCCATTGGAGTCAGTAACCTGCTCCGGGAACGCGACGACGAAATCAACCTTCGCGCCGGGCAGGTGAGTCAAATCCATGTGGCCGTTCATCGAAATCTTGCCGCCACCGGTACGGTCTAGGTCGATGTCTACGCGATCGTCGGAAAGCTGTCGGAGCGTATCGGTGAGTTCAATGAAGTGCAGCTCGTTGAACGAGACTTCCATCTTTCCTGTGGAGGAGTCGATTACTCCCTGCGAGACGCGGTCGGAGAGATCTTCCGGTACTTGCCACTGCTCAAATTGGGAACGGACTTCCTCCGTGGGGGTTACGTGAATTGTGCCCGAGACCCTGTCGTCGCCGGAAATGGTAATGCCAGCCTGTGCGTCAAAGCAGCCGCTGAGCGGCAAGATGGCGGCAATTCCGGCCATTGCTGTGGCAATGCGCAGAGGCGAAAGCCGTCGACGTGGTGTGGAAGGTTCACTCGGTGATGATGTCACGGGGAAGATCTACTCCTAGAACTGCGAAGGGACGGGAGTCCCCTGTGAAATAAAAGTTCCTTAAAACATCCTTGAAACCAAATTGGCGGTAGAGCTGCCATGCCCTATTGGCCTCATTCGGGTATTCCGGGGTTGACAACAGAACTCGCGTCTCTGGGCGGGAATCGACCAACTCGCGGAGCAGTCGTTTACCGAGTCCCCGCCCCTGAAAGCTGGGGTGTATGTGAATCTCAGACAGTTCGGCGTAGTTGCCCAAGAGCTTGACGACGTCCGGTAGCGAGCGCCCGTCCATGAGCAGTCCATCTCTTACCTGGCGATACCACCAGTGCGTGTCCAATCCTGTACGGCAGTAGCCGATGCCAACCAACCTGCAGCGCGGGTCGCGGAGAGCCTGGGCAGGGGAGAGCTCTTTGGGGTGAGCTATGGCTGCAGCAGCCATGAAGCCGGGTTGAGTGGTTTGCTTCTGCCATTCGTGGAGACGACCGGGCAAGATTGCGGGGTTGTACTGCATCGCGGTGATGTAGAGAGCCACTGCTTCTTGCAGGCGGAGATTGAAGTCTCCTGCTGTCATCGGAACCACGCTGTATTTCACAGTGACCAGATTAGCGACTTGGACGAACTTAGTTGTGAGATTACTGCAATAACATCGAGTCGAACAGGTGTGCGAAAGTGCGCATGGCGTAGTCCGGGCTTGGGGATAGATTGCAGTCAATCCCGCTAAGGAGAAGCGGAAAATCCGTGCTCATGTGAATGCTGTGTGAAAGGAGAAGCAGGGTGGTGGCAAGGTCGAACGTGGTGGAGTTTAGGGCGATTTCGCAGTCGGGTTCGGTCGCCCCGGTCGGTGTCTCAAGGCAATCGCTGGAGCTGCTGGGGCGGGCAGAGGCTCTGCTAGCGAATGCTCGGAATGCCAGCTCTGATGAGATGTTGGAGCTTTCCTACTGTGCGGCGCTGCGTTGCGCAGGCGCGCTGTTGAATCGCGACGATGTGTCGGTGGCTGGGGGTTCTGGCTCGGGCGCTCGTTCGGGCTCGGTAGTTAAGCGTCGTCGTTCGGCAACACAGAGTGCCTGGTTGCGTTTAAAGAAAGAGCAGCCCGAATTTGATAGCTGGGTCACCAAGTTTGAGCAGTTCACCGCGCTGCGTGAGGAAGTCCGGTTGGGTATTTCGCGTCGCATTGACTCTCGGCGGGCGCAGGAGTTGTGGGATTTAAGTTGTGCATTCTTGGGGGCTGTCCGGGCTGAGCTGGGTGTTCTGCCCGCGGCTGCGTAAGCCGGTGGGGGCGTGTTAGAGCGTTGCTTTCCTAAATAAATGGGGGATTGTTCGGATTCATGGAACAATAGAGGTGAGTCGCCCGTTGAAGGGGTAAGAATGAAGCTAACGGACGCCGCGTTAGCAGCACGTGGCCTGTAATTAACTTTGTTGTATCGGCATTGTTAGTTGAGGGGTCAAGGCTCGCCAGTATCGCGGTGGGCAATGCTCAAGTAGGCGATGGAGGAATTGTGGGACTATCTGAGCACGAACAGCGGATGCTCGACGAAATCGAGTCTGCACTCTACGCTGAGGATCCTAAATTTAGTTCGACGATGGCCGGAAATGCGTTCAGCTTTCCGGAGGAAAACAGCGCACCTCGTGGGTTTTCCATCCAGGTTTTTGCGCTCATGCTCCTCGGTCTGCTGATGTTGATTGGCGGCGTCGCTCTTTTCTCTGTGAGCAATTGGTTCATTGTGTTATCGGTTGCCGGCTTTGGCCTTATGTTCGGTTCCGGCGTTTGGGCTCTGACCGGCGCCGGTAAGCAGGAGAAGGCTAGTTCTGCTTCGGGGCTGAGCTTTGGAAAGTCTAAGTCCGGGGCGGCAAAGAGTCGTCGAGGGACCTCGGGTAGCCGTGGCTCCTCTGGTGATTCCACGTTGGAATCGCGTTTCCGTGGCCGCTTCGAGGGGCGTTAGGGGATAAGCCTCAAGAATTAACAAGTGAGGGCAAGCCAGCGATGGCTTGCCCTCACTTTTTTGTTTTTCTAGACGTGAATCGTCTCCACAAGATCTCACCCACTTTGCCCCACCCCGAGTCCCCACTTTCCCCCACTTAGCTATTGGGATGGAGGAATTCTTATCTGCGGTCGTTGTTGGTATCTCCGAAAGTTTGGCTCTGGCGACACAAAATTGCAGGTCAACGCACTAAGTCTGGCGACCAGGTTGAATCTGGATGGTTTTTAGCAGGTAAGTGGTGGGTAGTGGGGCGTAAACTGCTTTCTGTTAACAATGTGGTTGGTGTGGCGTCGTTATCGGCGTGGTCGCGGGTGGGTGCCCCACTTTTTATTCGCGCTTTAATTGTCGAGGTGATTCTTTAAAAGTCCAGGTCAATTGGGTTAAAGCAGATGTCCTAGCGGTGGGGTTGCGCTGATGCTGTGGCTATTTTTCTCCTTCTTGTGTTGATAGTGGCAGATAGTGGGGTAAAGTGGGGCATGATGTTGATTGAGGTTGGTCAACATTGCAGAAGTGAATATCCGATTTGCGCTTAAAGTTTGGCGAGATTTTGGCACAGCGGGAAAGCACAGCCCTCCGGCTCTGCTTGAAGGCAACGCCTAAATCCCTGAATTCGGTAAGCGTTTGTGCGTTGACATTGAGGTTGACACGGGGATAGGAGGCCAGTGACGCATGTTTCTGGGCACCTATACGCCGAAGCTTGATGACAAAGGGCGCCTGACGTTGCCGGCGAAGTTCCGTGAGGATCTCGCAGGTGGCCTGATGGTCACTAAAGGGCAGGATCATTCTCTGGCGGTGTATCCGAAAGAGGAGTTCGTCAAATTAGCTCAGCGGGCTACTAAGGCCTCTCGTACGAATGCCAAGGCGCGAGCTTTCATCCGAAATCTTGCGGCGAGCACCGATGAGCAGCGTCCTGATGGCTCGGGGCGAATCACGTTATCGATGGATCACCGTCGGTACGCGAATCTCTCCAAGGAGTGCGTGGTTATCGGCTCTATTGACTTTCTGGAGATCTGGGACAAAGAGTCCTGGGAGGCCTACCAGGCGGAGCATGAAGCTGATTTCTCCGAAGGTGAGGATGACTCGCTGTTCGGCGTTTTATAAACCGCTTGGAATAACCGAAAAGAGGGAATGTCCGCATGGACTCTGCCTGATAGCCCCTGGTGTACTTCCCCGATACCAGGTTCTGTCAGGCGGGGCCCTGTGAACATCCCCGCTTTTTGTTTTAAGCACCGATAGCAGCATTCCCAGTAGTGCTCATGAGGTGCGGTCTGGTTGCTGGCGCGGCACTCGTCGTTAAGCAAACCGGGAATACACTCGATAGATTCTCTGACCAGTGCGAACATACCCGGTGAGGAGGGGAAATGAACGGATCGGCACCTGCGGATGATCGCAAGTCCGGCGAGTTTGGTCATGTCCCCGTTTTGCTTCACCGAGTGACTGATTTGTTGCGCCCGGGCATCGAGGCACTGGGTGACGACGCAGTAGTTGTCGACGGCACTCTTGGTGCCGGTGGGCACACGGAATACCTGTTGGAGCAGTTCCCGAAGCTCTGCGTTGTTGGACTCGATCGCGATGACAATGCATTGCGAGGGGCAGAAGAACGTCTCGCGCGCTTCGGTGATCGCTTTGTATCCTTCCGTGTGCGTTTCGATTCGCTCGCCGAGGTGCTCAGTGGTGAGATTCCTGCAGCCGCTGGTGGCAGTGGCGCGGAGGACATTCTCGCCCGCGCCGCTGAGAAGGGCATTGCAGGTGCGCTTTTCGATCTCGGTGTTTCCTCGATGCAGCTTGACCAGGTCAATCGTGGATTCGCCTACCGAGTCGACGCCCCGCTGGACATGCGCATGGATGCAAGCCAGGGGATTACCGCAGCGGATGTGCTCAATACCTATTCGCACGGTGATATCGCGCGTATCCTATCGACTTACGGCGACGAGCGCTTCGCCGGCAAAATCGCCTCGGCAGTCCTGCGTGAGCGGGAGAAGGAACCGTTTACGACCTCCGGTCGTCTGGTCGAGCTGCTCTACGAAACCATTCCGGCGGCATCTCGCCGCAAGGGCGGACACCCGGCCAAGCGTACGTTTCAGGCTCTTCGTATCGAGGTAAATCGTGAGCTTGAAGCTCTGGAAAATGTACTGCCACAGGTCTGCAATGCACTCGCAGTCGATGGGCGTGCAGTGTTCATGAGCTACCAGAGTCTGGAAGACCGCATCGTCAAGAAGGACTTTGCGGAGCGCGTGAAGTCGACAACCCCACCGGGGCTCCCGATGGAGCTTCCGGGGCATGAACCGCACTTTGCTCTCATCACGAGAGGTGCGGAGAAGGCGTCGGCAAGCGAGATCGAAGACAACCCCCGAGCCGCACCGGTGAGAGTTCGCTGTATCGAGCGAATTCGAGCCGATTGACCCAAACCTTTCAACCGCACCAAACGCACCCTTAACGATCTAAGTACTGGGAGAACTTTCGAGCATGGCAACGACAATCACGGAGCACGCCCCCACCCGGCGCACCTCCCGCGGCGCATCTGCAACCGTCGCCGGTGCCAAGACGAAGACTCGTCAGCGCGGTCGCAGCGCCCGCACGAAACAGGATCTTTATCAGCGCCGGCGGTTTGGGCGCACAGGTTCTCAGCAGGTCATCTCGGTGCGTGGGCGTCGCGTTACGACGTCCTCGAGGGATAACCACAAGTTTGCCGGTGCGGCCGTGATGATCATTCTCGTCGTTGCCGGAATCGTGGCGGCGATGTGGCTGTCGGGTATTTCGACCTCGACATCCTTGCAGCTGGATGCTGCGCAGACCAAGGAAAAGGAGCTGCGTAACCAGCTGGAGGTGCTCGAGCGGGATGTTGCTTACATGAAGTCAACCGGTGCTATCGCGCAGCGTGCTGTGGAAGAGGGCATGGTCAATCCGGAGCAGCCTGCCGTTTTGACGACTGATCCGGAAGGCAAGGTCGTGGAAGTGCGACCGGGCGATGAGAAGCAGCAGAAGATTATCGACCTCAACAGTGAGTCGCCGAATGTTCCGCATGCGCCGTCGTCGAACCCGAAGGACACCGAGAATGTTCCAGGGATGCAGGCACCGGCCATTGAAGAAGCGCACCCACGTCCCAACGGGTTGCCGGCAACCGCTCCGTATGCGCCGCAGAACCATGAGCCCGCACCAGCACCTGCGCCGGCTCCGGCACCCGCGCCTGAGGCTGAAGCTCCAGCGCCAGCTCCGGAAGCGCCCGAAGCGCCAGCCTCGGTGCCGGAAGTACCGGAAGCACCGGCACCCGAGCCAGCTCCAGCACCGTAGGAACTTAGAAACTAAACACGGCCAAACTGGCCAACTGTCCGATATTCTGGCGGTTCCACTGTTTCTGGTCAGGCGACTGTAGACTAATTAATTCAGTACTCGCGATGGCAGGGAATACCGCCTAACGTTATCGCGCGCGGGAGAATCGACTTAGTAGAAAGCACTAGCGCATGATTCGATCTGAAGACGACTACCCCAACCGTGGAGGGGGGTATGACTTCGGCGAACGTGCTTACCGAATTACATCCCGTGAGCGCAGAGACCAAAGTCGAGTTCGGGATGGTCAGCGCAGCCGGAGGCTCGATGCTAATACCAACCGAAGCGTGCCCCCGCGCGAAAAAATGCGCATTAGTAATAAGGACTTCATCCGGCGTCGCAACTGGCTGCAGTTTATAGGCGCTATCGCAGTCGTAGTGCTGGTCTCCCGTTTGGCTTGGGTGCAGCTCGTCGCAGGTCCTGACCTTTCTGCGGCGGCACAGAATCAGCGCACGGTGGAAGTTGTTGATGCAGCTCGGCGCGGTGCGATTCTCGACCGTAATGGAGCTCAGCTTGCCTTCACGATGGAGGCACGCAGTATTACCGTGCACCCGAACACTTTGCGCAAGTGGATTGGGGACGCACATAAGCAGCGCCCGGATGATGTCGCTGCCTACGATGAACGCCTCGAGCAGATCGCCAAGGATTTGCCGAAGCTACTCGACGTGGCCGACATCGACGCGGAGAAGTCGGGAAGCAGTCGCCGTCGTCAAGCGGAACCCGAAACCGAGGAGAACTCGGTGATGAGCGCGCCGTCCCGGGTGAGCTCGAAGGACATTCTAGAGAAGCTGCGCAATGAGGACAGCACCTACGAGGTGCTCGTGCGTAATGTCGATCCGGACAAGGCCGCCGCCATCGTGGAAAAGTATCCGGAACTGGTGGCGGAGCGTCAGGATATTCGCCAGTACCCGAATGGGGCGACGGCGGCTAACGTCATCGGCAAGATTGGCATGGATGGCGTCGGCCAGTTCGGCTTTGAAGCCTCTCGTGATGCCACTTTGCAGGGTATTAACGGTGGCAAGACCATTGATATCGCCTCCAACGGCGTGGCAATCCCGGGATCCACGCGCGATGTTCACGCGGCTGTGGACGGTACGACATACGAGCTGACCCTGGACCTCGACATGCAGTACTTTGTCCAGCAGCAGGTCAACCAGGCGAAGGCCAACTCGGGAGCGAAAGATGCGTCGGCAGTTGTGCTCGACGCGAAGACCGGCGAAGTGCTAGCAATGGCGCAGGCGGACACGGCTAACCCGAATAAGGATATGGGGGCCGAGCTCGAAGAGGGGCGCACTATCGGAAACTCCGCTGTATCGAACCCATTTGAGCCGGGCTCTGTAGCAAAGATCATTACCGCCGCGGCCGCTATCGAAGATGGCAAGACCACACCGGATGAGGTTCTGCAGGTCCCGGGCACGATTGATATGGCGGGTGTCACCGTGCGCGATGCATGGGAGCACGGCACGGAAGCTTTCACGACGACCGGTGTATTCGGCAAGTCCTCCAATGTCGGCACCCTAATGCTGGCAGAGCGTTTGGGTCAGGACCGCTTCGCTGAGATGCTGCATCTCTTCGGGCTGGGGCAGTCCACGGGTATCGAGTTGCCCAGTGAATCGTCCGGCTTTGTGCCACAGCGTCCGCAGTGGTCCGGCGGTACATTTGCGAACCTGCCCATTGGTCAGGGTATGGCCATGACACTGCTGCAGATGACAGGAGTTTTCCAGGCAATCGCCAACGATGGCGAGCGCATCCCGCCGCGTATGATTCGTTCGACAATTTCCCCGGACGGCACGAAGACGGCAACAGAGCGCCCGGAAACAGTGCGTGTGGTTAGCCCGGAGACCGCCCAAACTGTGCGCGCTATGTTTGAAGGCGTTATGCAGTCTGATCCCACGGGGCAGCAGTCGGGTACCGCGGCCGGCAATAGTATTGAGGGATACTCGCTCACAGGCAAGACAGGTACGGCGCAGAAGTTTGACCCCGACACCGGCGCGTACTCGAATTCCAAGTACCACATCACGTTTGCAGGCATCGCGCCTGCCGACGATCCCCGTTTTGTCATTGGCATTATGCTTGACGAACCCCAGCGTGGTGTCCATGGTGACGGCGGTCAGTCAGCAGCCCCACTGTTTAAGGACATCGCCGCTTGGGCGCTTAACCGCTACAACGTACCGCCGTCGCCACCCCGCGAGGGCAAGTTGTTGCTGCAGCCGTAACGAGGTCACCACCACAATGAAGTTACCGCGACAGCACTAATACACAGACTTTTATTACTTTGGTTTCTGCAAAGTGAATCTCTTGAATTTTTCCAACCTGTTGTACACCAACGACTGACTTGAAAGAGGGAACAGCCAATGACCGCCACCCTTGCGAAATTGTGTAACCTCGCGCATGGCCGACTTGACGGCATTACCGAATCCGCGGCGGCAGGAGCGGATATCGCCGCAATCGAACTCAACGCTGCCGAAGTGCCTGAAGGCGGAATGTTTGCTGCCGTCCCAGGTACTCGCACGCATGGTGCGCGCTACGCGCAGCAGTCGGCTGCTACAGCGATCCTGACTGATGAGGAAGGTCTGAAAATCCTGCGGGAAGCAGGGGAGACTCGACCAGTCCTGGTTGTCGACGATGTCCGGGCCGTCATGGGGCACGTTGCTGCAGAAATCTACGATCACCCCTCGGATTCACTGACCATCATTGGGGTTACCGGCACCTCTGGCAAGACCACCACGACCTACATGCTGGAGGGCGCGCTCCTGGCAGCTGGATGCTCGACAGGCATCATTGGTACTACCGGCACGCGCATCAATGGCCGTGCCGTTCCGTCGAGCCTGACTACCCCAGAAGCTCCGGCCCTCCAGCGCCTGTTCCACCAGATGCTCTCCGAGGGGGTGACGCACGTTGTCATGGAGGTTTCTTCTCACGCACTGTCGTTGGGGCGTGTAGACGGAGTCAGTTTCGAGGTCGGGTGTTTCCTCAACCTCTCGCAGGATCATCTGGACTTCCACAAGACCTTGGAAGAGTATTTCCAAGCCAAGGCCAAGCTCTTTGATCCCGCAGGTCCGACACATGCACCGAAGGCTGTCGTGTGCATCGACGACGACTGGGGTGTCCGCATGGCAGATATCGCTGCCGGCGACCCGGATGTCCAAGTCACCACTGTCCATACTCAGCATCGCGTAACCGACAAGACGCCAGCTGCCGAGGTCTTTGCAGAATGGCACGCCGCTGCAGCCACTGTCGCCACCAACGGTGTCCAACATGTGGAGCTAACGCGAAATAACACTGACACAGTTGAGGTGGAAGTTCCTCTGCCGGGTGCTTTCAACGTTGCCAATGCCGCAGTCGCATGGGCTGTGCTCGATGCGATTGGGCATGCCAATCACGCGGCCAAGAGCGGTCTGGCACAGGTGCGTGTGCCAGGCCGCATGGAGCGCATCGATCGCGGACAGGACTTCCTGGCTGTGGTGGACTATGCCCACAAGCCAGCCGCAGTAGCTGAAGTGTTGGCCACCTTGCGTGCACAGACCGAAGGTCGCGTGCTGGTTGTCGTCGGCGCCGGTGGCGACCGCGATAGTGCCAAGCGTCCAATTATGGGAGCTGAGGCTGCATACGGTGCCGATGTCGTCATCATCACCGATGACAATCCACGCTCCGAGGTGCCCTCTGAAATCCGTGCGGCCGTGGTCGCCGGTGCGAAGGAAGCGGTTGCCAGCGGCAAGGCCAGTTCTGACACGGTTGTTGAGGAAATCGGCGATCGCGGCCAGGCAATTCGCCGTGTCGTCGAGCTCGCCCACAGCGGCGACAGCATCGTGGTGGCAGGCAAGGGACACGAAACCGGCCAGAATATCGGTGGCGTAATTCACCCGTTCGATGACCGTGAACAGCTGGCCGAAGCACTCACACAGCGACTGGAGGGATCCGCTGATTGAGATTGCTGAAATCGCTGAGGAAGCGCACCACCTGACATGCCTACCGCGAACCATTCGCGGTAGGCGAATAAAATCAAGAAATCATCCTTTACTAGGCGCCTGGAACTCTAACCAACAAGGACTATAGACATCATGATTGCCCTGACCGCCGCGGAAATCGCTCACATCGTGGGAGGTGAACTCGCCCACGTCAATGATGACGCCACAGTGACTCAGCCCGCAGAATTCGACTCCCGAAAGATTCGCGAAGGCTCGCTCTTCCTCGCCCTGCCGGGCGCGCGTGTCGACGGCCACGACTTCATCGATCAGGCTGTAGCAGCTGGAGCGCCGATGGCACTGGCGGCACGAGATGTTGGGCAACCTGCGGTCGTCGTCAAGCCTCTTGGTAAGCAGGACTCCAATGCCGACGCATTTGCACACGATCCGGATGGTTCCGGGGCGGCGGTGCTGGAAGCGCTTGGTAAGTTGGCGCGTTACGTCGTCGACGAGCTGAAGAAGGATCAGCTGCATGTCGTCGGTGTGACGGGTTCGGCGGGAAAGACGTCGACGAAGGACATGATGGCGACGCTGCTGCGTACCGACGGTCCGACGGTGGCGCCGAAGGGGTCGTTTAATAACGAAATTGGGCATCCGTACACGGTGCTGCAGTGCACTCCGGAGACGAAGTACCTAGTTGCGGAGATGAGTGCGCGCGGAATTGGGCATGTGGCCCACCTTGCGCGCATCGCACCACCGACGATCGGTGCGGTGCTCAATGTTGGTACGGCGCACCTTGGTGAGTTTGGCTCGCGCGAGGCAATCGCGCAGGCTAAGGGCGAGCTCGTGGAAGCGCTGCCGGCTGCGGAGCAGGGCGGTGTGGCCGTACTCAATGCCGACGATGACTATGTCACTGGCATGGCTCCACGTACCCAGGCGAAGGTGGTGTTCTTCTCTGCCGATGAGAACTCCGAACGCCACGCAACTGCGGATTACCGCGCCACGAATGTGCAGCTCGACGATTTTGCTCGTGCGTCCTTTGACCTGCATATACCGGATGGGCGTACATTCCCGATCCAACTGCAGGTCTATGGTGCGCACCAAGTGGCCAATGCCCTGGCGGCGATTGCGGTGGCAGTGGAGTCCGGTATTGATGCTGAGCAAGTCGCAAAGGCGATGGCCGCGCATGTGGCAGCGTCAGAGCGGCGCATGGATGTCCAGCAGCTCACTGGCAATATCGTCGTAATTAACGATTCCTACAATGCCAACCCTGATTCGATGCGTGCGGGGATTGATGCTCTGGCACGTACAGCAGCTGGCCCAACGCACCAGGACGCCTCATCGTGGGCCGTGCTGGGACAGATGGGTGAGCTTGGTGATTCCGCTGAAGATGAGCACTCGTCGCTTGGCGAGTACCTTGTGGGCCGCGGCATCGATCGACTAATTGCAGTCGGAGAGAGTTCTAATGTGCATGCCCTGGCCGACAAAGCGGAAGAGTTGGGGTTAAATACTTCTAGGGTGCCGGATACATCCACTGCCGCGGATTTGGTGGCGGCCGAGGTGCGTCCGGACGATGTGGTGTTAGTCAAGGCCTCCTATGCGGACGGTATGTGGCGGGTCGCGGACTCGCTGGCTGCCAAGGTTGGGACTACGCCCGAAGGTGAAAGCGGAGAGGAAAAGTAAGTGATTCAACTTATTCTCAGTGGTGCGATTGCATTTCTGGTGAGTGTCTTTTTAACACCAGTGCTTATTCGCAAATTCTCTGCTGAAGGTCTTGGCCAGGAGATCCGTGAAGAAGGGCCGAAGAGCCACCTGCGCAAGCGGGGAACTCCGACTATGGGCGGCATCGCCATCATCGCCGCAATCGTCGCTGGTTATTTCCTCTCACACCTCGTTACGTATATCCAGACTGGCGTGGGGCCGTCCGCCTCCGGTCTGTTGGTGATGTTCCTGGTTCTGGCGATGGGCGCATTGGGTTTTGCCGATGACTTCATCAAACTCTACAAAGGACGCAACCTGGGGCTGAACAAGACAGCGAAGCTGGTTGGGCAGCTGGCGGCAGCGCTGATTTTCGGCGTGCTGCTGCTGCAGTTCCCGGATGCGTCTGGCTTGACTCCCGGTTCGACGAGCTTGTCGCTGATTCGAGATATTCCGTTCCTGAATCTGGCACCGGGGCCTGTGTGGTTCGGCATGATTGTCTTCCTGGTATTTGTCTTCATCGTCATTGCCGCATGGACGAATGCCGTCAATCTCACTGATGGCCTTGACGGCCTGGCCGCTGGCGCCACCGCGCTGCTACTGGCCACCTACACGCTGATTTCCTTCTGGCAGTTCCGTAACTCTTGCGAGGCTTCGCTGGGCAGCGGTTGCTACAACGTCCGCGATCCGCTGGATATCGCCGTTATTTCCGTCGCGGGTCTGGGCGCCTGTTTGGGCTTCCTGTGGTGGAATGCAGCGCCGGCAAAGATCTTCATGGGAGATACCGGTTCGCTGGCTCTTGGCGGTTTGGTAGCGGGTCTGTCATTTGTCACCAAGACTGAGCTGCTGATGGTTATCATTGGCTTCATCTTCGTGATGGAAGTTGCTTCCGTGGCAATCCAGATCGCGGTTTTCCAGACGACTGGCAAGCGCGTATTCCGCATGGCTCCTCTCCATCACCACTTCGAAAACGGAGGTTGGGCGGAGACAACTGTTGTCGTTCGCTTCTGGCTACTCGCAGGCATTTTCAACATGATTGGCGCAGCCATCTTCTACAGTGACTGGCTCTCTCAGGTAGGCGTATTTCAATGATTAACTCACCAGACCCGACCAACCTCACCGATATCCGAAATCTCGACTTAGTCGCTACGGTGCGCTCTGGTCGAGTTCTGGTGGCAGGAGCCGGAGTTTCCGGTCGCGGTGCCATTGCGATGCTCAAGGACATCGGCTGTCCGGAAGTTGTCGTCGTGGACGATTCCGCTCTCGGCGCACTGGTTGCCGCTGACTTTTCGGTTCGGCATGTCACGACCGCAGACGCTCGCGACGAGCTTGCCGACGCGGTTGCGATTGTGACCTCGCCGGGGTGGCGTCCGACCAGTCCGCTGTTCGGCGCCGCCGCTGAGGCCGGTGTCCCGGTATTCGGCGATGTGGCGCTGGCTTTCGCCGGCGACTGTGCCCAGCTGTGGGGGCCGAAACGTACCTGGCTGGTAGTCACCGGCACTAACGGCAAGACCACAACCACCTCCATGCTGGCCGCCATGCTCGGGGAGCAGGGCGCAGCTGTGGGCAACATTGGTGTGGCTCTGTACGACGCACTGACTGCTGAGCCTCGTATCGAGGTCTTGGCCGCAGAGCTGTCCAGCTTCCAGCTGCACTGGGCTCCAAACATTCGCCCAGATGCGGGAGTACTGCTGAACCTGGCGGAAGACCACATCGACTGGCACGGTTCTTACGAAAACTACGGTCTGGACAAGACCCGTGCGCTGCGCGGTACTGTCGCAATCTACGGTGCGGATGACGCAGATGTCGTCGAGCACGTGGAAAAGATGCTGAAAAACGACGAGCTCGGCAACTCCGTCGTGGGCTTTACCGATGGTCCCCCGGAGGCACACCAGGTCGGAGTTCGCGACGGCATGATTGTCGACCGCGCTTTTGGCGGCGGCGATGCCGCAGCTGACGACTCTGGTCCGGGCATTGTCATCGCACCGGTAGCGGGAATTTCTCCTCCCGGCCGGGCAGGTGTTCTCGACGCGGTGGCCGCCACTGCGATGGCGCGCAGTATCGGTACCTCACCGGAGCAAATTGCAGCGGCATTGGAGACTTTCGAAGTTCGCGCACACCGCGGTCAGATTGTCCATAAGGCAAATGATGTCGTGTGGATTGATGACTCCAAGGCCACCAACCCCCACGCTGCCGACGCTGCACTGTCCGGTCATGAGCGTGTCGTTTGGATCGTCGGTGGTCAGCTCAAGGGCGCGGAAATCTCTCCGCTAGTGGCGAAGCATGCTCATCGCCTGCAGGCCGCCGTGGTTCTGGGCGTCGATAGGCAACTAGTCAGCGATGCGCTCTCCCGCATCGCACCTGCTGTGCCGGTCGTTGTCATTGATGACACCGACAAGGTTGATGCCATGGCAAAGGCCTGTATGGCAGCTAGTGAATATGCCAACCCTGGGGATGTGGTGCTGTTGGCACCAGCTGCCGCCAGCTTGGACATGTACTCCGGAATGGCTGAACGTGGCGACTTGTTCGCGCAATGGGCGCAGAAGGTGACGTCAACTGATGGATAACTCCCGCAAGGCTCGTAATTTAAGCGCTAGTGCCGCGACGGCACAAAAGGGGACGAAGGCTACCAGTTCACAGCGGCCCTCGTCGTCTAGCTCTAGTGCTCGAGAGCGGCCGGCGTGGGTGGAGCGTTTTAACGACTGGAAGTCGCGTCCGCTGTTCGACTACCACCTACTGATGATTATCGTCGCGCTGCTGACGTCAATCGGACTGGTGATGGTGCTGTCGGCATCCATGGCCAGCGCGGGTAACGACTCGGGCAGCGTGTGGTCGGTGTTCATCCGTCAGCTGGTCATGGTGGTGGCGGGTCTTATCTCCATGTGGATCGTGCTGCGAATGCGGGTGGAATTGATTCGCTCGCTATCGACAGCAGCGCTGATTTTGTCCTTTGTGCTGCTGGTTTTGGTGATTATCCCTGGTATCGGCATCGGCCTGGAGGAAACCGGTGCGCGTTCGTGGCTGAGTATTGGTGGTATCACCATGCAGCCATCAGAAATCGCGAAGATCGCGCTGGCACTGTGGGGTTCGAAGCTGCTGGCTGAAAAGGTCCGCACTGCTGTGTCCTATACCGATTTGTTCGGGCTGTTCGGTGCGGTCAGCTTCGTGGTATTGGCACTGGTGATGCTGCAGCGTGACCTCGGCATGGTTGCTTCCATGGCGTTCGTCGTGGTGGCGTTGGCGTGGTTTGCTGGCCTGCCGCGAGTATTCATCACCGGGCTGCTTGCCGCTGCGGCTTTCGCCCTGGTGATTTTTACCGTCACCGCGGGTTTCCGTTCGGCGCGAATCAGGGTCTACTTGGACTCGCTGCTCGGTAGCTTCAACGATGTGCAGGGAGATGCCTATCAGTCCTACCAAGGCTTTCTTTCGCTTGCCGACGGATCTCTCACCGGTGTCGGTCTTGGTCAGTCGAGCGCGAAGTGGGGATACCTACCGGAGGCGAAGAATGACTTCATTTTCGCCATTATCGGTGAGGAGACTGGTTTCCTCGGCGCGCTGATGGTTATTTTGCTCTACGCAGCGCTCGGCTGGGTGGGACTTCGTATCGCCGGTCGCCAGAACGATCCGTTTCTCCGTTTGCTCGCGGGCACGATTACTGCTGCAACCGTGGTGCAGGCTTTTATCAACATCGGCTACGTCGTCGGTGCGTTGCCAGTGACTGGTCTGCAGCTGCCGCTGATTTCCGCCGGTGGTACATCGGCGATGGTGACGTTGTTCTCGATGGGGCTGCTGGCCACATGTGCCCGCCACGAATCGGAAGCAGTCTCTGCAATGCAGACTTCGGGACGTCCGGGGCTGGACAGGTTCCTGGGTATACCGGAGCCAATCCCGTATGACGAATCGCGTCGCCACGCGCCGAAGGTGCGTGCCCATCGCGATCCGCAACGCTTCGGTCCTCCCGTGGTGACCAGTGGAGCGCGTACTCCACGCGGCGAGGGGGCGCAGGTGCGGGAAACCTACAGTGGCCGAGCTGACCGACCCAATCGGCCCGGCCGTAGTGGAGGCAGCCGCAGTGGTCGAGGTGCCGCCCCGCAGCGTGGCTCCCGAACCTCCGGCAGCTCCGGAAACTCGGGCAGCGTTCGTGGCCGCGAAGTGGATTATTCCCCTCGCAGTGACAACGGACGGACGCGGGGATTTACAGCGAGGTCGCCGCGGGCTGGACGGTCACAGGGCTCCTGGTCGTCGTCAAGCTCAGGCCGGGGCAGTAGGATTCGGGGCGAAGGCCGTGGCGGACAGTCGCGTTCGCGCCAGCGCCCGGGCCGAAACAATAGGAACGGCGGTTCAGCACCGCGGAGGAGGAATCGATAACACCATGGCAGACAAGAATCTGGGCGCAGCCGCTGGGGCGAAAGGCGCTTCGGAGTCTGAGCAGTTTCTCAAGGAAGATGGCTCTGCTCCGACCATTGTGGTGGCCGGCGGTGGTACGGCTGGCCATATCGAACCTGCACTGGCAGTAGCGGATGCGATTTTGAAACTGCAGCCGGATGCCCGCGTCATTGCACTCGGTACGAATCGGGGGTTGGAGTCGACCCTCGTACCGGCGCGAGGCTATGACCTGGAGCTGATTCCGCCAGTGCCGGTGCCGCGCAAGCCGACTGCGGATTTGTTCAAGCTGCCTCTCAACGTCGCTCGTGCGGTGCGTGAGACCCGCAAGGTTTTCAAGCGCATTGACGCTGATGCGGTCATCGGCTTTGGTGGCTACGTATCGGCACCGGCCTACATGGCGTGCCGTGCGGGGAAGAAGATTCCGTTCCTGGTTCACGAGGCCAACGCCCGTGCGGGCCTGGCCAATAAGCTCGGTGTCGCACTCGGGGGCGTCGGCTTGGCCGCCGTGACTGGCTCTGGTCTGAAGGCCGAGGTCGTTGGCAATCCCGTGCGTGCCAGTCTCGCGGCGTTGGACCGCGACGCCAAGCGTGCCGAAGCCCGCGAGTTCTTCGGTTTACCGCAGGAGGGACCGGTGCTCTTTGTCACCGGTGGTTCGCAGGGGGCACGTTCCATCAACGAAGCTGTTACCGGTGCAGCCGCAGAGCTCGCCAACGCCGGTGTATCTGTACTGCATGCCTACGGCAAGAAGAATCACGTCGAGGTCGAGTCCATCCGCGAGGACGCCCCCTATGTCGCTGTGCCGTACATCGACCGGATGGATTTGGCGTACTCCGCCGCTGACCTGATTTTGTGCCGTTCCGGTGCGATGACGGTGGCTGAAGTCTCAGCTGTCGGCTTGCCTGCGGTGTATGTACCGCTGCCACACGGAAATGGGGAACAGGCGCTCAACGCCACCGATGTCATCGATGCTGGTGGCGGTATTCTCATCGCCGACGAGTCGCTGACTGCGGCATCAGTTTCGGATATCGTGATTCCGCTGGTCACGTCCCCAGAAAAGCTTGCCGACGGGCGCCGCGCCCTGGCCAACATTGGACATGGTAACGCTGCGGAGAACATTGCCCGTCGGGTGCTTTCTGCGGCTGTGAACCCTAAGAAGTAAAGCGAGCATAAACATGAACGTTAATTTCGATGACTTTCAGCCGGTAACGGGAGAGCTGCCCGCAAGTGTCCACATGATTGGCATTGGCGGTGCCGGTATGTCCGGTATCGCTCGCATCCTGTTGGCTCGTGGCATTCGTGTTACCGGTTCCGATGTCAAGGAGTCCCGCGCGGTGGTGGGACTGCGTGCGATGGGAGCCACCATCGCCATTGGCCATGACCGTACGAATCTTGAGCTTGCTGGCGAGGGAGAGCTGCCGGACGCAGTGGTCATTTCCTTCGCTGCTATCCCGAAGACGAATCCGGAGCTGGCCGGTGCACATGAGCTGGACATTCCGGTGCTCAAGCGCTCCGATGTGTTAGCGCTGTTGATGCAGGATTCCAAGGCTCTCCTGATCGCCGGTACTCACGGCAAAACCTCGACTACATCGATGACCGTCGCCGCTTTGCAGGCAGCTGGTTTGGATCCGTCTTTTGCCGTTGGCGGTCTGATGAGCAAGGCCGGCGTCAATGCTCACCAGGGCAGTGGTGACGTTTTTGTTGCTGAGGCCGATGAGTCGGATGCCTCGCTGTTGACCTACCAGCCGGAAGTGGCCGTAATTACCAACATCGAGCCCGATCACCTTGACTTTTTCGGTGACGACGAGACCTACTACGCCGTCTTTGACGCTTTTGCAGAGCGCATTAAGGATGGCGGTCATCTGGTCATCTGTGCTGAGGATCCGCATGCGGCCGCATTGGGCGAGCGCGCGGTGGAGCGCGGCATTAACGTGCTGGCTTATGGTGGGGAAGAAGCCTTGGCTAAACACCCGACGCTGCCGGTCGGTGCCGTTTTGCACGGCTGGACTCCCGTCGGTGGTGGCGCCCGCGTGGAGGCCACTGTTGGCTCGACATCGGTGAGGTTTGAACTGCATCAGCCCGGCCGTCACATGGCGCTCAACGCGCTGGCTGCAATGGTCGGTGGCGACTGCGTCGGGGCAGATTTGGGGCGTATGGCGCGCGGTCTCGGTGAATTCACCGGTGTCCGTCGCCGCTTTGACTACCACGGCAGTATCGGCGAGGGGCCATTTGTTGGCGCTCGTATCTACGACGACTACGCGCATCACCCGACCGAGGTCTCCGCAGTTCTCGGCGCAGCTCGGGAGTTGGTCACCGAGGCCGGTCGTGGCAAGGTCATCGCTGTGTTCCAGCCTCACTTGTACTCGCGTACTCGCAACTTTGCCGACGAGTTCGCTGCCGCCCTGTCTCTGGCGGACAAGGCCGTATTGCTCGATGTCTTCGGCGCCCGCGAGGAGCCACTGCCGGGCGTCGACGGCGCGCTCATTGCCAACAAAATGACCATCCCTGTGACGTATGAGCCGCATTTCACCAGCGTCCCGGCTCGCGTTCGCGAAATCGCCGAACCGCACGACGTCATCCTGACCATCGGCGCTGGCTCTGTGACGATGCTTGCCGACGAAATCGTGCGCGAGCTCAGCGGAGACAACGACGAACAGGTGGAGTCGTAGCACTGTGAAAACCAGCCGAAAGCAATCTCAGCAGACCGACGGTGCAGGCCGGGGCGCAACAGCGTCGCGGCGTCGGCGTTCAGCGCGCGCCCCGCGACGCGGCTGGCTCGTCGGCGGTGGCCTGGTCGCGATTATCGCCATCGTTGCAGCGGTGGTGTGGTTTTCGCCGTGGCTGGTTGTGAAAAACATCGATGTTGAGGGCGTCGTCCACGGGGATAAAGACGCGATTGTCGAGGCCAGTGGTATCTCCGAGAATCAAAAGCTCATTCGCTTGGACACGGATGCCTCAGCGCGCTCCGTGGCGGGGCAGCCGTGGGTCGATAGCGTGACTGTCAGTCGTTCGTGGCCGCAGGGCGTGACTATTTCGGTACGAGAATTCACCCCGGTGGTGTTTGTCCGTGCCACTGACGGAGAGCATCTGTTTTCCGCAAATGGTCAGGAGTTCGTCACGGCAGCCCCGCCGGCGGGTGTCATCGAGGTTGTTGATGCACCTCGTGTGGATGAGCCAACAGACGGCAAAGTTGACCCCGAACCGCGCGTTATCAAGGCGGTTTTGAACGTCGTCAAGGCGTTGCCAGAGCCCGTTGCACACCGTGTGGAGCGGATTAGCGCTCCTTCCGAGGCAGAGATCAAGCTATTTCTGACCGATGGATACGAGGTGTACTTCGGGTCCTCGGATAATGCGGCAGAAAAGGCACGCGCGACGGAGATTGTGCTGAACCGTGGCGAGAAGATTTGGAATGTCTCCAACCCCCGACTACCCGCTGCTAAGGGAGAGTAGAGAATGGTGGTGTCTGGAGTGATTTCTGTGGCTAAACACTATCCCTCAAGTGCAGGTTTAAGGTAGCGACACGCGCTAAAAGGTCGCTGAATTATTTGCAGTTTTCGACCACAATGGGGTCAACAGCTTTTCGGCCATGATGCACTTCTTCCGTGCGGTGTCATGGAGAGCTGTACTGCCCGGCGGTGCCAATGCTGTCGTGCGGCCCATGTGCAACGTGGCTAGATGAAATTATTTAGGACCTATAGGAAAGGGCGAGAAACGCGCAATGACCTCCCCGAATAACTACCTCGCCGTTATCAAAGTCGTCGGTGTCGGCGGCGGTGGCGTCAATGCTGTCAACCGCATGATCGAGGAGGGGCTGAAGGGTGTCGAATTTATCGCAGTCAACACCGACTCGCAGGCCCTGATGTTCTCCGACGCTGATGTCAAGCTCGACATTGGGCGTGAGGCAACTCGTGGTCTGGGAGCTGGCGCTAACCCCGAGGTTGGCCGCACTTCCGCGGAAGACCACAAGGACGAGATTGAAGAGACCCTCAAGGGCGCCGACATGGTCTTCGTTACCGCAGGTGAGGGCGGTGGAACCGGTACCGGTGCAGCTCCGGTTGTCGCGAGCATCGCCAAGAAGTCCGGTGCCCTGACCGTCGGCGTGGTAACCAAGCCGTTCGACTTCGAGGGCAAGCGCCGTGCGCGCCAGGCCGCTGAGGGCATTGAAACCCTCAAGGAGGTCTGTGACACCCTTATCACCATTCCGAACCAGCGTCTGCTGCAGATTGGTGAGCAGGATCTGTCCATGATGGACGCGTTCCGCTTTGCCGACGAGATTCTTTACAACGGTGTCCAGGGTATTACTGACCTGATTACCATTCCGGGCATGATTAACGTCGACTTCGCCGACGTCCGCTCGGTAATGGCTGAGGCTGGCTCGGCTCTGATGGGCGTTGGCTCCGCACGCGGCGACGACCGTGTGATGAATGCCGCGACTCAGGCCATTAACTCCCCGCTGCTGGAGTCCACCATGGATGGTGCACAGGGTGTGCTTATTTCCGTCGCCGGTGGCTCCGATCTCGGCCTGATGGAGGTCAACGCCGCCGCGTCCATCGTGGAGGAAAAGGCTGATTCGGATGCCAACATCATCTTCGGTACCATTATCGACGACAACCTCGGTGACGAAGTTCGCGTCACTGTGATTGCTACCGGTTTTGAGCAGGGTAACGGCAACCCGCTGGACAAGCCAGCTGCAGGTGCCGCTGCACGTCCGGCTGCACAGGATGCCGAGGCGCGTCCGGCCACTGAGCAGGCACCGCGACAGGGCAGCGCACTGCCGGGCGGTGACAACCTCGGCGCTCCGGCCCCGCGTGTGGAGGAAGAGCGCCCGGTCGCACAGCCGCGCGAGCGTGAGGATCGCGACCGCTTTGTCCCGCGCACCAACCCGAACAGCGGTGGTCTGTTCACCGATAACCCGACACCGCGTACGCAGGAAAACCGCAACTACCGTGGTGCTCACCGCGATGACCGCGACGACCGTCGTGGCGGCTACCAGGCTTCCAGTGACCTGCCGGAGTGGGGCTTCTAAGAAATCATGACTGAATCCCGCCGCAGCCGAAAAATTCTGACGAATCGGCGCGGCGGGTTTTCGCTGCCACCATATGATTCCTTCAATCTTGGAGATCATGTCGGCGATGACCCGTCCGCAGTCGAACGCAACCGCCAGCGCTTGGCCGATTCTCTGGGAATCGACCGTGCCCGCTTCGTCTACATGGAGCAGCTTCACACCAACACGGTCACCGTCGTCAACGAACCACAAACTGAGCCTGTCTCGGCTACCGACGCCATCGTCACGACCACGCCGGGTCTCGCGCTGGTAGTGCTCGTTGCCGATTGCGTTCCCGTCTTGCTTTCCGACGATTATGCGGGTGTCGCCGCTGCGGTACACGCAGGGCGGACCGGTGCCCGCAACGGAATCGTTCGTAAATCTGTCGAGAAGATGATTGAGCTCGGTGCCACGCCCGAGAATATCCATGCGCTTCTCGGTGCGGCGGCTTCTGGCCACAATTACGAGGTGCCTGAGTCGATGGCCGATGACGTCGATAAGCATTTGCCCGGAGCGAAGATGCGAACGAAGCAGGGGACTGCCGGTGTCGACGTGCGCGCCGGCCTGATGCGTCAGCTCTATGACCTCGGTGTACGGCATGTCAATGTCGAGCCCAGCTGCACTATTGACAATGAGCAGTACTTTTCCTACCGGCGGGAGGGGAAGACTGGCCGTCAGGCGGGCATCGTAATCCTGCCTGAGCAGGGCTAAGTTTCAAAGTTGTAATTTTGGCGCGCCAAATTTGCGCGTGTCTATGCGATATTGCCAACCCAGCCGGTAGGTTGTGGGTAGCACAGACTTAAATTCGCACACTAAGAAGGACGTAGCAGAAGATGGCTGATTTCTTCCGTGGGGTTTCAAATTTTTTCGGTCTTACCCCGACTGATGACGCGGCTTACGACGAGCACTACGACGAGTTTGACCGCCGTGACGAGGAGCGTTTTGATGACTCCTATGCCGACTCGCGTCGTGCGGAGCGCCACCGCTACGAGCTGCGCGAAGAGGCTCCACGTGAGACTGCAAGTGTGAACTCCCGCGAGGAGGACTACCGCTACGGCAACCTGCACTCCGTTGCTGAGACCAAGGAACCGGAGCAGGTCTTCATCAAGCCGGAAAGTGGTTTCCAGGACAAGTACTCCAAGGCTCCGGACATCGGTTCGCACTTCCGCGACGGTGACATTGTCACCTTCGATCTGAGTGAGCTTGACCCATCTGAGGCTAAGCGCTACGTCGACTTCGTTGCTGGACTGGTTTTCGGTCTGCGCGGTCGAATCAAGGCTGACGGCTCCGTGTTCACCCTGTACCCGCATGGCTGCGATGTCAACGAGGGCCAGTTCGACCGGATGTCCGGCTAGTCAGCCGGCTCGCATGGCTTGTTAGTGTTTCGTATTTCGATTAATTAGCTAGACTGTTTATTCGTGTCTTCACTACTGCTAGTTCTGCTAATCCTGCTGAAGCTTTTCACCTATCTGCTGTTGGCTCGCATTGTGATTGAAATGATTCAGTCATTTTCTCGCTCTTGGCGACCAGGCAGGGTGTTTTCGTCGATTGGCGAAGTTGTTTTTGTCATTACCGACCCGCCGGTGAAGCTGTTGCGCCGACTCATCCCGCCTATGCCGATGGGCAACGTGATGGTGGACATGTCTGTGCTTGTTTTGTTCTTCATCCTTATGATTCTGCGAATGGTGCTGCAGGTAGCTCTCGGCGCGGTGGCGTAAATATCGCTAACTGTTTGCTTGGGATCCACAATGTGGATTTCGGTGGAGCTGTGTTGTTTTGACTGTCCCGAATGCGATGTTCTCGGGCATTGAATTGCCGCCGGGGGTGTTAATCGGGGGCAACAATAGGAACCCGTTGGGGAATGTAATCCCCAATGGGTTTTTATTGTGTCGGGGGTAAAGTTCTGTGGCTAAAGGTGCAGGGTAAGGGCGAGGTTTAACGTTTTACTAGAACTTTGCCATTGGTTAGAACGTGGGGGATAGAGTCCTGCCCAAAATAAATGGGGTGAGGACTGTGACTAGAGCAGGTAGGATTGGCCGGGTAAACAGTACTACTGGAAATAATTCTCTTAAGATTTCTTAAGAACTGTCCGCTCAAAGTGTTAGGGGAACTCACCATGCCGTTGACTCCGGCTGATGTGCATAATGTGGCTTTCAGCAAGCCTCCGATTGGCAAGCGTGGTTACAACGAGGACGAGGTCGATCAGTTCCTCGACCTCGTAGAGGACGCACTGGGTGAGCTCCAGGATGAAAACGCTGAGCTGCGCCAGCGGGTTGAGGACCTTGAGGGTCAGCTAGAGCAGGGTGGCGGCGCAGACTACGCTGCTTCCGGTGCTGCCGCTGCGGCGCCGGCTGTCGATGAGGACAAGCTGCGCAAGGAAATTGAGCAGGAGCTGCGCGCTGAGTACAACGAGCGCCTGAGCGCTCAGCAGCAGGAGATTGAGGCTCACTACCAGGATCGTCTGGATGCTCTTGAGAAGCGTGCTTCTGAGGCAGAGGCTTCTGCACAGCAGGCTTCCTCCGCAGCTGCGGAGCAGCCGCAGGCAGTTGCAGCAAGCACCGGCACCGAGTCGCAGGAAGTTAGCCTCCGCGCTGCTCGTATCCTGCAGGCTGCTCAGGACACCGCTGATCGCGTCACCACTGACGCCGACGCTGAGGCCAACAAGCTTGTCACCGAGGCTCGTGAAAACGCTGACCGCACCGTGGCAGAGGCCAATGAAGAGGCCGAGCGCACTATCACCAACGCTCGCAATGAGGCAGAAGCAACTTTGGCTGATGCCAAGAAGCGCAGTGAGCAGCTGTTGGCTGATGCCCGTAACGAGTCTGAGTCGACCCTCACTGACGCTCGCCAGCGCAGCGAGCAGATGATCAGCGACGCAGACGCTCGCTCTAACGCCACCATCACCGCAGCGCAGCAGAAGGCAACCGCGCTGCAGGACGATGCAGAGCGCAAGCACCACGAGATCATGACCACCGTCAAGGAGCAGCAGACCGCTCTGGAGGGGCGCATCGAGGAGCTGCACATCTTCGAGCGCGAGTACCGCACTCGCCTGAAGACCTTCCTGGAGTCCCAGCTCGACGACCTGAACTCTCGCGAGTCGGCTGCCCCGGCCGACGGCTACAACAACTAATTACGTAGCCAACACGTAGAAAACCACCACGCTCGGCTCCCCAGGGAGGGGAGGCAGAGCGCGGTGGTTTTTGCTATCTTTCCCTGCGAACCAATCGCATTCTTTGTTCCGGTCAGGGTTGTAGTAGTTGCCTGAGACACTGCTATACTGACACCCATACGCGCAATGAGCCGGCCATCACCGGGGAGCGTTTCGGAAGAACAGTCCAGTAGAAAATGGGCCCAGTAGAACCGAACGGTTTGGCACCGTTACAAAGCCTTATTAAATAAGCGGGCTATCGCGTGAAGCCGCATGGTTCTTGTTCGCAAGAACCGTCGTAAAGCGTGATGCCAAGCGGGGTGGTACCGCGCGAGACTCCTTTTCAGCGTCACCAGTAACAACGCTGAAGGGGCTAGGCATGCGTCCCCGTGGTGAGTATTAATGATGTTCGACCACGGAAGTGACGTAGAAACGGTGTCTAATTCGAACGATGTAAATGCCTCTGCTGAGGCCACTCCGGCAGGTGGCGCGTATCCGCGCACTGCTGACTTTGGTAAGTACACCTCCAGCCCGAAGTTTCCGGAACTGGAGGAAAAGGTTCTGGAGTACTGGGGCAAGGACAGCACTTTCCAGGCCTCTATCGATCAGCGTAATGGTGCTGACGAATACGTCTTTTATGATGGCCCGCCGTTCGCCAACGGTCTACCGCACTACGGTCACCTGCTGACCGGTTACGTCAAGGACATTGTTCCGCGTTACAAGACCATGCGTGGCTACCAGGTTGGTCGCGTCTTTGGCTGGGACTGCCATGGTCTGCCGGCTGAGCTGGAGGCAGAGAAGCAGCTCGGTATTAAGGACAAGGGCCAGATCGAGGAAATGGGTCTGGCTAACTTCAACAAGTACTGCGCTGAGTCGGTGCTGCGGTACGCGGGCGAGTGGAAGGAATATGTCACTCGTCAAGCGCGTTGGGTTGATTTCGACGGCGGATACAAGACCATGGACATGAGTTACATGGAGTCCGTGATTTGGGCCTTCAAGGAGCTCTACAACAAGGGCCTGGTCTACCAGGGATTCCGCGTGCTGCCGTACTCCTGGGCAGAGCACACCCCGCTGTCCAACCAGGAGACCCGCCTGGATGACTCCTACAAGATGCGGCAGGACCCGACTCTGACCGTGACCTTCCCGTTCACCGGCGCCAAGGCAGGCTCGGCAGCGGAGAAGACGCTGGCGGACAACCCGGTGCTCGCTGACACTGCAGCTATCGCTTGGACCACCACGCCGTGGACGCTGCCGTCCAACCTTGGTCTGGCCGTGAACCCGAAGGTCACCTACGCCGTAGTTAAGGTCGGCGAGGATTCCTCCGTGCCGGAGTTTGCAGGTAAGACCTTCCTGCTGGCAGAAGCGCTGATTGGTGCCTACGCCAAGGAATTGGGCAAGGAACACGAGGTCGTGGCTACCTTCGCTGGTGCTGACCTGGAAGGTCTGACCTACCAGCCGATCTTCGACTACTTCGCAGATCACCCGAACGCTTTCCAAATCATGGTGGCCGATTATGTCACCACCGAGGACGGTACTGGTGTGGTCCACCAGGCGCCGGCCTTCGGTGAAGACGATATGAACACCTGTAATGAATACGGCATTGATGTCATCATTCCGGTGGACATGGACGGTAAGTTCACTTCGCAGGTGCCGGAGTACCAGGGCAAGTTGGTCTTTGACGCCAACAAGGACATCATCCGTGACCTGAAGGCCGCTGGCCGCGTCGTCCAGCACCGCACCATCGAGCACTCCTACCCGCACTCCTGGCGTTCGGGCGAGCCGCTGATCTACATGGCACTGCCGAGCTGGTTTGTGTCCGTTACCAAGATCCGCGAGCGCATGGTGGAGCTCAACCACAACGAGATTGAGTGGATGCCGGAGCACGTCCGCGACGGTCAGTTCGGCAAGTGGCTCGAGGGCGCACGTGACTGGAACATCTCCCGTACCCGCTACTGGGGATCGCCTATTCCGGTGTGGGTTTCCGACAACGACGAGTACCCGCGTGTCGACGTCTACGGTTCCCTCGATGAGCTGGAGGCGGACTTCGGCGTTCGCCCGACCACACTGCACCGCCCGGAGATTGACGAGCTGGTTCGCCCGAACCCGGACGACCCGACCGGTAAGTCCATGATGCGCCGCGTCCCGGATGTCTTGGATGTCTGGTTCGACTCCGGTTCCATGCCGTTTGCGCAGTTCCACTACCCGTTCGAGAACAAGGAGTGGTTCGAGTCCCACGCACCGGCCGACTTCATTGTGGAGTACATCGGCCAGTCCCGCGGCTGGTTCTACCTGCTTCACGTCCTGTCGGTTGCACTGTTCGACCGCCCGGCGTTCAAGAAGGTCGTCGCCCACGGCATCGTGTTGGGCGATGACGGCAACAAGATGAGTAAGTCCAAGCGCAACTACCCGGACGTCAACGAGGTCTTCGACCGCGACGGCTCCGACGCCATGCGCTGGTTCCTCATGTCCAGCCCGATTCTGCGCGGCGGCAACCTGATTGTCACCGAGCAGGGCATTCGCGAGGGCGTGCGCCAGGCGCTGCTGCCGATGTGGAACGCATACTCGTTCCTGCAGCTCTACGCTTCCAAACCGGCCGAGTGGTCGGTAGACTCCGACAACATCCTGGACAAGTACATCCTGGCCAAGCTTGCAGCAACCGTCCGTGCTGTTACTGAGTGCCTGGACAACACTGACATTGCTTCTGCCACCGATGAGGTCCGTCAGTTCTGTGACGCACTGACCAACTGGTACGTGCGCCGCTCCCGCGACCGCTTCTGGGCCGGCGATGTCAAGCACCCAGAGGCCTTCAATACCTTGTACACGGTGCTGGAGGTTCTCACCCGCGTGGCTGCTCCGCTGCTGCCGATGGCCACCGAGGTCATCTGGCGCTCGCTCACTGGCGGCCGCTCGGTGCACCTGGAGGATTGGCCGGACGTCGACAAGCTGCCGACCGATGACGAACTCGTTGAGTCCATGGACATTGTCCGCAATGTCTGCTCGGCAACATCGCGCATCCGCAAGGCCAACCAGCTGCGTAACCGCCTGCCGCTGAAGAAGCTGACCCTGGCATTCCCGGATGCCGAGCGTCTGCGTGAGTACACCGACATCGTTTCCTCCGAGGTCAACGTCGACAAGGTGGAGTTCACCTCCGACGTGGACTCGGTGGGACGATTCGAGGTCTCCGTCAACGCTCGCGTGGCCGGTCCGCGCCTGGGTAAGGACGTCCAGAAGGTCATTAAGGCTGTGAAGTCTGGCAACTACGAGGTTGTCGACGGCACGGTTGTCGCCGATGGTATTCCGCTGCAGGAGGGTGAGTACACCCGCAACCTGGTCGCGATCTCGCCAGATTCCACCGCTGAGGTCGACGGCGTCAATGGCCTGGTTGTGCTCGACACTGAGCTCGACGAGGACCTGGAGTCCCGCGGTTGGGCCGCTGACCGCATCCGTGGTCTGCAGGATGCCCGCAAGAACGCTGGCCTTGAGGTCACCGACCGCATTTCGGTGAAGTTGCAGGTGCCGGCCGAGCGTGAGGAGTGGGCCAACCGCCACGCTGACCTCATCGCCCGGGAAGTTCTCGCAACCGCTTTCGAGGTCGTCGCTGGCGGAGAGTCCCTGAGCTACGATGTGGCGGACGGCTGCTCGGCGGATATTGCCAAGCAGTAGGGGAGAGTAATCTCTATGCCGACTTCCGGGCGGTGGGTTCTGCACATCGACATGGACGCGTTCTTCGCGTCCGTCGAGCAGCTCACTCGCCCGACTCTGCGCGGGCGGCCAGTTCTCGTCGGCGGACTGGGCGGTCGAGGTGTGGTCGCCGGTGCCTCCTATGAGGCCCGCGCGTACGGCGCGCACTCGGCTATGCCGATGGCTCGCGCACGTCGTCTCATGCCACCGACCGCAGTGACGGTCAGCGCGCGCAAGGGCATCTATGGGCCGGTGTCGCGCCGCGTGTTCTCTGTAATCCGCGAGCGCGTGCCCGTGGTCGAGCAGCTCAGCGTCGACGAGGCTTTCATGGAACCCGAAGAGCTGCAAGGCGCCTCGAAGGAGCAGGTCATTGCCTGGGCGGAGCAGCTGCGGGCAGATATTCGGCGGGAGACCGGCTTGGCCTCGTCGATAGGCGCGGGCGCGGGCAAGCAGTTCGCGAAAATTGCGTCAGGCCTGGCGAAACCCGATGGCGTGTACGTGCTGGACCCCGCACGCAATCACGAGCTTCTACACCCATTGCCGGTAGAGAAGCTCTGGGGCATTGGCCCTGTCACCGCTGCAAAATTGCACACGCTGGGTGTGGAGACGATCGGTGATTTTGCCGCCATGTCCCAGCGCGATGTCGAGGTTTCGCTGACATCCAAAACCGGTGTGATGCTGTGGCAGCTGGCGCAGGGGACGGACGATCGGCCGGTTAAGGAGCGAGATGTCGCCAAGTCTGTATCGGCGGAGTACACCTATCCTGAGGATTTGGAGTCGCAGGCCCAGCTCCACGCCGCCGTCGATCGCGCAGGTGAGTCCGCATTTCGACGGCTCAAGAAAGATGGCCGTGGTGCCCGCACCATCACTTGCAAGGTGCGTCTGTCCGACCTGAGCATCCATACCCGATCTGAGACACTCGCCTATGCCACACAGGATTTCGACACCCTTATGTCCGTGGCGCACCGAATCGCGTTCACGCCTGCGGAGGTCGGCCCAGTGCGACTGGTGGGCGTCGGTTTCTCCGGGCTGGATTCGCACATACAAGAAGTCCTGTTTCCTGAGCTCGACCGCGCAATCACCGTCGAAGATCGAGTACCAGCACCTGCGCTTTCCGACGCTCCCGCCGGCCTGGTCGAGCTATCTGGAACCGGCGCGTTACCGACCGTTCGGCTTTCCGACTCCAAGTGGGCACCCACCTCGGACGTACACCACAGCGAGTACGGACATGGTTGGGTGCAGGGGTCGGGCCACGGGATTGTGACTGTCCGCTTTGAAAGCCGCACCAGCGGCCCCGGGCGCATGATCACGCTGAAGGAAGACGACCCGGAGCTGCGCCCGTGCTCTGCGGTGTGCAGTTTGGACTGGCCGGAGTGGCTGGCATCCGACGAAGCAGCAGCTCTCGACTTGCCGCAACCTGAGCGGGAAAGCGAAGACGAACTCGGCCCCGACGCGGATGCGTGATGCGGTTGCCTGCCTCGATGCCGTTCGCGGCGCTCTGTTTATGCGCTGTCCGTAAACTGGGGCACTATGACTACCGAATCCCGCATTGCAGAGCTCGAGGCAGCTCGCCGCGCCTCGTTGCGCAACACCGATCGAGATCCGAATCCGTCGACCACACTTCCCGACGAGGGTCTGGATAACCGCCAGCGCATGCTGAACGGTCAGTGGTATATCGCCGATCATCCGGAATCACAGGCTCTGAACGTGCGAATTGGCCAGGTGGCCGCTGAATTTGAGGTCGCATTCCGCGAAGACCAGCAGGCAGCACAGCAAGTGCTAGCACCGGCACTGGGGTCTTTCGGAGAGAGCAGCACCGTTCGCCCGCCGATCTACCTGGACTACGGCGATAACATCCACATCGGCGACAACGTTTTCATCAACTTTGGGCTCACCGCACTTGACGTGGTGAAGGTGACAATCTGCGACTATGCGCAGCTCGGGCCCAACGTACAGCTGCTTCCACCAGTACACCCACTGGGAGCTGAGGCCCGCGCCGCTTATCTAGAGTCTGGAGATGAAATCATCATCGGACGCAATGCCTGGATCGGTGGCGGAGCCATCATCCTGGGCGGTGTTCACGTCGGCGACAATTCTGTGGTCGCCGCGGGTGCCGTGGTGACTAAGGACGTTCCCGCGGGCGTAGTTGTGGCTGGAAACCCGGCGAAAATCATCCGCATCATCGAGGCGTGAATTAGAACAGCGTCTGCGGATGCACATTCGCAGCCAGCGCGGCGGCGAGAATGATGCGCGCCTGCGGTGCATGCACGCAACCAGCGCTAATCACACCGTGCCGAGCCAGCGTCGCACCGCCACCGGCACCGCCGTAGGCGGCGTGGACATCACCGCGCGGAACGCGCGTTGCCATCACGACGGTCACATCAGCCGCAATGGCCCGGTCAATGGCAGCGGCAAACTCATCGGAGACATTGCCCGACCCCAGGCCCTCTACGACAATGCCGCGTGCACCGGCGGCGACTGCCGAATCCAACAGTGATCCATCTGCACCCAAGTAGGCGGGGATAATCTCTACCTTCGAGCCCGCCAATGCCGCCAGAGGCAGCGGATCTGGACGAACCGGCTCCTCCGGTGCATTAGTGGCAAAAGCCAAAGGATCGGTTGTGTGCCACTTCGTCGCACCTCGTACCGGCAAGACTGCGTGGCCAAAGACAATAAGAACGCCAATTCCCTGCGCAGAGGCATCGGAAGCAATGGTCACGGCTTCAAAGAGGTTCCCCGGTCCGTCGGTTTCCGGATGATCATAGGGAAGTTGTGCACCAGTAAAGACAACCGGACGCGAGTCAGCATGGAAAATATCGGCAGCCATGGCCGTTTCCTCCATCGTGTCCGTGCCATGAGTTACGACGACACCGTCCACGGAGTCGTCGTCAAGCACTTCGTGAATAGTGGCGAGAATACGGTCAACGTCGGTGAACGCGAGATTCGACGAGTCCAGCATCCCGAGCTCACGAACCTCCAGCTCTAACATGCCCTCTGGATAACGCTGCGCGACCGCTGCGACGAGCTCCGTGCCCGAGATGGTCGGGGTTAGCGCACCGCTGCGATCCGTGGTGCAGGCGATGGTGCCGCCGGTGGTGATGACAACGATTCGGCGAGGGGAGACCGTGCTAGACGAGGCCGAGCTAGCCGGGGAATGATCCTGAGTCGACATGTCCACCATCTTACCTAGGCGATGTTTTGGCCTTGTGTAGGATTATGGAAGGCGTGAAGCCAGCGAATCTTCATGCAGATTTTATTGGAGTAGTGCACATATGAAAGTCCCCTGCAACCAGCGCGTTAGCGGAATGCGTTGGCGCACAGCGCGTGGTGTGACAGTAGCGGCGATTGTCTCGGTCAGCGCACTTGGGCTCGCTGCCTGCGGTGGCGGCAATACTGCAGCGCCGACGACTGAATCGAAGACATCCAGCTCGGCGGAACCAGTCATCATGCTGCCGACGCGCGCAGAGCTTAACGACGTCCTCGCACGCCTTATTAACCCCGATTTACCTATCGAGGAAAAGGCGCTGACCATCGAGGACGGAGATACTGCCGGCGATTTCTTCGACATTGTCACCAATAGTGCCAATGAGCAGGAAATTAGCTTTGATGTCATTGATCCGATCACGCCCGGCTTCACGACGAAGCAGGCCGTAGCCGGCGTCAATATCCTCCGCCCGGAGGAAGATCCGATGCTCGTGGATCAGGTGGACTTCATTTACAGGGATGGCCGTTGGATGCTGAGCAAGGAATGGGCCTGCAACCTGGCGTCGACGCTTGATCCGGAGCACAAGCCGGGGTTCTGTCTCGCGCCGGGCGAAACCCCTCCGCCGCCGCCTGAGCCGGAGGAAGAAGCCCCAGTTGAAGAGGCTCCGGTCGAGGAGGCCCCAGCACCGGTCGAGGAGCCAGCCCCGGCTCCGGCGCCCGAACCACCCGCTGAGGAAGTTCCGCCTCCTGCACCTGAACCGCCGGCTGAGGAGGTCCCGCCTCCTGCGCCGGCCCCGGCTCCGGCTCCGGCGGAGGACGCGCCTCCTCCGCCTCCACCGGCTTAGGCGCCGTCGGGCCAGGTATCACAGCCTAGTCCGGTCGGGTGCACTGGGCAGACAAAAGAAAGTGTCTAGGTTTATGACAGTTCCGCCCATTTTTTGGGCAGAAAAGTGACATAAACCTAGACACTTTCTCGTCTTCTAACCTTGCGCTGGCCAGAGCTATTTCTTCTGGACTCTGGGCTACTTCTTCGACCCGCTGCCGTCCTTAAACTCCAGCCCGCGGTGCGTCTGCTGAGTGATGCGCACATCGGAGTTGCCGTCGCCGTAGGTCACGGAGGTCACAAAGTCGATGTTGCCCTTCATCGGAAGCGGCTTAGTCAGGTCGATGGTGACGCGGTCGGCAAGCATGTCAGTCGTGGCCTCGACAACCTTCAGTGCACCCTCGCCGCCAGTGTCCAACTCGGTGACGGTCGGCACCTGCTTGACATCGACCTTCAAATTAACAATGTCGCCCGCACGGCTGAGCAGGGTATAGGTCACCTTCTGCGTCATCGTGGTCTGGCCTTCGACCTCGCTTTCGACCGTCCAGGTCGCATCCTTTCCGATGTCCTCGGAAGGGAAGACGATAGGTACGGAATGCAGCTGCTGCAGCGCCATCTCCACACCAGCGCGAGCGGTGTCGGTCGCCTTCTCCGGCGCTCCCAGCTTGAGTTCCTTGACCTCACCAGTGGCTGTTGTTGACCAATCAGAGATAAAGCCCTGTGCGGTAGCGATATCCTCATTCAGCTCATCGTTGGAGCCGTGGGGTTTACCCACCTCTGACGTCACCACACGAGTATCGTTATCGCTGGTAACAGTGCTGGTCAGGGGGATTTCCAGGCGGGTGTCCGGGAACGTCTGGTCGCTATCGGCGTTTCCGCCACGCTGCGCGAAGCCCTGCGTCACCGCCACGGTCGACTCCTGCTCTGCACCGTCGTCCTTCCAGCGCACGCTCGCCAGCTCACCGCTACCAGCACTGGTCAATTCGACCTTGGGTTGTGCAACGTCCACGGGTTGCGTTTCCACCGAGCTTTCCGACGAGCACGCGGCCAATGACACCACAGTGGTAGCGGCAACAACAGCGGTGCCGACCCTCGCCAGCAGGCCATGCTTGGTGTGACCAGGCTGGTCGCTGCGGCTAGGTCGACGGAACCACGAGGAGGTGGATTCTCCTGCACGTCGTAAAGCAGAGGAGGCCGGAACAAACTGAGATTGGAAACGTCGAGTCACACCGGTTAGCGTACCGGTTTCGCGGTGGATAGGAACCACCCGGGCGGTGTCAGTTGGCTGAATATGGGTTTGTTAGGCCATTATGGGACAGTGACTAAGAAGGAAACGAGGACATATTTCCCGCGGCGGGGGATTCTCGCTGCGGTTATTGTGTCAGTTGCGATTATCGATCAGCTGACCAAGATTATCGCTTTGAAGACTCTCGATGGCCGTCCTGCGGTGCAGGTCATTGGCGATCTCTTCGAGTTGCGGCTCGTTTTTAACCCCGGTGCAGCCTTTTCCTTTGGCACGAACGCCACCTGGGTTTTTACTACGTTGCAGCTGGTTTACATCCTGGCTGTGATGTGCTTTTCCCATTGGTTGCGCAGTCCTATATCGGCGACTGCGGCGGGGCTTATTGCTGGTGGTGCGCTGGGCAACCTCATCGATAGGCTGTTTCGGGAACCCGGTTTCTACGTCGGCCACGTCGTCGATTTCCTGTCGGTTAAGGGTTTTGCCGTATTTAATATCGCGGACTCCGCGATTACAGTGGGCGTTATTATCCTCGTTATCTGGATGGTTTTTTCCAAGGAGCCGGATCTCTTCGCTGATCAGATTGCAGCGGAGAAGAAATCTTCCCAGACGGATCAGAAGCAGTCGGCGGAGGGAGGACAGCAGTGAACGACAATGCAGTAAATATCGGTGCAGCACTCGGGGGAGCGCACCAGCCCGACCGAGAAACCCGGCAGATGCCCGTTCCACCGGGCTTGGCCGGTATGCGGGTAGACGCCGGTGTGGCTAAGTTGCTGGGGCTCTCGCGCACAGCGGTGGCTGATTTGGCAGCGGCTGGGGACATCACGGTCGATGGCGTGAGCGTTGGTAAGTCCGACCGATTGGAAGAAAACGCTTTCCTCTCTGTGTTGTTGCCGCCGGTGGAAAAGCCATTGGTTCCCAAAGAGGAACTCGTCGAGGGCATGGACGTGCTCTACCACGACTCCGATTTGGTGGCTGTTCACAAGCCTGTCGGTGTGGCCGCACATCCGTCGGTCGGTTGGGAAGGCCCAACGGTTATCGGCGGACTGGCGGCTGCTGGTTTCCGCATTTCTACCTCCGGTCCGCCCGAGCGAAAAGGCATCGTGCATCGCCTCGATGTTGGCACCTCTGGCGTGATGGTTGTCGCCTGCTCCGAACGGGGCTACTCCGTGCTCAAGCGGGCGTTCAAAAACCGTGAGGTGTCCAAGACCTATCACGCTCTGGTTCAGGGGCATCCGGATCCGCTGTCGGGGACAATTGATGCGCCGATTGGCCGTCATCCTTCGGCGGGTTGGCGCTTTGCCGTCCGCCAGGATGGCAAGCATGCTGTGACGCACTACGAAACGCTTGAGGCCTTCGCCCCAGCAACGCTGCTGAAGGTGAATCTAGAGACTGGGCGCACGCACCAGATTCGCGTGCACTTCTCTGCGTTGAATCACCCATGCTGCGGCGATCCCATGTACGGTTCCGATCCGGCATTGGCCAAGCGGCTGGGGCTCAACCGCCAGTGGCTTCACGCGGTCTCGCTTGGTTTCCACCACCCGGCAGATGGGCGCTGGATGGAAATCGAATGTCCATACCCAGATGATTTGAACCACGCATTGGAAGTTTTGAGGCAGAGCGCATGACGCAGACCCCATCGGGATCCAAGAACCCACCACGCCGTGAAACTCGCGCGAAAAGCACTGGTGACGGCAGTATTTCGCCAGTGATGGCACTGATCTCTGGTTTCTGTGTTGTCGTATTGGTGATTGTTTTAGCAGTCGCTTCGACCTCCGATCGGGTAAGCAAGCCGCAGAATCTCAACGGCGATGCTCTCGGCCCGGACCCGTGGGAAGCAACCGAGCAGTACGTAGAGCGTGCCGACGAGTCCCTCGCGAATATGAAGAAAGAGGACTACCGGCTAAAGACCGGCCAGCCAGTCGTGGAGGACCCGAAGTTCTGGGCGATGGTGACTTTTGACCGGCTGCTCGATGCGCAAGAAGCGGCGCAGGTCTATGAAAAAGAGCCCTCTCTGCGAGTATCGACTGCAATCATCGGCGGTGTGAGCACCCGGTATTTGCCGCAGCCGAGTAAAACAGCGAGCGAAGAAAAGCTGCTGCAAGATCAGCTGGAGTTAGCGGCTGCTTACGCAGACGTCGCGATTGACGACGAACGGCTCGGCTTCAACGGGTTACTGGTCTATGGTGACGCTGAATCGTTGATGGATGTCAAGAAAATGCCCGATGTGAAAGCTGTCGAGGCGCTGCCATCAGATGCGGCGCGTGGCCGTTTTGGTATTCGCCCGGTGCTGAGTTCCGGCTTCACGGATAAAGATCCGCTCTTTGCGCCGGGGCTGAGCCAGAACTAAGCGGCCAGACCTAATAGAAGCCAGGACTAAGCGGCCAAGTCCAAACGACTAGGATGAAGCGGCTAGAACTCTGCCGCCAGTACGCAGTTAGTTTCAACGAGAACGAAAAGGAGTCAGCCAACAGTGATTCAGGCATTCGGTGCGTACCTTTTGTGGGCGCTGTTTCCGCTCTATTTCCCCTTGCTGGAACCAGCAGGGGCCGTAGAGATTTTGGCGCACCGATTCGTCTGGACCCTTGTCTTTATGGTCATTGCCCTCAGCTTCATGCGCGCATGGCCAGAGCTGAAGGCCGCGAGTGCCAAGACCTGGGGCACTATTTTTATTGCCGCACTGTTGATCTCCGTCAACTGGGGGGTGTACGTCTACCTGGTCAACAATGGGCAGGTGGCGGAGGCCGCGCTCGGCTACTTCATCAACCCGCTGGTCAGCGTTTTGTTGGCGATGATTTTCTTCCGTGAAAGCATCTCGCGGTTGCAGCTCGGCAGTGTCATCCTGGCAACCATTGCGGTCATTGTTCTCACAATTGGTGTGGGACATCCGCCGTTGGGTGCGCTGGCGCTGGCGTTCAGTTTCGGTTTTTACGGACTAATGAAGAAGCGGGTATCGCTTTCCTCCGCAGCTTCGCTGACGGCCGAGTCCGCCGTAATCACACCGATTGCGCTGGCCTACATCCTCTGGTTGACCTACAACGGGCAGAGCACCTTTACCTCCGAAGGAACTGGTCACGTGCTGCTCATGATGAGCGCCGGTGTTGCTACCGCCATTCCGTTGCTTCTCTTCGGCGAAGGTGCCAAACGCCTGCCGCTGGCCACCTTGGGTCTGATGCAGTACCTGACTCCAGTTCTCCAAATCACCCTGGCAGTCACTGTGCTGGGCGAGGAGCTCGAACCGGAGCGCTGGATCGGATTCTTCATCATCTGGGGTGCCGTCGCGCTGTTCATCTGCGACCTCATCCTGAAGATGCGCCGGCAGCGTCGGGTACGCCGGGAACTCCACAAGGCCGGTGTTGAACCGGCCCCGGTTTCCGCCGATGCCGCCGACCAGACGGATGGGGCGGTTACCCGGGACGTCGTAAAGCCGGCAGATAATTAGCAGAAAAGTTCGCGCAGGTGCTCGTTGAGGAAGATTCCCTGCGGGTCGACCTTTTCCCGTAGTGCCTGGACCTCGCCGAACAGCGGATAACGTTCCGCGAAATCCTCCGCGCGAAGCGTGTGCAATTTGCCCCAGTGCGGGCGACCTTCGTGGGCCTTGAAAATCGGCTCGATGAGGTTGAAGTACTCTCGGTAGTTTTCCTTCCAGTAGCGGTGGATGGCGATGTAGGCACTGTCGCGACCGTACGCAGTGGACAGGGCCACATCATCGGCTTTCGCGGAGCGCACCTCGATGGGGAAAGAGACTTTCATCCTCTTGCGGGCAATTGCGTCGTGGATTTCCCCGAGAACATCGGAAGCAGCCTCGAGCGGGACGGAGTACTCCATCTCGGAGAAACGCACTCGGCGCGGCGAGACAAAGACCTTGTGCGCCTCGTTGGAGTAGCGGCGCTCTGGCACGGTGTTGGTGGCAATCCGGTTGATGGTATCGGTCGTAGCGGGAATGGCCTTAGCAATCTCGCAGCACGCCAAGAGTCCCATGTTGTTGACGACTTCGTCGTTAAGATACGTACGCGCGCTGCCCAGGCGCTGCTTCAGGCTATTGCGGCTCGGGCGGCGGTGGCGCTGCGGTTCAATGCGAGTATTGTGCTTGACCAGCGTCTCGCGCTGTCCCGGGAACCAGAAAAACTCCAGGTGGTCAGCTTCTTTGCAGCGCTCGGCGAAACTCTTGCGCAGGGAATCAAACTCTTCGCGGTGCTCGTCGGCGTGCAAATCAAACGCTGGCACGACTGACATCGTGACCTCCGTAAGCACGCCGAAGACACCCAGTCCCAGCCGGCCGAGGCGGTAGAGCTCGCCGTCGATTCCCTCAGCGTCCGGATGGCAGTGCCTGACGACGCCATCCGCGGTGACAATCTTGAATCCTTTCACGGTGCCCGCGAAGCCGGTGAATCCAAGCCCGGTGCCGTGTGTGCCAGTAGAGATAGCACCGGCCAGCGACTGCGGATCGACATCGCCCTGGTTGGGAAGTGCCCAACCGAGCGGGCGCAGAATACCTGGAGTGTCGCGCAGGCGAGTGCCGGCACGCAGCGTGGCGGTCTGGTTGGCGGCGTCGAGTTCGACCAGACCAGAGCAGCGGTCGAGTTGAATGCGGTGCCCATCGGTGGTGGCCACGGAAGTAAAAGAATGACCGGCCCCCAGCGGGCGCACCGTAGTCCCTTCGGTCTTCGCCGCTTTAATTACCGAGATGACACCCTCATCATCGTGCGGCTGATGAGTGTAGGACGGGGTGCACGATTGCGTGTGCGCCCAATTGCTCCAATGCGAGTTGGCGACGGCTTTCGCCTGCGCACGCCGACGTACGCGTGGTACTCGGGACTCAACTGTAGAGACTGTGAAGCGGGCGTTGTTGTGTGAATTGCTCATGTGAAGATCAATCCCTTTCCTCGGTACGTGGGCCAGTGGGCGATGATGGTGCCATCTCGAACTGCAATGACTTCTTGTGTGTGTTCGGCTATTTCGCCGGCCTTGGCGTGGCGGAACCACACGGGATCTCCCAGCGAAATTGCGTCGGCGGTCTTGCCGAGCAGCGGAGTCTGCACCTCACCTGGGCCTTCCTCTGCCGCGTAGCGCAGGTCAGTGGGGTACCAGGGGGTTGGCAGCCGGTCAGCTCCCGCCGGCCCAGAGGCAATTCGACCACCGCCGGACACCGTGACCACGCCCTTCTTAGGACGTCGCGTCGCCGGCAACACAAACCAGGACGCCGGGCGCAGATTGAATGCACGATAGTTATCGAAGAGGGTTGGTGCCAGGAACCCCGACCCCGCCGCTGCCTCGGTGACTGCGGCCTCGGCGCACGTCGACTCCAGCGACCCCGTGCCACCACCGTTGACAAACTCCAGCGGCCCCGCCACTTTCTCGACTGCAGCGACAACCTTCGCGCGGCGCTTTGCCAATTCCTTCTTTGAGACGGCCTGCATCACTCGAATTGCGCGCGCACGCAGGGAGTTTCCGGCATCGCCCACTCCGGCAATGTGTCCCTCATACATCATGATTCCGGCCAGCTGCAGCTCCGGGTGGGCAATGATCTGCTTGGCAAACGCCGCTGCCTGCTTCGGCGAGAACAGGCTTGAGCGCAGCGTACCGATATGCACGCCGGGGAGGGGACGAAAGGATGCGTCGACGTCCATGCACACGCGGATTGGCGCATTTTCGCTTGCCGACGACGCCAGCGCCTCCAGATGCTCGGGACGGTCAACCATGACGCAGATGGCGGCACGCGCTGCATCATCGTCGGCAAGCTCTGAGATAGCGCGGGCGTCAAGAGTTGGGTAGGCGACGACGATGTCGTCGCTAATGCCTTCTCGGAATAGGTACAGCGCCTCTGCCAGTGAATATGCCAGCACGCCCTGGAAACCGGGGAAGGCCAGGACGTGCGAAATAAGCTGTGGAATGCGAATCGATTTCGAGGCCACGCGGATAGGCATCCCGTTTGCACGGCGGAGCATATCGCGGGCATTGGCTTCGACCGCCGCGAGGTCGACGACGACTGCAGGAAGGGAAGTGCAGTTAAGCAGCGTGTCGGTAGCTAGTGGCGGGCGGGCTGTCTGGGGCGTCTGCGGCGGCAGCGCTTCAGGCAGGTGAGACATCGATGTCGGAGCCGGGCGGGATGTGTCCGAGGACTCCGGGGCAGAAGCTCGAGAAAGTTTCATGCCCTAAAACGTAATCATTGAAAACCTGTACTGTCTTTGATTTTGAAAAGAAAGTCAGAATTTTCCAGGTCTGCGCCCTTTTAGACCAGCCAGCTGTAGCGGGCGGCATCCATGTTGGAGGTGATGACATCGCCATCGATGAGGTAGCCGGCGGCAACTGGGCGGCGGTCGATGGTTGCAAGAACCTCGTCAAGCTCGGGCTTGGGGAAGTAGGTGAAGTGGCCATCGGAAAGTGGTGCGAACACTGTATTGCTCCTTTGGTTCTTTGCTCGAGGGCAGTGCGTTTCTCTATGGTCGCGAGGAAATATGAGGACTTCCTCACGAACTGTGATGTCGAGTATTGTCAACTGGTTTTGAAAAGTAAAGGAAAAGTAAGAGTGATGTTGCACACGTCTTTAGCTATAACTGTGCAGGCATAAGGGGCTGCTTCATTTTGGGTGTTCGATGGAATCGTGTTCAATCCGGGGGATTGTCTACAATCTGGACTCATGGCTAACTCCTCCTTCGTGCACCTCCACAATCACACCGAGTACTCCATGCTCGACGGTATGGCGAAGATTGATTTGCTTGCCGACGAGGTTGCGCGACAGGGAATGCCTGCGGTCGGTGTCACCGACCACGGCAATATGTTTGGCTCGAATGCGTTCTATCGGCAGATGAAGTCCAAGGGCATCAAGCCAATCATCGGCATTGAGGCATATATGGCGCCGGAGAGCCGTTTTAATAAAAAGCGCATTCAGTGGGGTGAGCCGCATCAGCGTCGAGATGACGTCTCGGGTCGCGGTTCCTACTTGCACCAGACCATGTTGGCTGCGAATGCGCAGGGTCTGCGGAACCTGTTCTACCTGTCGTCGATGGCGTCGTATGAGGGGCAGATTAGTAAGTACCCGCGTATGGATGCCGAGTTGGTGGCGGAACGCGCCGAGGGCATTATCGCGACCACTGGTTGCCCGTCGGGTGATGTGCAGACGCGTCTGCGTCTGGGGCAGTTCGACGAGGCTCTGCAGGCCGCCGGAATGTGGCAGGACATCTACGGCAAGGAAAACTACTTCCTTGAGCTGATGGATCACGGGCTGGATATTGAGACCCGTGTGCGAAGTGAGTTACTGGAGATTGGCCGGAAGCTGAACCTGCCGCCACTGGTTACGAATGACTGTCACTATGTCACCCGTGACCAGGCCAAGGCTCACGAGGCCATGCTCTGTGTGCAGACGGGTAAGACGCTCAATGACCCGGACCGTTTTAAGTTCGACGGTGACGGCTACTTTATTAAGTCCGCCGAAGAAATGCGCGCGACCTGGGATCACCTAGTCCCGGGTGCCTGCGATAACACGCTGCTCATCGCAGAGCGCGTTGAGGACTACGACGAGCTGTGGGAAGAGCACCCGCACGATCGCATGCCGAAGGCGGACGTTCCGGAAGGGGAGACGCCGACGACATGGCTGCATCACAACGTGATGGAGGGGCTGCGCAAGCGCTTTGAAGGGCGCGAGGTACCGGAGGAGTACATCCGGCGCGCGGAGTACGAAATTGAGGTTATTGACGGTAAGGGCTACCCGTCGTACTTCCTTATCGTTGCGGAGTTGATCCGCCATGCCCGTGAGGTGGGCATCAAGGTCGGTCCGGGGCGTGGTTCCGCTGCCGGTTCCCTGGTTGCGTACGCGACGTGGATTACCAATATCGACCCGATTGAGCACGGTCTTCTCTTCGAGCGATTCCTGAACCCAGAGCGTCCGTCCGCGCCGGATATCGATATCGACTTCGACGACCGCCGCCGCGATGAAATGATTCGCTACGCGGCAGATCGCTGGGGCGAAGACAAGGTGGCGCAGGTGGTCACCTTCGGTACGGTGAAGACCAAGCAGGCTCTGAAGGACTCGGCGCGTGTGCAGTTCGGTCAGCCGGGTTACCAGATTGCAGACCGCATTACTAAGGCGCTGCCACCTGCGATTATGGCTAAGGACATTCCGCTGAGCGGCATCGTCGACCCGGAGCACCCACGCTACGGCGAGGCCGCCGAGGTTCGTCAGCTTATTGAAACCGACCCGGATGTGGCTCGAATTTACGAGACAGCCCGTGGTCTCGAGGGCGTCGTTAGGCAGACCGGCGTGCACGCTTGTGCCGTGGTGATGGCGTCGGTGCCACTCTTGGATCACATCCCGATGTGGAAGCGACAGGCTGACGGCGCGATTATCACTGGCTGGGACTATCCGGCGTGTGAGGCCATCGGTCTGTTGAAGATGGACTTCCTGGGTCTTCGAAACCTGACGGTTATCGGTGACTGTATTGAGCACATCAAGTCCAACCGAGGCGAGACAGTTCTGCTCGATGACCTTCAGACCGATGATCCGAAGGTCTATGAGCTGCTGTCGCGCGGTGACACCCTCGGTGTGTTCCAGCTCGATGGTGGCGGAATGCGTGAGCTGCTCAAACGCATGCAGCCAACGGGCTTCGACGACATCGTGGCATCGCTGGCGCTGTACCGTCCGGGGCCGATGGGTGTGAACGCGCACTTTGACTACGCGGATATTAAGAATGGTCGCAAGCCTTATAACGCCATCCACGCGGAACTGGATGAGCAGCTGAAAGAAATCCTGGAAGAAACACACGGCCTGATCGTGTACCAGGAGCAGATCATGAAGATCTCGCAGAAGCTGGCGAATTACACCGCGGGCCAAGCAGATGGTTTCCGTAAGGCCATGGGTAAGAAGAAGCCCGAGGTGCTGGCCAAGGAGTTCGTGAACTTCGAAGGCGGCATGTTGGAGAATGGTTTCTCCAAGGATGCTGTCCAGAAGCTGTGGGATATTATTCTGCCCTTCGCCTCGTACGCGTTTAACAAGTCTCACGCGGCGGGCTACGGCCTGGTGTCCTACTGGACCGCGTATCTGAAGGCCAACTACACCGCTGAGTACATGGCGGCGCTGTTGACCTCGGTGGCGGATGATAAGAACAAGCTGGCTATTTATCTGTCGGACTGTCGCCACCTTGGCATTAAGGTGCTGCCGCCGGATGTCAATGAGTCGGGTATGGACTTCGAGCCGGTCGGTGAGGATATTCGCTTCGGCCTCGGCGCTATCCGCAACGTCGGCCATGATGTGGTCGCGTCGATTGTGAAGACGCGCGAGGAGAAGGGCAAGTTCACGTCGTTCTCGGACTATCTGGACAAGATTGAGACGCTGCCGTGTAACAAGCGCATCACCGAGTCGCTGATTAAGGCCGGCGCTTTCGACTCGCTGGGGCACCCACGAAAGGGCCTTGCGCTCATTCATGAAGAAGCCATTGACTCGGTGCTGTCGACCAAGAAGGCTGCAGACAAGGGACAGTTCGACCTGTTTGCGGGCTTCGGTGGGGAAGAGGACACCGGATCGGAGAGCATCTTTGAAATCCGTGTGCCGGATGAAAAGTGGGATCGCAAGCACGAGCTGACCCTGGAACGAGAAATGCTGGGCCTCTATGTCTCCGGTCATCCACTCGATGGGTTCGAAGAATCGCTGGCCGCGCAGACCGATACCGCTTTGACCACGGTCGTCGGTGGGGAAGTCGCTAACAACACCGAAATCACTATTGGTGGCATTGTCTCTAGCGTTGACCGTCGCGTGAATAAGAACGGTCAGCCCTGGGCGATTATCGGTATTGAGGACCACAACGGTGCGCGCGTGGAAGTTATGGCTTTTGCGAGAACCTACGCGATGATTGCCACCAGCATTGCTGAAGACGCCATCGTGCTTATTCGTGCCCGCGTTCAGTACCGCGATGACCGCATGAGTGTGGTCTGTGATGACCTGAAGCTGCCGGACCTTGGTCGCAATGGCTCCACTTCGGCGCCGCTGCGTCTGACCATGCGCACTGATCAGTGCACTCCGGAGATGATTGCCAAGCTGAAGTCCGTACTGCTGGACAACCCAGGCGACTCCGACGTTTACCTCAAGCTTGTCGACGGCGATTCCCACACCACTTTGGTTCTCGGCGAGCACTTGCGGGTCGACCGGGACGCCAGCTTGATTGGTGATCTGAAGGCGACGATTGGGGCCAGCATTTTGGGGTAGCTTATCGTGGCCCTGATTGTCGCAACCGGTTGTATGACCGAGTAGAGTCATAGCTCATGAGTGAGAATTCTGTGCCTGCTTCCCAGACCGAACGCCGACTTGTTCACGCGGCCGATATTCAGATTGCGCAGGCACGAATTTCTTCGGTTATTGCGGCCACTCCGCTGCAGTTCAGCCCACGTCTTTCCGAAATCACCGGTGCAAAGGTATTCCTCAAGCGGGAAGACCTCCAGGACGTGCGCTCGTACAAGATTCGCGGTGCCTACAACGCCATGGTTCAGGTTACCGACGAAGAGCGAGCAGCAGGCGTCGTTGCGGCATCTGCAGGAAACCACGCTCAAGGCGTGGCATATGCCTGCCGCCAGCTGGGTATTAAGGGGCGCATCTATGTGCCCAATGCCACGCCGAAGCAGAAGCGCGACCGTATCGCTTACCACGGCCGCGATGCCGTTGAGATTGTCGTTGTCGGGGACTCCTTCGATGAGGCCGCCGCTGCGGCGCGTGCTGACGCACAGCGCACTGGTGCCACCATGGTGGAGCCATTCGACTCCTTCAACACCATTGTCGGACAAGGCACTGTCGCAGCTGAAATTATTGCGCAGCTCTCCGGCCAGGGGTTGACTCTGGATACCATCTGCGTACCGGTCGGTGGCGGTGGTCTGCTCAGCGGTGTCACCTCTTACCTGTCGGATATGTCGCCGAACACCCAGGTCATGGGTGTGGAACCTGCGGGTGCGGCCTGCATGCGCGCAGCCCTGGAGAACAATGGCCCGATTACGCTGGGGCACACCGATCCGTTCGTCGATGGCGCCGCGGTGGCCCGTTTCGGTGACCTGCCATGGCACATCCTGGAGGCCAACCGCAACCGCGTTCATCCGATGATTGCGCCGGAGGGCGCGGTCTGTGAGGCGCAGCTGGATCTCTATCAGAACGAAGGGATCATCGCTGAGCCGGCCGGTGCGCTGTCTGTGGCAGCTCTGGAGCAGATGCAGTTTGAACCGGACGAGGTTGTTGTCTGCATCATCTCGGGCGGTAATAACGACGTGCTGCGCTATGCCGAGATCATGGAGCGCTCGCTGGTCTACCGCGGCCTCAAGCACTACTTCCTGGTCAACTTCCCGCAGAAGCCCGGCCAGCTCCGCATGTTCCTCAGCGATGTTCTCGGCCCGGATGACGACATCTCGCAGTTCGAGTACCTCAAACGCAACAACCGCGAAACTGGCGCGGCTCTTGTCGGTATTGAGCTACGTCGTGCCTCTGACCTCGAGGAATTGCTGGCACGCATGGATGCCTCGCCGCTGAAGTGCCGCCGACTGGTACCCGGCACACCAGAGTATGACTTTTTGACCTAGACTTGCTGGGTCCAGCTGGGAAACCTCCGAGGAAGTCCTCCCAGCTCCGTTAATTAAATGAATCTTTTCGAGCAAGCTTTGTAGCGAAGGGGAGCGTCCACCCACTATGACTGGGGCAAGCAGTGTCGACCAGGGTGTCCGAGTGGAAAATACCGTGATTGTCGAAATGTGGCTGGCTGCCGCAGAGCAGGACCTGGCCACCCGGATTCCGGGTCTGCTGGAATCCGCCACACAGGCCAAAGTTGAGCCACTGTTTGTCTGGTCAGGGCTGGCGATGGACGAGGTTGAGCGTATCGACCGCTTCCTGGGAACGCTCCTGGCCCATCATCTGGCGGGTGGTACTGCTGCCGATATTGAAGCTGCGAAGAGTGTCGTTGACAATCACCCGCTGGTCACCCTTGCCTCGCTGGTAGGACGCGCCGCGCGTGTTGCGTCGGCAAGCGAAATGTGGCTGGACTGGCCAGCCGCTCTGCAGCTGAATCCAGACGCTGACACTACCGGCGCGCTCATCGAGCACCTCGCCGCCGCAGTGCCGACAATGCTGGCCAACGCTGGTTTGCCTAACGACGTCGACAGCAACCAAGCCGACGCGGATCCGCTGCAGCGGGCAGCGCAGGTGCTTTTGCTGCACGCGGGTGTGCAGCTATCGGTGATGCCACTGATTATCGAGCGCTGTGAGGAGCTCGCGGGGGTAGCGGAGCTATCCGACCCTTCATCAAATGACCTGGTACAGGCGCTGTCGAAGGTTCATCCGCTGCTCGAGGAGCTGCTGACCGAAATCGCAGAGGCGGAAGATGGTGTCTACCCGCTGGCGCTGCGTCAGTTGGCCAGGACGGCACCTCGTCAGGCGCACAAGTTGTTTAAGGCAACCCTCGGCTATGCCATTGCCACTGCCGCTGATCCGGCCAACTGGGAGGCTCGGGAAGAACTCGGCCAGCTCGATGCGGGGCTGCCGCCTATTCTGGTGACCGCTGCGCGTGAAGAGCTGCGTATGCGTCCGGCGGGTACTGCGAATCGTCGTGAAGCCGTGGGCGTGGTGGCAACGACCGGCCGCCCGCAGCTGTACTTCGATGAGCTGACGCAGACCGTTGGCGTACAGCTACCGACGCCGCTGGATCCGGCGGGACGGACCTGGCGTGTCACCTTCGGCGGCACGGTAGCAACGACGCCGGTGGTGGGCCTGCAGGATTCGCTGCCGCGTCCAGTGGTGACCATCGATGAGCCGGTGCGCGATGTGCTGGTGGAAATCGGCGATGAGAAGCACTGGCGAGTCCCCGCGATTAGCACTGAGGACCCAATTCTCATTTTCGGTGCCGACGGTCAGTCAGTCACAGACAAGGTCTCGCTACACTCGACGTCCGCTACGGTGGTCTACCCGGTTGATGCCACACTCGTTGACCCCGTCACAGGCGCTGAGGTGCCATTGCTATCGGACCCGCGCCCATTTAACTGGGAGTTGTGGCAAGTCGCTGAGATCGATCTCCGCGATGTTCATGCAGTTCAGGTTCGTCGGTCCGGGGCGGCCGGCGAGGTTCGGTCGGCATCCCCGCAGCGTCAACCGCGAATGACCATGCCCCACGCGCGTCTCGACGGCACGGTGTCTGCCTACGGCACCCCGGTTTACGCCGGTGGTCCGGTCGCTGTGTTCCCGCCGACGCTGTCCGGTAAGGACGAGTCCTGGCGCGCGATCGTCACCGATTTTGGTGGATATGGTGCGTTTACCACGGATTCCGTCATGGTCTATGACCTCGAGGTACCCGCCGCGGGTGGCGAGGTTGAGATCCTTACCGATGACGATTACCCGTGGGTCGGCGAGTTCGTGGTTCGTCTGGTCAATCCGCGTGGCCGCAGCTTCCAGAAGCACTTCGCCATTGCGGAGCAGGCAGACCTCACGATTACTTACAGCGGTGGTGGAGACGGCTTCCGCATCCCAACCATCGACGGGCTGAGCCCCGCCGACATCCGCGTTGTTTCCGGTGACAAGCCGCTTGACGCCGAGCCCGCTATCGTGCGCCTCGGGGCGGACGAAGTCACAGGCACCGTCGAGCTTTCCACCGAGGAGGGCGCATGGCTGCAGTTGCAGGTCACGCCAGGCACGCTGCAGTTTGAGGTTTCGCTTGCCGACGAATCCGTCGCCCGCCGCACCACTACATTGGTCACCCGCCCGAAGCGTGTCGATGCCTTCGGCAAGATTGTCGTCAATGCCCCGGGCGAGTTGCGCCATGCGCATGTTGCAGTTTCCAGCGGTGAGCGCGACATCTGTCGCGTCCCCATCAAGCGTTTCGGCGATACTGGCTACGCGGAGTTCGGCAAGTTTGCCGACCGTATCTCCCTGCTGAAGGCCCTGCGCATCAGTTTGGACTGGACACGTGTGACGGGACGGAAGCGCCTGTCTGTACCACTGGTGGAGGCTTCCTCCCGCGATGCCATCCGCCAGATTGCCTTCAACGATGAAGCCACTGACATCATCGAGGTTGATGTCGCTGACGACGTTTCGCACTTGCCGATGACCCTGTGGCTCTGGGCCGCCGGTCAGCCGTGGCGCGAACCCGTCGCCCTGGAAGTCGTAGAGGGCGAATGCGAGCTTCCCGCCGAACTCCGCGGCCTTGGCCCATTTGTCGCGCAGGTGACTCTCGGTGTGGAAAAGGAACGCCACCCGCAGTGGCCGGCGGCCGGGTCGACCATTCTGAATCATGTCGATGATGCAGAGGCTATCGACCTCGATGGCGAGGACACCGATCCCGTTGCTCGCGCGCAGGAACTGTGGGGCGAGCTAAATCAGGATCAGCTCGCACGTTTGTGGACACTACTGGCGACCTTGCGGGCTGGTCGTGCAACCGACATGGTGCAGGCGAATCCGCTGCTGGCCGCACCTAGGTTGGGTGCGATCTTGTGTGCCGAACCACGCGCCGGTCTGGCAGCGTTGAACCGTTCAGTCATCGCGCTCGACGATCAGCCGGGTATGTTTATCGCCTCCGGACTCGTGCTGGGAGACTTCAGCGCTACTAAGCCAGTGCCGGGGCGTCGCCGTGTGCCGTGGCTCGGTGCATTGGCAGCATTGGCGGATCTCACTGATGAGAGCGTGGACCGTTCTCGTCAGCTGGATTACCTGCGCACAACTGGTGGCCAGGGACTGCTGGACATTGCTGCCAGCGGCCAGGACACCACCCTGGAGTCCGCTACTATCGACCAGAGCTCGGTGCAGATTACCTCGCTGCCGGAAGCACAGGCCAGCGCTATTCTGTCGCAGGTCTTTGATCCTTACCGCATGGTCCCGGGTCCGCTGACCGACGATGACGCTCGCTTCACCGCAATCTACGAAGTGGTACGCAATCGTGCTGAGATTGTGGAATCCGGTGTCATGACCCAGCTTGCCGCCGCCTCTCGGGTGTTGTTTAAGACGGTATCGAAGGCGTCTCCACGACTGCGCAAGGCGGTCAATGTGCGCTTCCACAAGCTCGACGGCATCGATGCGGATGATCCTTCGCTGCACTGGACTCTGGTGCCGGGAACGTCACTGCTTATTGCAGTGGCTGCCCGCGTATTGGCTCGTACTCAGGCTGAGAACTCTGATGCCAGTGTCGCCGCTGTCCGTGAGCTGATTCCGATGTGGGCTCAGCTGGCGGACCTGGTTCCGACGTTGGTGATGAGCGATATTCTCATCGCAGACGCGTTGGTGGCTCACGTCCTCCACGGTGATGTCACCGAGTTGCCGTGGCCAGCACCCGAGTCGGGTGCAGCGGATGAGGAAGAGTCCGACACCGAGGCTGAAAATCCGGCTGACTAGCTGAGCGAGACGACAGCGTAGCCCCACGCTGGAAGCGAGATTTCGGGACCGGCAGCTTCGTCATTGACGATGCTGGCTGCTGCGTCTTCAAAAGTGTGCAGCAGGTGGGCGGAACCGAACTCGGAATCCAGGCTGACGCTGGTTTCGGCGTCGGAGAAATTCGCCACCAAAGCGACAGTTTCAAAGGCATCCGAGTTTCGGGCACCCATTTCGCGCTCATCCTGGCTGCGCACAACGACGAGGCAACGATTGTCCTCGTCATACTCAGTCACCACAGATGCCGACCAGGGAGTGCGAAGCGACGGGTGGGACTTCCGCAGCGCGAAGAGATCGCGGTAGGCCGCCAGAATAGTGGCGTGCGAGCCCTCCGAGACCTCCTGCCAATTGAGCTTCGAGTGGTGGAAGGTCTCTGGATCCGATGGGTCGGATACCTCCTTCGGATCCCACCCGGCACGGGCAAACTCACGTAGGCGTCCCTCGCGCGTGAGCCGTTGCAGCTCCGGATCTTCATGGGAACAGAAGAAAGCAAACGGGGTAGAGGCGCCCCATTCCTCACCTTGGAAGAGCATCGGGGTGAAAGGACTGCAGGCGATAACTGCTGCCTTTAAAACCTGCTGCGCCGGAGTGAGGTTCATCGACGGACGGTCACCGACAGCGCGGTTTCCCGTTTGATCATGTGTGGTCGTGTACGTTACGAAAGCATGCATGGGCTGTACAGACAGGTCGAAGAGACGACCATGAGTGCGACCACGGAACGTCGACATTGTGCCCGTATGCCAGAAGCCAGTTTCCAAAGCACTAGCTAGCGCTTCCACCGACCCAAAGTCTGAGTAGTAGGCGTGGTCCTCGCCAGAGACCAGCGTGTGCAGTGCATGGTGGACGTCATCATCCCACTGAGCGTTGAGGCCAAAGCCACCTGCAGCGCGCGGGCGGACCAAACGCGGATCATTCTGGTCGGACTCTGCAATCAAAGAACGCGGAATACCAGTCTCGGCTGCGACAGTGTCTGCGACAACCTGCATCTGCTCCAGAATGTGGAATGCCCCCTCGTCATGCAGGGCATGGACCGCGTCCAGACGAAGACCGTCGACGTGGTAATCCACCAGCCATTGGCGCACTGCATCCAAAATATACGCACGCACCTCATCAGAGTTGTCGCCAGTGAGATTGACAACCTCACCCCAACCCGTCGAACCACCAGCGGTGTAGGGGCCGAAAAATCCCACATAGTTGCCGTCTGGACCAAAGTGGTTAAAGACCACATCCAAGATGACAGCCAAACCCTTTCGGTGACACGTATCAATCAGCTTCTGTAGACCCCGCGGGCCACCGTAGCCCTCGTGCACGCTGTGCCAGGACACACCGTCATAGCCCCAATTACGGTCACCACCGAAAGGCTGCACTGGCATCAGCTCAATATGTGTTACCTCCAGCTCAATCAGATGGTCTAGATGTTCCACCAAACCTTCGAAATCACCAGAATCGCTGAAGGTGCCCACATGCAGCTCATAAATCAGACCTCCTGGCAGAATCCGGCCCGACCAGGCCGAGTCCTTCCACTTATAGGCACCCAGGTCAACGACCTCGGAGAAACCATGCGGACCATCCGGCTGCGACTGGGAACGCGGATCTGGCAGCGGTATTGTCCAGTCACCGACAGCAGGGGAGGAGCCGTCCCCCGATTCGTCGTCAGGCGCGCCGAATCCCGCATGTGCCCGCAGCGAAAATGCGTAGCGATCCCCCGGTGTACGAGCCACATCAGCTTCAAACCAACCAGAGTTGGCGCCGTAGCCATCGGTGGCGTCAGCGATTGGATGCATATCAAAAATCGCTGGCGCGTCAGGATTGCCCAACAGCAGACGGACTTCGGAAGCGTACGGGGCCCAGACTCGGTAGTTGCTCATGGGCACCATGGTAGGTCAGTCAGCGGATTGGCACAGGGGAACCGTTTTCGAACACCGCGTATTTGAGGTGAGTCCAAGGTGAAGTCGAGATAGTAGCGAGCGACGGTGATTGGGTGTGCACGAAGCCCATACGCAACAATGGACACTATGACCACCGAGCCATCCACTTCGACCGAAGCGACGCAGAAGCAGCGCGACATCGAGCTGATTGTCCCCGCCGGCGGTGACATCGTCACGAATGAAATCGAGATTAAGAAATCTCGCTTCATCACGTGGATCGCGCGTGCTGACGACGAAGACAGCGCCCGAGAGGTCATCAATTTGGCCAAGGCGGAGTACCCGGATGCTCGCCACCACTGCAGCGCATACATTCATGAGGTCGTCGGAGGGAATCGGGTGGAGCGATCCTCAGATGACGGTGAACCTGGCGGCACGGCAGGGCGCCCAATGCTCGATGTGCTCCAGGGCTCTGGAATGACGAATGTCACCGCCGTAGTGATCCGCTATTTTGGCGGCATCAAATTAGGCACGGGTGGGCTTGTGAGGGCCTATTCGGATTCGGTCTCAGAGTGTCTAGAAAAAGTCACGCGCATGCGGCGCGTGCAAAGAGCCTTGAGAGTAGTGAGTGTCTCCGCCGCAGATGCCGGTCGCATCGAAGCGGAATTGCGTGCTCGTGGTTATGAGATCGTGGAAACGCGGTGGGGCCAGAACGTGGAGTTTTCCATCGCGGTGACTGCCGATGGGATTGCCCAGCTTGACGGCGAAATGCAGGCGCTGACTAAGGGAGCTAGCGAGCCGTCTACGGACGGTGGCGAAATCTGGTGGGAGCTGCGCGCTTAACAGCCGCTAACCCTGGTTCGGGGATTCCTCGCCGTTGTGTGCGCCGCGATGGCGCTTGAGAATTTCCACCAGTTCGTCCTTATTTTCCGCAATCTTTTCTGGCCGACCGAAAACGCAGACTGCCGCGACAGTAGCACCGTCTTCCTCCACTGCGATAGAGACACCGTCAACGCCACCGCCTTCGGCAATACCCGGGGCAGCACAGACGCCGGTCTCTGCGATTTCCCCGGCCTGGCGGAGGAAATCATCCACATAGACCTGGTCTTCCGGCCGCGCGGAGTTCAGGTAGGACCACAGTTCGCGCTTTTCAAACCGACTCATCAAAACCCAACCTGCAGAGGTGCGCAACAGCGAGCGCGGCAGGAAGTTCTCCGTCAGGTACTGGTAGCGCATGGATTCACCGACGGTTTTGAGGTAGAAAAGCTTGCCACCAACCGGCAGTGCCAGCACGGTAATCAAGCCAGTTTCGTTGTGAATCGCCTCGAGCTCAGCCGTCGGAACGTTGACCATGCGACGACCGGCCATGACATTGAGCAGAAACGGCGCCATGCCGAGCGTGTAACGCTTGTTGGACTCGTCAAGGTAACCTGTCACAGTCAGACCGTTGACAAGGCCCTGCGTGGTACTGAGCGGATAGTTCAGCGTGTGGGCGATGTCAGTGAGGGTTAGACCTTCGTTAGAGCGCGCAACGAGTTCGAGGATCGCCGCAACGCGGTCGACCATGCGGTGGCGGGGGCGGACAGTTTCTGTCATAGGACTAACACTAGCAATCAACCTACGCCATTGTGTTAATTACCTACCCAAATAGGAATATCTAGCAGGTTTGCTATAGCTGTAGAAATTTTTCCCGAATTGTACGCCCTATCGACCTATGCGATGCGTCAGGGCGACCAGAACGCTCTAATATGTACTCCATGAGCTATCTTCAGCCCCAACCTCAGAACCCCATTGAGCTCCGTAAGAACGCGGTGCGAAAGTACTCCCGCAATGCCGTTGTGTGGGCAGGCAGCGGTGTCGTCGGCGGTGCAGTGCTCGGACTTCTAGCCGGAAGCATGTCCCTATTCCTCATCCTGGCAGTAGTCGGCCTGGTCGGTGGTTTTCTCAATTGGCAAAAGGTTCAGCGGATTGTGAACTACAAGGATCCGCAGTAAATGCCTGCTCAGCAGCAATTGTCTACCGAACCAGTGCGTATCGATGCCTGGATTTGGGCGGTCAGGTTGCTGAAAACTCGCTCATTGGCCGCAGATGCGTGCCGTGGCGGCCACGTCAAAGTCAACGGCGAAGCCGTGAAACCCTCAGTTCTGGTCGTCCCCGGGGACAGAGTGCGACTGTGGGCAAACCACCGCGAACACATTGTTGAGGTCACCAAGACGGTGAAGAAGCGGGTCGGAGCTCCGGTGGCCAGGCAGTGCTATATCGACCACTCTCCGCCACCGCCTCCGAAGGAGATTCTCGCATCGATGCCGACGCGCGACCGCGGTGCCGGGCGGCCTACGAAGCGCGATCGCCGTCAGCTCGATCGTCTTCGGGGACGTCGCTCATAGGCATCCCGGCCTCCGCTAGTTGCTGCAACCGTGCGCGCAAACGGGCTGGTCGACGCTTCGGGTTATGGCTGGTATCCGCAGTGGCCTTGATGTGCTTTTCACCGCGAGCCGCTAGTAATAGGTCATCGATAACACGCACATGACCTGGGTTAAAGCGGTACTTCATGGCCTTGCTTACCGCGCTGAGGCGCTGCGGATTAAGTAGCTCTCGCAGCTGCCCGACAGTGCGGATGCCATTGCGCTCCAGCAGTTCTTCTGCCCAGCCGTAATGCTCTGATTTCGATCGGGGCGCATCTGGAAGCAGCATCGTCAGCACGCCGGGTAGGGTTTCCTCAGTCACCACAATGTCATCGGCTGTGGTCTTTGCCGGAGCTGAGGGCTGTTTGCCCTCTCCCTGCGCGGAATCGTCCGGCGTGGATTCCTCCAGCACGGCAACGACTTGGTCGAACTGCTGATCCGCGAGCTCAATAAGGCCAGCGGCCAGCGCAAAAGCTCGATCAATCCGCGGGTCTGTCGCTCCCTCAGGGGCCTTATAGCGAATATCGTGCTCAAATTCCGCCCACGCATGCTGCAGCACAGTGCGCAGTTGCACCTCAAACTGCATATCCGCATATGGAGCTAGCTCTGACGGCGCCGCCGTCGACACCTTGCAGATCAAGTGCTGGGAGCCGTATCCCAACCGGCCGCTGATTCGTGTCTCCGCGGTTTTGTCAATCCTACGCAGCACAGTCAGCGAATCTCCCAGCGCATCCATGATCGCGGGAATCTCCGTCGAATGGTACGTGGTTACACGCACACCGATGATGTCGTGGATACCGTGCCACGGGTCAGGGTAGACGTAGTTGCCGTCCGCTTCACGACGCAGGGCCTTCTGCCGCAATGAGCGGAAAGACTTCACCCGCGCCGTGACATTGTCAAAGGCCAAACCGGCATCGGAGAGAATCTCTTTAATCGCATCGACAAAGTCCTGCGCGGCGGTGGGGTGCCGAGTTGCCCACGAGTCGTACTTCGACTGCAGTGCACGTGTAACCTCTCGATCCTCCGCCAACTGAGTCTTGCGGGTCTGGTCGCGGGAATCGTCGGGAAGCGAATCCTTCATTCGATTAGTCGTCATCGTCCTCGCGTACCAGCAGTGCTACTGGGAAGGAGCTGAACAGAGAAGCCACGGCGATGGTGCCGGACCAAGTATGGCCAGTGAAACGGTCGGTCCAGAATCCCTTGGGAAGTGTCACTGTAGTGTCGCCCCAACCGCCTTCGCGTTGCAGCCCCAGCGGACGGCGCGTCACCAGCGCGATAACATCTTCCGGCTCGCCCTTCGGTCCACGTGCTGCACCGACCAAATGACGCTCGCCGACACCCACGGCGAATACTGGCTGGTAGGCGCCGCCGACGAAGGACTCCGGGCGTTCCGCACGCAGCTTCACTCCGTGGTGAGTCACCATCAGCTTTGCGACGTCCGCATCGGCATCCGTAAAGTCCTCCGGCAGCTCAGCTGGGTGCTCTGGACTCTTAGTTACCGACGTGACCTCATCGCGAGCAACCTTATCCAGCGCCGCGACGCGCGCATCGTAGTCGACGAACCGGCGGTTGTCAGGATCAACCAGGGAGTCCTCTGTGAACTCCGTCCCCTGGTAGGTATCGGGGATGCCGGGGCCGACAAGCTGGAGGAGCTTGCGCGACAGTGACGTGGTCAGGGCAGCTGGCGCAATGGAGCGGACGAACTCTGTGATGGAGTCGGTCAGGGGGCCGTCGAGAAGCGCGTCAATCCAGCTGCGGATGCCGAGTTCGAACTCCTCGACCGGCTCCGTCCAGGAGGTGTGCACATCTGCCTCGCGGATGGCCTTAATGGCGTAGTCGTGGAGGCGTTCGCGCAGTTCATCGGTAATCACGCCGTCGGTCGGCCAGACTCCGATGATGTTCTGCAGCAGGAAGTAGCCGGTGGCATCGTCCGGGGCGGGGGTGATGGCCATCCAGTTGCGGACATTTTCAGCCCAGTCGCCGGAGACATCGGAGAGCTGGAGAATGCGGGCGCGGACATCTTCGCCGCGCTTGGTGTCGTGCGTGGACAGCGTGGTCATGGTTCGTGGCCAGAGGCGAGCACGTTCCGACTGCAACAGGTGGAACTCCGCCGCAGACATGCCGTAGCGACCGAGATCACCGCCGACTTCGTTTAGGCTGATCAGGCGGCAGGCACGGTAGAAGGTGGTGTCTTCGACACCCTTTGCCATGACCGCACCACAAACCTGAGCGAACCGCGTGGCGGCCTCACCACCGGCTACCAAACCTGCCGAAATGAGGTCGAGGGCAAAGACACGCGAGGGGAAACGCGCTGCCATTTCACCAATGACCGTGGAAGCCACTCGCGACAGGGAGACATAGTCCGAACGGTAGACAGGCATGGCAGCGACCAGCTTGCAGATGGTGTCGATAAGTACCTCATCGCTGACGCTGGTACCGCTGATAGACCAGTTATCGCGGCGCAGGGCACGTGCTAGACGACGGACTTCTGCAGCCAACTCGTGCGCTGCGACATCGTGTTTGAGAGCCTGCGCAGTTGCCTGCACGGCAGTTTTGTCCCAGGTTGAGCCGGACTGCTGCAGAGCCAACATACTCATGGCGTCTCGGGAGTCGCGGTTGACGAAGACATTGTCGAACTCACGCAGGGCGTCGTAACCCGTGGTGCCGTCAACCTGGAGCCTCGGATCCAGTGGCTCTTCGGCACCCAGAATCTTCTCGATAACCAGCCACTTGTCATCGCCGAGTAGACGGCGCAGCTCACTGAGGTATCCGAATGGGTTGCTGAGGCCATCCGGGTGGTCAATGCGGACACCGTCAATGATGTCCGCAGCTAGCAGCTCGCGGATGATGCGGTGTGTGTGCTCGAATACCACCGGGTTTTCCTGGCGGATGCCGGCCAGGCCGTTGACGCTGAAGAATCGACGGTAGCCAATGACCCCGTCCTTCCAGTACATCAGGCGATAGGCCTGGCGATCATGTACTTCCTGCGGGGTGCCGTCCTCGGTGCCGGGGCGCACCGGGAATGTGTTGTCGTAGTAACGCAGAAGTGGCTCGTCGCCAGAGGTGTCGAGCTCCAGCTTGTCGATATCCTCCGGGGATCCCAGAATCGGCAACCCCATCTTGCCGTTGGCACCGTTGTCCTCGTGCCAGTCGATATCGAAGTATGGCTCGAACTGAGAATCCTTGCCATAGGTCAGAACGTCCCACCACCAGGCATTGAGCTTGGGCTCCTCAACACCGAGGTGGTTCGGTACCAGGTCGATAATGATGCCCAGACCGGCCTTGTGCGCCACCTGCGCGAGCTTCTGCAGCTCTTCCATGCCGCCGAGCTCCGGGTTCACTGTCGTCGGATCGATGACATCGTAGCCATGGTTAGACTCCGGTACGGCGGTGAGGATAGGCGACAGATACAGGTGTGAAATTCCGAGGTCTGCCAAGTAGCCGACCTGTTCAGCCGCGTCAGCGAACGTGAAAGCGCGCCCGTTTGGGTCGGCCTTGGGGCCACGGAGTTGGAGACGGTAGGTGGACGTAATTGGTCGGCGACTCATGTTCCCCTTTATACCGCCCACCAGGAAAAGCTGCTGCCTGACCGCTGTGGCAGCAGCTAGCCCCAGAGTCTGCACCCGCCGTCCGAATGCGAATTTTTTCTCGTGAACGTGGCCTAGAAGGGTGGCATTCCGTCATCGCCCGGCAGGGAAGTGGAACCAAACATTGGAACCGACTCACTGGAGTTGTCCCCGGTGCTGGCGCTAGGTGTTCCTTCCGCAGTGTCTCCCGCTTCGGACGCGCCATCCTCTTCCGGATTCAGCCCGAGTGCGGTGAAGAGCTCCTTCTCAGTCCAGATCTGGATTTCCTGGCCTTCGGCCTGCAGCTGTCGAGCCCTCTTCTCCTTCGACGTCACCGAATCCCACGGACCGGCGACCAAAATGGTCGTTTTCTTCGTGACACCCTTATTGATATTCGCACCTGCAAAGGCAATCTTGTCCCACAGAAAGCCCTTGTCATACGGTGCAAAATCACCGGTCAGTGTCACCCGCTGCTGGTACAACAGGCCGCTTGGATCCGCGTCCGGATTCGGGTCTGGAATGGTGTCCGGTGTCTTGGCCGCATCCCATTTCGCATTGCGACGCGGCCGTCGTGACGGCGCGGAACTGCCGGACTGCGCACCAGCACCAGCACCAGTTCCCGCGTTGGTCCCGGCACCAGTGCTGGCGACACCAGCCGGGTCATAGCGCACCATCCGCACTCGTCCACTGCCAATCTGGCCCAAGCTCAGCGAGACCTTCTGGCTCAAATCAGCCACCGATGTTGCGCGCTGCTGCTCCATCAACCACAGCGCTACCTCAGCACATGCGACCGCATCGGCCGTCGCATCATGATGATTCTCCAGCGACGTCCCCGCGGCCTCCGCCAATGTCGGCAGCTTCAAGTTGGGCAGCCCCAACTGCATCTGCCGAGCCCACATATAAGTACACGCAAAATTCAACTTCGGTGCTGGAATGCCTTCCGCCCGGCACGCCCGCGACAGGGCTGTGAAATCAAACCGCGCATTGTGAGCAACTACGTCCAAATCCCCAACGACGTCAACAAACTTCGCCAGCTGCTCCGGAAATGACGGCTCACCGGCCACATCCGCCGCTGTGATGCCATGAATCGCGACATTGGCTTCATCAAAATACTCCAGCCCCTTTGGCGGACGGCACATCCAGGAATAACGATCCGTCACCTTCCCGCCACGCACGACCGCAACACCAAGCTGAATAATCGAGCCGGTGTCTTCGTTCGCTGTCTCTACATCGAACGCCGCAAACGGTGCGATGTCTGACACCGCAACCTCATCCCCAGTAGGAAGCGGTGCAAAAGGCACAGAGTGCTTTACGACGTCGCCCGCGCCCTCAACCACACTCACGCCTTCGGTGACCGCCGCGCGCTGTGCCACCCACGGCATCAACGTGGAAGTAAAAGCATCTGCTGAGTTGTAGAACTCAGGATTCTTGGCTATCTCCGCCACGAGGTCTGCCAGCAACTGCGCTGCTGCCTGACGATGAGGCATCACACGGGCCTTTGGTAAAGCTACCCCGAGGTCTACCGTGCCGGGGAAAAAGCGGTTGGCCGGAGTGTAGACACCGTTTTTACTTGCCGATGCGACCTCGGCAACGTCGGTAAGCGGGAGGGGCTTCGCGGGGGCGGTGCTGGCCGTGTTGATGGTGTGGGTAAGGCGGAGCCCATCTGCGGTAATAGTCACCGTGTCGCCGGTGAGCTCGAAGACGACGGCGGGCTCGGAGGATGGCGTGGTCGTAGTCATGCACTAGATGGTAGCGCCGATGGCGGATTGAGCCCCATAGAGGCTGTGGTACCTGCGGTTCTCGCCGAGTACACGTGGCTTCCGACAATGTGGAAATGCCCACAAAAATAGGAATATTTATGGAGCGTTCGGACAGTGGGGGTGTCTGTACCCCTGAAAACCACATGTTTTGGGGGGTTAAATGTCCGGATGCATTTTGAGCGGGCGCTCCTTATACTTTTCGACGAACGGCGGTAACTGGTCGTTCGAGCTTTCGAGCTCAAGCGAAGGGCAAAGCGGAAACAACGTATGCCAGTGAAGCGATGAAATAAGGAGTAAACATTTTGAGCACGCATCCTGTGCACCCTGGTTCTATCTTGAACGATAATTTCCTCGAGCCGCGACACCTCTCTATCTACCGACTGGCTCTTGCCATCGGCGTGCCAAGCTCAACTCTGGAGCGCTTTCGCACCGGCCGCACTGCGGTCACCACTGACCTCGCAAATCGACTGTCCGACTACTTTGACACCGAGCCGGAGTACTGGTTGAACTCTCAGGCGGAGTTCAATATGCGCGCATCTGCGTAAGAAGACTTCACGCCAGCTCGGCTCCCGCGGTGCTGTGTTGACCCAAACCCTGTTTTGAGTTGAACTCAGAGCCGAAAATCCCCTGTCAGTGGAAGAAAAGTCTTCCGCCGACAGGGGATTTTGTGTAGGAACCAACCCAGGCCCGGGCCCCTACACCCAACGCGGATGCGGCTAGTGCCGCTCGATCAGCACGATGGTAGAACGGGCTGGCACGCGGAGCTCGCCTTCTGGCTCAACGATGCGCTCGCGGGTCGGGCGACCCGTGATCTCTGTGGTGTCGATGATGACTTCCCAGCTGTGTGCGTATTCGGTGCCCGGAATTTGGAACATGATGTCCTCGTGGTGGGCGTTGAAGCACAGCAGGAAGGAGTCATCTTCAATCCTGTGACCTCGGCGATCAGGCTCAGTGATGGCATCGCCGTTGAGCCAGACCATCAACGACTTGCCGAAGTCGAAGTTCCAGTCATCGGTCGTCATGACACGACCCTCATAGGTCAGCCAGGCAATGTCACGATCGTCGGTTTCCGCACCGAGCGGGCCACCGCGCAGGAACCGGCGGCGTCGGAAGACTGGGTGCTCCGCACGCAGCTCAGTCAGGAACTGGGTGTATTCGACCAGTTCAGAGTTGGTACGCGTCTGATTCCAGTCGACCCAGGCCAAACGGTTGTCCTGGCAGTAGACGTTGTTGTTGCCCTTCTGGCCACGTCCCATTTCGTCACCGTGGCTAATCATCGGAGTGCCCTGGGACAGCAGGAGAGTGGTCAGGAAGTTACGACGCTGGCGGGCGCGCAGCGAAATGATGCGCTCGTCGTCGGTCGGGCCTTCCACACCGCAGTTCCACGAACGGTTGTGGGACTCGCCATCGCGGTTGTCCTCGCCGTTGGCCATATTGTGCTTCTCGTTGTAGCTGACCAAGTCGTTGAGGGTGAAACCGTCATGCGCGGTCACGAAGTTAATCGACGCAGTTGGGCGGCGGTCATTGTTTGCATACAGGTCCGAGGAGCCGGTGATACGTGAAGCGAACTCGCCGAGCGTGGATGGCTCACCGCGCCAGAAGTCGCGGATGGTGTCGCGGTACTTACCGTTCCATTCAGTCCACTGCGGTGGGAAGTTACCGACCTGGTAGCCACCTTCGCCGACATCCCACGGTTCTGCGATGAGCTTGACCTGGCTGACAATCGGATCCTGCTGCACCAAGTCAAAGAAGGCGGAGAGGCGATCCACATCGTGGAATTCTCGAGCCAGGGTGGATGCCAAATCGAAGCGGAAGCCGTCGACATGCATCTCGGAGACCCAGTAGCGCAGCGAATCCATAATCAGCTGCAGCGAGTGTGGGTGGCGCACATTCAGGGAGTTACCGGTGCCGGTGTAGTCCATGTAGTGCTGGCGATCGCCTTCGACCAGGCGGTAGTAGGCCTCGTTGTCGATGCCTCGGAAGCAGATGGTTGGGCCCATGTGGTTGCCCTCGGCGGTGTGGTTGTAGACCACGTCGAGGATGACCTCAATGCCGGCATCGTGAAATGCGCGCACCATGCCCTTGAACTCGCTGACTGCTCCGCCTGGCTTTTGGGAAGCCGAGTAGTCCTGGTGTGGTGCTAGGAAACCGAAGGTGTTGTAGCCCCAGTAGTTGCGCAGCCCCTTTTCGCGCAGGTGGTCGTCCTGGAGGAACTGGTGGACCGGCATCAGTTCGATAGCCGTGACACCAAGGTCCTTGAGGTAGTCAATAATTGCCGGATGCGCGAGACCGGCATAGGTACCACGTAGCTCCTCCGGGATATCCGGGTGAGTCATGGTCATACCCTTGACGTGGGCTTCGTAAATCACGGTCTCGTTGTACGGCGTGCGAGGTGCGCGGTCAGCGCCCCAGTCGAAGAATGGGTTGATGACCACGGAGGTCATGGTGTGTCCCAGGCTGTCCTCGGTGTTGCGCTTCGAGTGGTCATGAATGTCATAGTTGAACAGTGATGGGTGACCGTCGAATTCGCCGTCGAAAGCCTTGGCGTATGGGTCGACCAGCAGCTTGTTGGGGTCGCAACGCTTACCGTTGGCCGGATCGAATGGGCCGTGTACGCGGTAGGCGTAGCGCTGGCCCGGCATGATAGACGGGATGTAGCAGTGCCAGATATGCGCATCGACTTCTTCCAACTCAATGCGTGTTTCTTCGCCTTCGGCGCTAATCAGACAAAGCTCAACCTTTTCCGCAACGTCGGAAAAGAGTGCAAAGTTGGTGCCAGCGCCGTCGTAGGTAGATCCGAGCGGGTAAGGCTCACCCGGCCATACTTGATAATCGCCGACTGTATTTGCTTGGTTCATGTGACTACCTTAACTGTTTTGTAAAAAACATGAGCCGTTTTCGGTCCCGTGTGGGCGCGCCATCCGTCCCATCTGTCGAGCGCACTTCGCAAAAACGACCCCCAAGGAAAAATTCGAGTCGAACGGTTAAGAGCATAAACTTCGCGCGAAAATAAGTATTTAACCCTGCAAGTGGGCAATTTGACACTCTAAACGCACCTTGGTGGGGGCCGAATCCCCAATATTCGCGGTCACCAACGCGCGAAGATCCCCAAAGGCCTTTACTTTTGGAATTATGAGTCCACGAACCATTGGTGTAACGGAAGTAGCGTTCCGAGACGCTCATCAGAGCCTCATGGCAACGCGAATGGCTATGGAAGACATGGTCGATGTCTGTGAAGAAATGGACAAGGCCGGTTTTTGGAGTGTGGAGTGCTGGGGCGGCGCAACCTTTGACGCCTGCATCCGCTTCCTTAATGAAGATCCCTGGGAGCGCCTGCGGACATTCCGCAAGCTGATGCCGAACAGTCGCCTGCAGATGCTGTTGCGCGGTCAAAATCTCCTCGGTTACCGCCACTACGAGGACATGGTGGTTGACAAGTTCGTCGAAAAGTCTGCTGAAAACGGTATGGACGTATTCCGTGTTTTCGACGCGCTTAACGACCCACGCAATCTCGAGCACGCCATGCGCGCAGTTAAGAACGTCGACAAGCATGCGCAGGGCACGATCTGCTACACGACGTCTCCGCTTCACGACGTCGACGGGTACGTGAAGCTCGCTGGTCGTCTACTGGATATGGGGGCGGACTCCATTGCGTTGAAGGACATGGCAGCGCTGCTGAAACCTCAGCCGGCTTACGACATCATCCGCGGCATCAAGGAAACTTACGGCGAGGACACCCAGATTAACGTCCACTGTCACTCGACCACCGGTGTCACGATGGTGACTTTGATGAAGGCCATCGAAGCTGGGGCGGATGTCGTGGACACGGCAATTTCGTCGATGTCGCTGGGCCCGGGGCACAACCCGACCGAGTCGCTGGTGGAAATGTTGGAGGGAACCGACTACACCACCGACCTGAACATGGATAACCTGATCACCATTCGTGACCACTTCCGCAAGGTGCGTCCGAAGTACGCAGAGTTCGAGTCGAAAACCCTGGTCAATACCGATATTTTCATGTCGCAGATTCCTGGCGGCATGTTGTCGAACATGGAAAACCAGCTCAAGGCCCAGGGCGCGGGCGACCGCGTCGAAGAGGTCATGCGTGAAGTACCGATTGTCCGCAAGGACGCCGGTTACCCGCCGCTGGTGACTCCGAGCTCGCAGATCGTCGGCACGCAAGCTGTGTTTAACGTGCTGATGGGACGCTACAAGGTTATGACGGCTGAGTTCGCTGACCTCATGCTCGGCTACTACGGGCAGTGCCCGGGTGAGCGCAACCCAGAGCTGATTAAGCAGGCAGCGGAACAGACCAAGAAGGAAGAAATCACTGTTCGTCCGGCTGATCTCCTCGAGCCCGAGTGGGACGACCTGGTCAAGCAGGCCAAGGAGCTCGACGGTTACAACGGCACCGCCGAGGACGTCCTGACCAACGCACTGTTCCCATCCGTCGCACCGGGATTCTTCACCACGCGCGGCGAAGGGCCGAAGAACGTCGGTAAGACTGCCGAACAGCTCAAGCGCGAGGCGGAGCAGGCCTCTGGTGCTGCCAATGCCATTCGCGAGCCAATTCGCTACAAGGTCACCGTTGGCGGTCGCTCGCAGACCGTCCAGGTGGAACCCGCCTAGGAACATCGGGAGAAGAGATAGCAATGTCGCAAAGTTCAGCAAACCAGCCGAATTCGGCGGATGCCGTCGCGCCGGGCGTCGACGCCTCGATGGCGGAGCGCCTGGATTATTTGGATGCTCAGCGTCGCCGTGTTGAGGCCGGTGGCGGTGAAGCCCGCCAGGCCAAGCAGCACGAACGTGGGAAGATGACTGCCCGCGAGCGTATCGACAACTTCGTCGACGAGGGCACTTTCCGTGAAACCGGCATGTTCATGACTCACCGCACCACCGACTTCGGCATGGATACTGCCGACGCGCCTGCCGACGGTGTGGTCACCGGCACTGCTGCGGTTCTCGGCCGGGCAGTGCATGTGGCCTCCCAGGATTTCACGGTCATGGGTGGCTCCGCTGGTGAAACGCAGTCCCGCAAGGTTGCGGCCACCATGCGCGCTGCTGCCGACAACGGCACTCCGTTCGTTTTCATCAACGACTCCGGTGGCGCTCGCATTCAAGAGGGAATTGACTCTCTGTCGGGCTATGGCCAGGTCTTCTACAACAACGTGTGGCTATCCGGTCTGGTGCCGCAGATTTCCATCATTGCAGGCCCATGTGCTGGTGGCGCTGCCTACTCGCCAGCGCTGACCGACTTCATCATTCAGACTCGCAAGGCACAGATGTTCATCACCGGCCCGGGCGTTATTAAGTCTGTGACCGGCGAGGAAGTCACCTCCGAGCAGCTCGGTGGCGCTGATGCGCACATGGCCAAGGCCGGCAATATTGACTTCGTTGCCGACGATGACGAGCAGGCCATCCTGATTGCGCAGAAGCTCTTAAGCTTCCTGCCACAGAACAACACGGAAGAGCCGCCAATCGTGGATCCGGTATTCGACGCCGAGCCGGATCCAGAGCTCCGCGACATCGTCCCCGTCGATGGCAAGAAGGGCTACGACGTCCGCGAGGTCATCATCCGTATCGCCGACAATGGCGATTTCCTCGAGTGCCAGGCGGGTTTTGCCACCAACCTGGTTGTCGGCTTTGGTCGAGTTTTGGGCCGTACCGTGGGCTTTGTCGCCAACCAACCGAACGTGATGTCCGGTGTGCTGGACATCAATTCCTCGGACAAGGGCGCAAAGTTCATCCGCTTCTGCAATGCCTTTAACATCCCGCTGGTCACCCTGGTTGACGTTCCTGGCTTCATGCCGGGCGTCACCCAGGAGCATGGCGGCATCATCCGCCACGGCGCAAAGATGCTCTACGCATACTCCGCAGCGTCTGTGCCTAAGGTGACCGTCGTCATGCGTAAGGCCTACGGCGGTGCGTACCTGGCGATGTGCTCGAAGGACCTCGGCGCGGACTACGTATTCGCATGGCCGACCGCGGAAATTGCGGTGATGGGCGCAGAGGGTGCGGTCAACGTGGTCTTCCGAAAGGAAATTGCCGCCGCGGGCGACGAGGAAGAGCAGGCGCGCGTGCGCGACGAGCGTATCGCCGAATACAAGACACGCTTCTCGACGCCGTATGTCGCCGCCTCGCGCGGACTGGTCGACGACGTGATTGACCCGGCGGAAACCCGCCTGCGTGTGGCTGACGCACTGTCGGTTCTGCGTAACAAGCGGGAGGTTCGCCCGGCCAAGAAGCACGGATTGGGGCCACAGTAATGTCTGACGGCATCGGTGAGATTAAGGAGCTGCGAGCGCTCGTCGCTGAACTGACCGACCGGTTGGATGCGACCTCGACAAGCTTGCAGAAGGCCACGGCACGACTGAATCAGGCAGAGAGCGAGTTGGCTGAACTGCGCAAACGCGTGGACGCAGATATCCCCGAGGATACTGTCATCGCCATTTCGGCAGCAGTGTCTGCGTACCTGGGCAATCGCGGCAAGGTGAAGGCAATTCGATACAACCGCCATAAGACGTGGGCTGCGCAGGGACGCCAGATCCAGCAGCAGCGCAACCTGCGTTAGTTGGAAATTTTCGATACCCGACTTAATTGAGTCTGACTCATTGACTTTTGCTACGTGAGGATTGTTGAGCCATGAAATTGAAAGTGACTGTCGGCGGCATTGCCTACGATGTCGACGTTGAAGTAGTTGAGGAGCCCAAGCGTCTTTCGCCCATCGTGTTGGGTGGATCGTCGAGCGCTTCCGTTGAGCCGGCCACCGCTAGTGTCTCGGGTGTCTCCGCCAATTCGGTGGTGGCGCCACTGGCAGGTTCGGTCAGCAAGATTTTGGTCGAGGAAGGCCAGAAGATTGAGGCTGGGGAGGTGCTGCTCATTCTCGAGGCAATGAAGATGGAAACCGAGATTACGGCCCCGGCTGCAGGCACCGTCGGCTCTATTCAAGTTGAAGTCGGCGACGCAGTGCAGGGTGGCCAGGGACTCGTCTCGATTGATTAGCCGCATTAGCCGGGGTGTAGAGATTTTGGGGTGAAATCTTTCTAACCCCGGTTGCTGGAAATACTTAAGGTTGCCTTAATATTTTCCTTATGAATGCCGTTCTTCTCGCCGTTTTGGTGATGCTAATCCTGGCGGTCTGCCGGGTACACGTTGTGCTAGCGCTGTTTATTGGCGCCTTGGTCGGTGGTCTTTCCGCCGGTATGGGGCTCGATGCCACAATGGTTGCCTTCCAGGAAGGCCTCTCTGGTGGTGCGAAGATTGCCCTGAGCTATGCCATGCTGGGTGCCTTTGCCATGGCAGTGGCATCCTCCGGGCTGCCCAAACTGCTGGCCGATTGGCTGATTGCCAAGATCGGCACGGAGGATGAAGGCGCTAAATCTAAGGCAGAGGCATGGACCAAGTGGGGTATGGTCGCCGGCATTTTGGCCATGGCGATCATGTCGCAGAACCTCATCCCAGTTCACATTGCGTTTATCCCGCTGATTATTCCGCCGCTGTTGCCGGTATTTAACCGCCTCAACATCGACCGCCGAATGATTACCAGTGTGATGACCTTCGGTTTGGTCACCACCTACATGTGGGTTCCGGTCGGATTCGGTTCTATCTTCCTGAACGACATTCTGCTGGGCAACATCGAAAACGCTGGTCTTGATGTTTCCAATATCAACATCATGATGACCATGGGCATTCCGGCTCTCGGTATGTTGGCCGGTCTGGCCATTGCCGTATTTTTCTCCTACCGGAAGCCACGGCATTACGAAGATCGGCCGATTGCCCAGTCCTCACACGCAGAAACCCAGTCTGACGAACCGGTGTCGAAGTACCGAGTTATCGTTGCTCTCGTTGCAATTGTGGTGACCTTCGTCGTCCAGATTGTGATGAATTCTATGGAGACCGATGCCGATCCATTGCTGATTGGTGCACTCACTGGTCTGGCAATCTTCATGCTCACCGGTGCCGTGCGCTGGCGTGAGGCGGACGACGTGTTCACCGCCGGTATGAAGATGATGGCCCTGATTGGTTTCATCATGATTTCCGCACAGGGCTTCGCCTCGGTGATGTCGGAGTCCGGCCAGGTCGAGCCACTGGTGACCGCTACTGCAGAGCTGTTTGCGGGCAACAAGCCTGCCGCTGCATTCGCCATGCTGGTCGTTGGTCTGGTGGTCACGATGGGTATTGGTTCGTCCTTCTCGACGCTGCCGATTATCGCCATCATCTATGTGCCGTTGTGTGTATCGCTGGGCTTCTCGCCGATGGCTACCGTCGCCATCATTGGTACTGCAGGTGCTCTGGGCGATGCTGGTTCGCCGGCATCGGACTCGACGCTCGGCCCGACGATGGGTCTCAATGCCGACGGGCAGCACGACCACATTCGCGATTCGGTTATTCCGACCTTCCTGCACTTCAACCTGCCGCTGCTGGCAGCTGGTTGGGTAGCAGCTCTGGTGCTCTAGCGCCGCGGCTTGACCGTGAGTGTGATTGCTCCAGCGGGGCTTAATGACCTGCGATTCCCTTAGTCCCCGCAACCCCCGCAATTCCGGCGATAAAGAGCTCGGTTCCCAGTGCAATGCGCTGGCGGCCGAGCTCTTTTGCCTGTGCAGCAGTATCTTCAGAGGAAGTCTCGACCTCAAGATCCTTATCATCGGCGTTCTCGCCACTGGTGTCGCCCTTGTTGGAAACGCCCTTGGCGCCGTTCAGGTCAAGCGCGATGGCTGTCTGCTGGTCGACTGTCGCACCGAGAATGAAGTACACGAGGACAGACGCGGTATCAGCCGCTGAGGGGGTGTTAATGGAGGTTTCGGGTGCATTCTCCAGGGCGTCGGCAAGCAGTTGTTCGGGGCGAATCGTGGCGGTGCCCGTAGCGAGTGCGGCCGAGACGACCTCGGCGCCATCCCGATGAGCGGTGAGGCAGGAGTAGAGCAGCTCGGCGACGGCTTCGATGTCGGCACGCCAATCGCCGGTGGCGGAAAACTCTGTGCAGGGAGCCAAGATGCGGTCAGCGACGGCACCCAGCAGTGCCTGCTTGGAAGGGTAGTGCCAGTACATTGCGCCAGCGGCGGTACCCAAGTGGCGAGTCAGGCGGCGGATCGTGAGATCGCCGAGTCCGTACTCGTTGAGAATGGTAAGAGCTGCGTCGACAATGATGTCCTTGGTCAATTGCACACTGCCTACCGTAGACGAAAGAAGAATCATCTGGAAGATGCCTTAAGGCTGAGATGCGGAGCGTAAATCCGCGACACGACGGGAATTGAACCCTGTTCGACATTCTGTAGCTGCGGTATTAAGTTTGATAACTGAACAACTTCTGAAACGGTGTTCAAGTTTTATCCCCAGCCTCAAGGAGCGTCACCCCCATGACTCAACAGCAGCAGGACATTTTGGAACTCGCCCGAGAAAAGGTGCTCGGCCGCGGTGAGGGGCTGAACTATGAGGAGACCCTGGCAGTTCTCAATCTCGATGACGACAGCATCGAGGATCTGCTGGCGCTGGCTCACGAGGTGCGCTTGAAGTGGTGCGGCGAAGAGGTCGAGGTTGAAGGCATTATCTCGCTGAAGACTGGCGGCTGCCCAGAGGACTGCCACTTCTGTTCGCAGTCGGGTCTGTTCGAGTCCCCGGTGCGTTCGGCATGGCTGGATATCCCGGCGCTGGTGGACGCCGCTAAGCAGACCGCAAAGTCGGGTGCGACTGAGTTCTGCATCGTTGCTGCAGTAAAGGGGCCGGACGAGCGACTGCTCAGCCAGATGGAACAGGCCGTCGCCGCCATTCAGGCAGAGGTGGACATTAATGTGGCCGCCTCTATGGGCATTCTGACGCAGGAGCAGGTGGATCGCCTGGCCAAGGCTGGTATTCACCGCTACAACCACAACCTCGAGACCGCCAAGAGCTACTTCCCGCAGGTCGTGACCACCCACACTTGGGAAGAACGTCATGACACCCTGCGTATGGTCGGCGAAGCCGGTATGGAGGTCTGCTGTGGCGGCATCCTGGGTATGGGAGAGACCCTTGAGCAGCGTGCCGAGTTCGCTCAGGACCTGGCGGAGCTCAACCCGACCGAGGTGCCGATGAACTTCCTCGACCCGCGTCCGGGCACTCCGTTCGCCGGTCGCGAGCCGATGCCAGCCAAGGACGCACTGCGTGCCATCGGTGCCTTCCGCTTGGCTCTGCCGAAGACCATCCTGCGTTTTGCTGGTGGTCGTGAGCTCACCCTGGGCGACCTGGGCGCAGAAAAGGGGCTGCTCGGCGGTATCAACGCTGTCATTGTCGGTAATTACCTGACCACGCTGGGCCGTCCGGCGGAGCAGGATCTGGACATGCTTGGCAAGGTACGACTTCCAATTAAGGCCCTCAATGCAACTGTCTAAGCCTCGGACATCTAGCCCGCGTGCGACGCGGGGTAAGAAAGTCGACTCCACGGAGCTGCTCCAGGCCATGGTGCTGGGAGACGATCCCAAGTTCGATCCTTTTACCGGCGCCGACCTCGAAGCTGGTGAAGTGCGCGAACGCTCCTATGGTGCAAAAGCTGGACTGGAGGCGCCTCGATTCTGCCAGCTCTGTGGGCGCCGGATGGTGGTGCAGGTGCGTCCGGACGGCTGGACTGCAAAGTGCTCGCGCCACGGCGAAGTGGACTCCGTTATGTTGGAGCAGCGATAAAAGGCGCTGGTTGTGCTAGTGCGCCATTCGGGCACGCTAGTACTGGATGTGCGCCGTGAGGTAAGTTAGTCAACTATGACCATGAAAAATACCCGAGTCCCGCACGTTGAAAAGCAGAGCGTGGCAATGGCCTCGGGTATTGTTCTCTTCTCCGTTGTAACGGGAACGATAGCCGGAGTGGCCTGGGCATTCCTGCGCCCCAAGCAGCAGGTGCAAATGCTCCCAGATAACCAACTGGCGATTATTCAGGAAACCGTTGACGCTGGTTTTATCGGGCTGCTCTGGTTTGTTGCTGTCACTGCCATCAGCGGCCTGGTGCTGGGAATTACTACCTTCCGAAACCGTGCCATCACGACTCCTGTGCAGATGCTCACGGCAATTGGATGGGCAGGTTTCTCCGCGTTGATGAGCGCAGCAGTGACGTACCTCGTCGGTCAGTCGGTTGCGGCATTGCTCCAGCCGGATCTGGCGGGAATGCAGCCGGGCGATAAGTTCTCGGTGATTCCAGACTTCAAAACCTATGTAGCACTGCTGGTCGCGCCACTGGTTGCCATGCTCGCACTGTGGTCCCGGGTGCTGTTCCAAACGGACTTCACGGAAGGCAACGAGAGCGCTGCAGACAATGCTGCGGACGCAGATTCGGTCACTAAGTGAGACGGTGAGGTTCTGCGCGGGAGCCGTCGTAAAGCACTAATTCCTACTGAACAGGGGTAGTTATTGGGAAATAGGCTTATACAAGCCTTACAATTTTGGGAAATAGGTTCGTCCTCGATGTCAGTATTCGCCCCGATTAGGGGCTTTTTCGATATTGTGTGGCGAGCTTAGGTCTCTTGCACTTGCCCGTTTGAGTCCGCTGCGAATGCCTCCGGAGACCGTTGCCGGTAACGGTGACGGCGTTTTCTCCGGTCGTAGCCACAGCCCATTGAAGTAAGGACGTAGTTTTCCGTGAATACCAGCCTTGCGGCCAATGCTTCCAGCCTGCCGCGCCTTGAATCGGATCTGTACGAATCGGTAGTCGATAAAGATGGCCGCTACGGTGGCGTAATTGCAGATGAGCGCTGGGCCCAGGAGATTAAGCGCCTCGCCCGCGAACGCAATGCCGTAATTCTTGCGCACAACTACCAGCTGCCGGAGATTCAGGATATTGCCGATTACACAGGCGACTCCCTCGGACTTTCCCGCATCGCTGCGGAAACCGATGCCGACGTCATCGTCTTCTGTGGTGTCCACTTCATGGCGGAAACCGCCAAAATTCTGAGCCCAGAGAAGACCGTCCTTATTCCGGACGAGCGCGCCGGCTGCTCCCTGGCGGACTCCATCACCGCAGATGAACTGGCCGAGTGGAAGGCAGAGAATCCCGGCGCACTGGTAGTCAGCTACGTCAACACCACGGCAGACGTAAAGGCTCTGACCGACATCTGCTGTACTTCCTCCAACGCCGTCGACGTGGTCAAGTCCATCCCGGAAGACCAGGAGATCCTGTTCAACCCGGATCAGTTCCTCGGCGCACACGTCCGCCGTGAGACCGGCCGCGACAAGATCAAGGTATGGGCTGGTGAGTGCCACGTCCACGCCAACATCAACGGTGAGGAACTCGCGCACCGCGCGGAAGAGAACGCCGATTCGCAGCTGTTCATTCACCCGGAGTGCGGTTGCGCGAACTCTGCGATTTACCTCGCAGGTGAAGGCACCATCGAGCCCGAGCGCGTGCAGATGCTCTCCACCGGCGAGATGCTGACCGAGGCGCAGAAGCTGAAGGAGAACAAGCCCAACGGCAAGGTGCTCGTGGCCACTGAGGTGGGCATGCTCCACCAGCTGCGCAAGGCCGCGCCGGATGTCGACTTTGAGCCGGTCAACGACCGCGCTTCCTGCTCGTACATGAAGCTCATCACTCCGGCGGCTCTGCTGCGCTGCCTCGTTGAGGGCACTGATAAAGTCGATGTCGAGCCGGATGTCGCCGACAAGGCACGCGCTTCTGTCGAGCGCATGATCGCCATCGGTAACCCAGGCGGAGGCGAGTAACACGTTTGGTCTGCGCCCATCATTCGACAGTTGGACACTGACGTGTGACTTCCTCGTCATCGGCGGGGGAGTCGCAGGGCTCAGTGCTGCGCGTAGGGCCCTTGAGCTCGGCCTCGACGTGCTGGTTATCGACAGCGTCGAGTGGCGGGTCGGTGCCCGCAAACAGCTGCGTTTCGCCGATGCCGCCACGAATCTCGCACAGGGCGGGCTCGCGGTCGTCGGGCTTGACGACGACCCCAGCGGCCATGTGGCCAATGGGTTCGATGACACCACTGATTCCCACATCGCGGATACTCTCGATGCCGGTGCCGGCCACTGCGATGAAGGGGCCGTGGCTTCTATCATCCGTGCCGGCGCTGCGGCGACCGAGTGGCTGATTGGGCTAGGCGGCACATTTGACCCGGCGCCGGATAACCCGGCCGTATATTCCCGCACCAAAGAGGGCGGACACCACGCGCGGCGCATCATTCATGCCGGTGGTGACGCCACTGGTGCTGAAATTGAGCGCGCCCTAGAAGCCTCAGTTACCGGCGTGCGAGTACTGCAGAACGCTACAGCGCGCCAGCTCATCGTTGGCAAAGACGGCCGCGTGCTGGGGGCGCTGGTAGCGGATCCCCGCGGTGGCGGCGCTATTCGCGCAGGTGCAACTCTGCTGGCTACCGGTGGCGTGGGGCATATTTATCGCGCGACCACGGCGCCCTCGGGCGCCCGCGGTGAGGCTATCGGCATGGCCTCCGACGCTGGCGCGGAGATTCGTGACATGGAGTTTATCCAGTTCCACCCGACAGTGCTCTATGACGAGCGCTCGGCATCAGACGGCACCGGCCGACGCCATCTCATCAGCGAGGCTGTCCGTGGTGAAGGAGCCATCCTCGTCGATTCCCGGGGAAACAGTGTGACCGCCGGCGTTGACCCTCGCGGGGACCTGGCTCCGCGCGATATCGTCTCGCGCGCCATCGCGACTCGCATGCGCCAGCTCGGCGAGGACCATGTCTTCCTCGACGCACGTCACATCGACAACTTCGCCGTCCGCTTTCCGACGATTACAGCGGGCCTGACCGCAGCGGAGATTGATCCGACCAAGGACCTCATTCCCGTGGCCCCGGCGGTCCACTACACCTGTGGTGGCATTGCCGTCGACCCATTCGGTGCAACTTGCGTGCCGGGTCTCTTTGCAGCCGGTGAATGCTCCGCGACGGGGCTGCACGGTGCCAACAGGTTGGCTTCCAATTCGTTGCTGGAAGGACTGGTCGTCGGCAAGCGGGTGGCCGAAAAAGTCGCTGAAACACACGCTGTGCCGGTCGGGGACGAGGAATTCGCAGCGGCGGTTGAAGGCCTGCCGCAGCCACGGCCGGAACTGGAACCGCGCCAGCTTTTCCGGTTGCAGACGGCGATGCAGGAAGGTGCTGGTGTAACGCGCAATGAGCAGAGTTTGCGGCAGGCTTTGGCGGTTATCGATCGGCTCCCGCAATCGGTTCAGGTCGTAGCCGCAAGGAAAGTTGTCGAAGCGGCATTGGCACGACCATATACTTTGGGGTGCCACACTTGGTTTGAAAAGGACAGGGATTAGCTAGCCATGACTCTTGAGAAGGACACTCTGCGCGGGGTGCTGAACGAAAACATCACCCGCGGACTCATTCGGACGGCACTGCAGGAAGATATGAGCTTCGGGCCGGATGTGACCTCGCTGTCGACAGTCTCGGCAGCTGCGCAGGCACGCGCCCGGCTGGTGGCCCGGCAAGAGGGCGTTATCGCGGCTATCGATGCGGTGGAGTGGACGCTGCAGGAGGTCATCTCGGGTGAGTTCACCGTCGAAAAGCACGTTGAAGATGGCACCCTGGTGCGTCCTGGCACAGTGCTGGCAACGATTTCTGCGCCGACTCGGGGGTTGCTGACTGCTGAGCGGACAATGCTGAATATCCTCACGCACGCCAGTGGTGTAGCTACTGCGACGCGCCAGTGGGCTGACGCAATCGTTGGCACCGGTGCGCGGGTGCGCGATTCCCGAAAGACACTGCCGGGTCTGCGCAACCTGGAAAAGTATGCGGTGACCTGCGGTGGTGGAATTAACCACCGCTATGCATTGGGCGATGAGGCACTGATTAAGGACAACCACGTGGTGGCCGTCGGTTCCGTGTCCGGTGCGTTGAAGAGGGTGCGGGCTCAGTATCCGGAGCTGCCGTGCGAGGTGGAAGTCGATACCCTCGCACAGCTCGATGAAATCCTGCCGATGAAGCCGGACATCGTCATGCTGGACAACTTCGAGGTCTGGGAGACCCAGATCGCGGTGCAGCGCCGCTCGCAGATTTCTCCGGCCACCCAGCTGGAGTCCTCTGGTGGACTGACCATCGATGTGGCTCGTGAGTACGCGTCCTGTGGTGTCGATTACCTGGCTGTGGGCGCGCTGACCCACTCGGCCAAGGTGTTCGATGTCGGACTCGACTTCGACGAGCAGTAGCTGAATCAGCCCCGGTTTCGCCTCGTAGCTTCGCCTACAGGCGACGGGCGATCTCTGCCCCAATCTCGCTTAGTGCCGACCCCCAGCGCTCCCGTGATTGCTCATCACAGGTTTCCTGTGCGCGGTAAAGCGCCTTCTCTGCAGCACCGACATCGCCCAAATGCAGGTGGCACTGTGCAATTTGTGCAAGCAGAGGCACGGCCTGGATATTGAGCTTGTCGGACTGGAAAAGTCCCGCCGCTAACTCCAGGTGATCAATGGCGCGCCCCTGATGTCCTCGACGAATCTCTGCCTGGCCGTTCAAGGTGTGCCACATCGCCCAGCGCAAGTGGCGCGGTGGGGTGTCCGCGGTCGGCTCGAAGCCGTCTTTTTCCAGGTTATCCAGCAGATCCAACCAATCCGCGGCCTTGTCCATCAGCTTTGGTGCAGAGCCACGGATGGGGCGCCCCAGACTGTCGGTCTGCGGGGCATCAGCCTTGTCGCCGAGTTCCTCGAACCCCTGCATCAGAGTTAGGGCTGCTTCCCAGAGGTTGTTTTCCTCAGCCAATGCCGTGGCGGCGTCGAAAAGCTGCTGCGGGCTAGAAGTCGCGGAATCACCAGAAGTAGTCATGACCTAACACTCTACTTTGTGTCACCGCCAGTACCGAAGTGGGCGGGGCGCTAGTATTCGTCGTCAAGCGACTGAATGATGATGACGTCAAGGGCATCGAGAACAGGATGGCCTTCCCACACGTCGCGGGGCAGAAGCTCTTCGACGCGCCGAGCATAGGCGGCGGCTCCGTCGGAATCACCCGCGTCGAGACGGTAGCGAACCCCCGCCAGCAGCGCGCGGGCGGCTTCCTCGCCATCGCCGGACTGCAGGTAGCCCTTCGCGGCGGCTTCCACATGGTTGATAGCCAACGTGTCGCGGCCAGCGGAGTAGAAGACGTAGGCGGCATCGTCGTGCCAGTCGGCGAGTGACCAGTCGTCGGAGATGAGCTTCTGAGAACGCAGCAGAAGGTCCTCAGCCTCGTTGAGCGTGTGGTCAATGGCGGCGGAAGCGTCCTCAGAGACAATCTCGCCGGTGAATTCGGAGCCCTCTTCGGAAATGACCAGGTCAATGACATGAATGATGGAACGCGCAGCCTGACGGTAGGCCTTGGCAGCGCCCTTGGTATCGCCGTTGCGTTCAAGGTGCTCGCCGTGTTCGATGAGCAGCTTTGCCGCCTGGCGGGGATTATTGCCGAGCCCCGCGGCTGTGGAGACAATAGAAAACGCCGCGTCGGTGCGTTCTTCATCGGCAGTAAATGCTGACCAGTGCGCAACTGGTTCGGCAAAGCGCAGTGCCTCGTCAACCTCGTCGGCATCGAGGAGACTGCGGGCCAAAACGAGCTGGATATCCATGGTGATGGGGTTGACTGGCATGCCCTCGGCGCTGGCGAGCGCGCGGCGGGCAAATTCGGCGGATTCCGCGAAATCGCCGTGGGCGTTGAGAAGCGCACAGAGCAGACGCACGCTGCGAAGCACCGCGACCGTGAGTCCTGCATCGAGACCAGCCTGCACGATTGGGCGTAGCTGGCGGATTGCCTCCGCTTCCTCACCAGCTTCCAGAGAGAGAAAAGCCAGAAATTGGCGCGCTTCAATCGTCGTGGTGACGGGTTCCGACTGAGGAGCCGCTGCGACGCTGGCAGCGATGCGGGCGGCCCTGCGCAGCTCACCACGGCTGTGCGCGAGCTGCGCCTCCAACAGCTTCCGGTCGTCGAAACTGCTTCGCTTTGGTGCCCAGCGTGCGGACCATTCAGAGAGCTGACCGGCGATTTCCGCCCGGCGCGCCAGCGATGCTGCGGCGCCGGCAACAGCCGCGCTGACCAGGTAGTAATAGGCCTCGCCGGGCTGTGGAGTGGTGGCGACGATGTCCTTAGCAAGGCTGATCAGCTCAGGGATTTCGGAGTCCTCGGGGCGCCGGCCGGTGATGGCATCACCTGGGTTGGCGTCGATGAAGGCCTCAGCCTCGGCGAATGCTCCGTAGGAGCGTGCGTGCAAGATCGCGGGGCGGATGTTGGCCTCAGTTGCCCAGCGCAGCCACTCGGCGCGTGCAGCAGCGGCTTCTTCTACCAATTCCAGTTGGTCGGCAACTGCATGCCTAAGTGCGTGGAATTCGCCAATGACATCGGGGGAGTTGGTAGGCGCGTCGGCCAACCAGTGCGTGTGGGCGAACTTGGTGACAGCGCGCCAACTGGTGACGTGGTCGAGCGTGGCACCGGCCTTGCGGGAAATAACCAGCAGCTCCGGGAGGGAGTCCGGCAATGCCTTTAGCGGATTGGGCAGGGGAGGAAAGTCCAAGGGATCGGACGAGTTCTCCGTTGCTGATGCGTTTTCCGAATTCACTGACACGTGGTCGGCAGCGATGCCGGCATCCCAATCGCCAACTTGAATTTCAGACTCAGAGTTTTCTTCTTCCCACCAGACCATTGGACTATCTTCGCCCGTGGCATCGGGAAGATGCAAAACTGCTTTGCTTTTCAGACCTGTACAGCCGGATGCGCTGTTAATCCGGGTTTGAAAAGCTACGCATTAGTTCACGAACTTCATCGCGCACCGGGTGATCCGGGCCGACTAGGTCGCCGATGCGAATCGCGAACCGGCGGGCGCGTTCCTCATTGTTATCACTAGCAGCAGCACGCACCGCGATAGTCAGTGTGCGGGCCGCGTCGGCAGGGGCGTGGGCTTCTAAGAAAAGCTCGGCAGCTTCGTCGGAGTACTTGTACACGCCGTCGTTGTCCCACACAGACCAGCACAGCAGCGCCTGCGCTTCGTGCCACTTGGCCGATTCCCAGGACCCAACCACGTAGCCACGTGAGCGTTCCATCAGGTGGTCGGTCAACTCACTTGTGGCGCCCACGTTACTGAGTGATAGTGCGGCATTCATCAGAGTTTCCGCAGGTGAAATCGGTGACGAGTATCCGGCACGAATATCGGCCAGCGCGTCGAAGAGCACTGCCGCATGTTCAGTATTTCCCTCTTGGACTGCCGATTCCGCCGCAATAGCACAGGAAAAATCAGTACGCGCGGAATCCTGGGTAGGCTCAGACCACTTTGCAACCGACTCCGCTTCCTGGCCGGCATGGTGGAAATCTCCGAGCTCGTACAGTGCCGTTGCCTTCAGCAGCGCGATTTCCATGGTGACTTCACAGTTGGGGTAGTCTGCCGACACATCCTGGGCGCGCTGAGTTAGCTTCAGCATCTCCCCGGCATCGGGCTTGTTGTGTGCCACCTCGAAGTTGATGTCTGCCATCTCACGAACCGCGAGAATATAGTCAGTGTCCAGTCTGTGCTGGTCCGCGACTGCCACGTTGTTTGACAGCATTCGGAACGCGGTATCGCTATTACCTGTCTCTATCGAGTACCGTGCCAAATTCTGCCTCAGCTCAAGGCCCGCGATTACGGAGCGGTTACCGATTGCATTGAGCTGTGAGGCGCAAAGTCGCGCTGCGTCGACGACTTTCCCGGCTCGGTGCAGCAGTGATGCCTCCGTCAGAGTCTTCGCCAGCGCAATCGACTCAAACTTATCCTCATTTGGCAGTGCACGAATCATCTCGTGCAGCTCCCGTGCCAAGTCCTCGCGGTTGACCTTTCGCAGGGCGCTTGCAATCCGAATCAGCGCGTCAGTCAGTGCCGCCCGCTTCTTCCACTGGCGTGGGCTAAACGGCTCCTCCGCTTCTTCGCTTGCCGACGATTCCTGCGGCCGCGGCCCATCCGCATCCGTGGTCACCGCGCTGTGACTGCTGGTTGGGGCATCCAGATCGTCGGCAAGCACGAGTGCCCGGTACGAGGTGATCTCCCTGCTCATGCGTGCGATGAGTGGGATTTCGGTCTCTGCGGCAGCAGAGGTGGGGCCATCGGCGATAAAGGTGGTGTAGCGGCGGGCTTCATCCGCCGCTAGCCGTGCCCGGGCGCGCCAGTACTCCGGGACGTTGTCGTTATCGGATGCCCATACCATCCAGTTCAGGGCGGCATCGTGCGCAGCCGTCATCATGCCGAGCGATTCGGTGACCTCGCGGACTATGCGGTAAAACGCGCCGACGTGTTCGGTAACGCCGTGGGCTTCCGGGTCAGAAAAGAGCTGTGGGTTGTAGAAATGATGCGCGAAAACTGATTCCAGTTGGCGCGTGGCCAGGGAATTGTCGGCTGCGGTCGCGTCTGCATAGGCTGCGACGAGCTCCGGCAAATCCGGGCTGTTTCCTTCCTGGTTCAACAGCTGACCTTTCTACGACTGGTTACTACTTTCCTTAACACTGTAATGGGTCACTGTGGCGGAGCTAACTTGCGCCACAGTATGAGGGGTTAAATGGGGCAATCGGTATGAACCGGGCGTGAGAAAGATATGCTTAGTTCATACTCAAGGGTGCCTTTAAGGGCGAATAGTAGCGAAAACCGTGGATAAAGTCTTTGGCTTGACCCAGATTTTCAATACTTTGTTGTCATTTCTTTGTCACTCTGAAGTGCTCACGTATGAATCCATCGTGCGAATAGGCGGTTACTAATTAATTATGTTGTCCACTATTGATCTTCGCGGTCAGACTCCCACCACCGCCACTCTGCGTCGAGTGTTGCCGCGCGGTGCGGCAGACGTTGATTCCATGATTCCCACGGTCAAACCCGTTGTCGATGACGTGGCAGCCCGTGGTGTGGAAGCGGCGATGGAGTACTCCGAGAAGTTCGACCGTATTCGTCCGGCATCCATGCGCGTTCCAGCGGAGGTTATCGATGCCGCGGAAGCCGCGCTGGAAGACGACGTCCGCTCTGCTCTGCAGGAGTCCATTGGGCGCGTGCGCGCGTTCCACGCTGCTCAGAAGCCGAATGACAAGACTGTTGAAATTCTTCCCGGCGGCATTGTCCGTGAGAAGTGGATTCCGATTTCGCGCGTCGGTCTTTACGTCCCCGGGGGCAACGCCGTCTACCCGTCGTCTGTATTGATGAACGTCATCCCAGCTCAGGAAGCTGGTGTGGAGTCCCTCGTCGTCGCCTCTCCGCCGCAGGCCGACAACGACGGCTGGCCGCACCCGACCATCCTGGCTGCCTGCAAGCTGCTTGGCGTGACCGAGGTGTGGGCCGTCGGCGGTGCACAGGCCGTCGCACTGCTCGCATACGGCGATGAAAATGAGAGCCTCGAGCCGGTCGACATGGTCACCGGTCCGGGCAACATCTTCGTTACCGCCGCTAAACGCCTGTGCCGCTCGGTCGTCGGTATCGACGCCGAAGCTGGTCCGACCGAAATTGCCATTCTTGCAGATAACGCCGCTGATCCTGTCTCCGTCGCCTACGACCTGATTTCCCAGGCAGAGCACGACATCATGGCCGCCAGCGTACTTATTACCGACGACGCCGATTTCGCCGCCGCTGTCGACCGCGAGGTCGAAAACCGCTACGAGGTCACCATGAACGCCGACCGCGTTCGTGAGGCGCTCACCGGCAAGCAGTCTGGCATCGTGCTTGTCGACGACATGAATATCGGCATCCAGGTTGCAGATGCCTACGCCGCTGAGCACCTGGAGATCCACACCGAAAACGCACAGGCCGTTGCCGAACGCATTACCAACGCTGGCGCAATCTTCATCGGTCGCTTTTCGCCGGTGCCGCTGGGCGATTACTCGGCTGGCTCCAACCACGTGTTGCCGACCTCCGGTACCGCCCGCCACGCCTCGGGGCTGTCAACGCACACCTTCCTCAAGTCGGTCCACATGATTGACTACAACGAGGCCGCGTTGAAGGAAGTTGCCGACAGCGTAGTAGTCCTGGCCAACGAAGAACGACTGCCAGCGCACGGCGAGGCCATCCGCGCCCGCTTTGAGACGCTTCTCGGCTCTGAGAGCAATGGCGCAGAAAAGGGGAACGACAACTAATGAGCAACCAGCCTGAGAACCAGTCACAGCAGTCGGTAGCCAAGTTGGTGCTGGCAGATTTGCCACTGCGCGACGAACTGCGCGGCGAGGAAGCCTACGGTGCTCCGCAGCTCGACGTCGATGTTCGCCTGAACACCAACGAAAACCCGTACCCGCCATCCGATGACCTCATCGCCGACCTGGTGGCGCAAGTGGAGAAGGTCGCCTCTGACCTCAACCGCTACCCGGACCGTGACGCAGTAGTACTGCGCAGCGCACTCGCCGACTATGTCACCCGCCAGACCGGCGTGGACATCACCGTTGACCAGGTATGGGCTGCCAACGGCTCCAACGAGATTCTCCAGCAGCTGCTGCAGGCATTCGGCGGGCCAGGGCGCAGCGCAATGGGGTTTGTGCCCAGTTACTCAATGCACCCAATCCTCTCGTCCGGCACGCAGACGGAGTTTATCGGCATCGACCGCGACCCGGAGACCTTCGACATCGACATGGATAGTGCGCTCGCGGCAATTGCCGAGCACCGTCCTGACGTCATCTTCATCACGACGCCGAACAACCCGACTGGCAACCTGACTACGCTCGCTGACTTGCGCCGCATTATTGAAGCCGCGCCGGGCATCGTCATTGTCGATGAGGCCTACGCCGAGTTCACTGAGGAGCCGTCGGCGACAACGCTGCTGGTTGAGTTCCCGTCGAAGCTGGTTGTCTCCCGCACGATGAGCAAGGCTTTCGACTTCGCAGGAGGCCGCCTCGGCTACTTCGTTGCTAACCCGGCATTTATTGATGCTGTGATGCTCGTACGTCTGCCATACCACCTGTCGACGTTGACACAGGCCGCAGCCACAGTTGCACTTCGCCACTCGGATGCGACGCTGTCGACCGTCGCAAAGCTTGCCGACGAGCGTGACCGCGTCGTAGCCGCCCTGAACAGCTATGGCTACGACGTGATTGACTCGTACTCGAACTTTGTCTTCTTCGGTCGTTTCGCCGATGCCTCGACGGCATGGCAGAGCTTCTTGGACGAGGGAGTACTCATCCGCGATGTTGGCGTGCCCGGTCGTTTGCGTGCCACTATTGGTCTGCCCAGTGAAAATGATGCACTGCTGGCGGCGGCCAAGAAATTGGCAGCGACCGCGCTGGCTTAAGCGAAATGCTGCTGGTACATCCCACTATAAGGAGAAATCTGACTTATGCACGCCAGTGATAAGGACCATCTGAAGGCAGAGCGCACTGAGCGCGTTGGCCGTGTCGAGCGCGCCACCCGCGAATCGAGCATCGTCTGCTCGGTGAATCTCGATGGCACCGGCAAGACCGATATTTCGACCGGTCTGCCGTTCTTCGACCACATGTTGACCGCTTTCGGCTCCCACGGCAGCTTCGACCTGACTGTGCACGCCAACGGCGACACCGAGGTCGATGCGCACCACACGGTGGAGGATACCGGCATTGTGATGGGGCAGGCCTTCGCCCAGGCGTTGGGGGACAAGTCTGGTATTCGTCGCTTTGGTGACTGCTATATCCCGATGGATGAAACGCTGGCACACGCAGTGGTTGATGTGTCTGGTCGCCCGTACTTCGTTGGCACTGGCGAACCAGAGCAGATGTTGACTGCCGTCATTGGTGGTCACTACGCAACGGTTATCAACGAGCATTTCTTTGAGTCCTTCGCCCTAAATGCCCGTATTGCGCTGCATGTTCGCTGTCTCTACGGGCGCGATCCGCACCACATCACCGAGGCTGAGTACAAGGCTGTGGCCCGTGCCCTGCGTGCTGCCGTCGAGGACGACCCGCGCGTCCACGGTGTGCCGTCGACCAAGGGCACTCTGTAGGTCGCAGCTGAAGTAGACGGCCACTGTAGGAAACCGGAAAATCCGCCTTAGCTGGCATTTTAGGGGAATCGATGGTAACAACGTCTGTAGACGTGCTTTTAGCGCAGGTGTCTACCGCATCGACGCTGAGCACTTATTTTTTGTTCATTGTCGCTGGTCTGCTGGTGGGCGGAACATGGTCACTCTATAAATCCGGATCGAGGGTCGGAACAATTGTCCTTGGTCTCTTATCTGTGATCGCGCTCGCCGGCGCAATTTTGTGGTTGATAGGAGTGATGGAGTAAATGGCGTCCCGGGTGATGGACCGCAGGCAGTTGGACGAACTGGACAGCATGTGGAAAGCGCCCGGACTAGTACCTACGCTAGTCGCCGTGATGGCCGCCTTCGGTGGCTGGTCACTCCTCATGCCTGTCATTCCGCAGGCAATTCTTGACGATGGCGGTGGAACCTCGCTCGCCGGTGCCTACACCGGTGTTTTTATGGCCGCTACCGTTCTCACACAGACGCAGACTCCACGTATGTGTCGCCGTCTTGGCTACGGCATGACCATGCTGATTTCAGGTCTGTTTCTGGGCTTGCCGACGATTCTGCACATCTTTGGCACCGATGCTGCTTTGGTGCTCATCATTGCGGTTCTCCGCGGTATGGGCTTCGGTGCGTTGACTGTCGCCGAGTCCGCATTGATTGCCGAGCTAGTGCCAATGAAATTTCTGGGTAAGGCCTCTGGCGTTCTCGGTGTGGCAGTTGGTTTATCTGAGCTCATTTTCTTGCCACTAGGACTAATCATTGCGGACAAGACGGGTTCTTACACCCCTGTTTATGTCTTGGGCGCCGTCATCTCGCTTGTCGGTTCGTTGATGGCACTCTTTATCCCGAAGATTAAGCCAGCGCCGAAGGAGGGCAAGGGCGGCAAGGAAGACGTCGGCGATCCTGTGCCCGGATCTGCAGCAACTCAGCCGAGCCCCGTTGAGCACGTTGCCACATGGAAGCTGGTGGCCATTCCCGCGCTCGCAATTTGCACGATTGCGATGGGCTTTGGTGGTATTTCCGCATTCCTTGCCCCGGCAGCTCGCGAAATCGATCTGGTCTCCGGTGCGGTTGTGGCTGGCCTGTCGCTGTCTGTTCTCGGTGGCGCGCAGATGGTGTTCCGTTATTTCGCAGGAATCTACGCCGACCGGAAGTCGGAGGCTGGAATTCTGCTGATTCCGGCATTGATCAGTGGTTTTATTGGTCTGCTGATGATGTCCGGCGTGGTTCTCTTTGATTTGTCGGCCTGGCTGCTGCTGGTTGCGGCCGTTTTCTACGGCGCGGGCTTCGGCATAGTGCAAAATGAGGCTCTGCTGCTGATGTTTGCCCGCCTGCCGCGTGACCGTACTGCTGAGGCCAGTGCCTTCTGGAACATGTCCTTTGACTCGGGCACTGGTATCGGCTCGTTCGTTCTGGGAGCCGTAGCCGCGGCTGCACTCCGTCCGTACCCGGCTGTCTTTGCCTTTGCGGCAGCTCTGCTGGCAGTTGGCCTCATTGGTGCGGTGCTCGACCGAATCATCGGAAAGCACCGCGTGGCGGAGTACCAGAACACCCGCGCTACGCTGCGTCGTCTGGGGGATGCCGTGAAGCGTCGTACGCCGGAGGCCGCTGTGCGTGTTGCCCGCCCGGCAAAGAATGCAGTGACGCGTTTGACGGTTCGGGACCGCAAGAAGAAGTAACTACATACAAAGAGACGTTTGAAAAAGAGTGGCTGCGCAAGTTCTTGCGCAGCCACTCTTTTGGTTATTAGATGCAACCCCCGGTGTGGGGTCAGCCGTGCCTGTTTATGCGACGGCGACGTCCATCTCGGTGAAGAGAGCCCGCAGGCGGGTTTCGATATCGTCGATAAGCGACTGCAGCTCATCGTCTGTGAGACTGTCCGGATCTGCGACATCCCATTCCACGTAGCGGTCGCCGGGGACTGCTGGTGTCTCGTCGATGCCCATGAGCACGACAACATCGGCGCGGTGGGAAACGCGGGGAGTAATCGCCTTTTGGGTGAGGCGTGAGGTGTCCACGCCACGGTCGTGAAGAGCCGCGACGACGCGAGGGTTCAGGCCATCCTCTGGATTGAGGCCGATAGTGCGGATAAAGACTTCGTCACCAACCAGGTGGTAGGCCAGGGCAGTGGCAATCTGGCTACGGCCGGAACCGCGACTATCGGCAAAGAGAATCTCTTGGCGCGGGGCGAAGTCCTTGCATCCGCTCGCGGCCTTGATGCGTTCGGTGGCCTCGCGTTCGGCGAGGACGGGGAGGAAGTTAGTCACCTTCGCAGAGTTGGACAGCTCTGCAATGACATCGTCGAGGATGGAATCGATGGTCGCAGCATCGCAGGCTGCACCGTAGAGCCGGTGAAGGTCCTCGCGGACAATGGCAAATGATTTACTAAGAACGGATGCGGTAGTCATGGCGTCGGAGCCTCTCTGTGAAAAAGTAATCAGGGGTATTAGGGATAAATCAATAACTTAGTTAACCTGTTGTTAACCTTGAGTTTACCAAAGTATTCGGTGGGCGTATACCAGCGCTTTTGCCTGTCCAGGCAGTTTTCTTGGGGTAAATGGGAAACATCGATTCCCAGCGCCTTAAAATGTCCAACTATGGAACAAGTCTCACCTTCGACGAAGACCCCAACTGTTGCCATCCTTGATTACGGCTCCGGTAATTTGCGTTCAGCTGAGCGCGCTGTGGCCACCGCGGGTGCCGAGGTTATTGTGACCGCCGATCCGAAGACCGTGATGGAGGCCGATGGTCTCCTCGTTCCCGGCGTCGGTGCCTATGCCGCATGCATGGAGGGTTTGCATCGAGTGCAAGGGCCGCGCCTGATTGGTTCTCGACTCGCAGGTGGTCGGCCGGTGATGGGAATCTGCGTTGGTATGCAGGTGCTCTTTGATCGCGGCGTCGAGTACGCCGACGGCATCCACGCAGCGGAGACCGACGCATCCGCAGCTGTCACCGGCACCCCGGGTTGTGGTGAATGGCCCGGTACTGTCGAGCGTCTCGAGGCGTCGATTCTGCCGCACATGGGCTGGAACACGGTTGAAGTACCGGAAGGCTCAAAGATGTTTAAGGGACTGGAAGATCAGCGTTTTTACTTCGTCCACTCCTACGGTGTGCGCAAGTGGGACCTTAATACGGATTCTCGCATCGCTCCGCCGCTGGTGACGTGGTCTGCCCACGAATCCGATCGGTTTATCGCAGCCGTGGAAAACGGTCCGCTGTGGGCCACGCAGTTCCACCCTGAGAAGTCTGGTGAAGCAGGGTTGAAGCTGCTGCAGAACTGGGTGGACACGCTGTAGTTGCCCAATCGGTAGTATCTGCCCTAACCGCACTACCTGGTAGGTGACGGAGTTTCGCCACCTAGACCACCTATACTGAGATAACTAGCAACAAGCATCGTGGTGACAATCGCCACAACGCCCAAAAGTCGAAGAGAGTAGAGCCCCCATGAGTTTGACCCTGCTGCCCGCTGTAGACGTAGCCGATGGCCAGGCTGTGCGCCTTGTTCAGGGTGCTGCTGGAACCGAGACTTCCTATGGTGCACCGCTGGAAGCTGCCATGAATTGGCAGAACGCAGGCGCTGAGTGGATCCACCTGGTCGACCTCGATGCCGCGTTCGGTCGCGGTTCGAACTACGACCTGCTTGCCGACGTGGTGGGCAAGCTCGACGTGAAGGTGGAGCTCTCCGGCGGTATCCGTGACAACGCTTCGCTCGAGGCTGCGCTGGCCACCGGCTGTGCCCGCGTCAATATTGGCACCGCCGCACTGGAGAATCCGGAGTGGTGCCGCGAGGTTATCGCCAACTACGGCGACCGTGTAGCCATTGGTCTGGATGTTCTTAACGAAGAGGGGCAGTGGCGCCTGCGCGGCCGCGGCTGGGTCTCCGACGGCGGTGACCTCTGGGAGGTGCTGGAGCGCCTGGATGCTCAGGGTGCATCCCGTTTCGTGGTGACTGACGTCTCCAAGGACGGCACCCTGCAGGGGCCGAATGTGGAACTGCTGCGCGAGGTCGCCGCTGCTACCGATGCTCCAATCGTCGCTTCTGGCGGTGTCAGCAGCCTGGACGACATTGCAGCTATTGCCACACTGGTCGATGAGGGCGTTGACTCCGCAATTGTGGGTAAGGCGCTCTACGCAGGGCGTTTCACCCTGGAAGAGGCCCTGGCAGTAGCTCGCGGCTAAAGAGAACACTTTCGTGGCCGGGCCGGGGAGACGTCGTCAAGCGAAAGCGTTAACGAGCAAACGGCACCCCGGCTGAGACGGCGGATGAAGGATTTAGAAAGTATGGATGCCCTGGAACCGCGGGCGATGCTCGCTATTGCTGAAGCGGCGCTCGATGAGGTCGAAGGCCTGTTCACGCAGCAGGTGGGCGCGGACCCGGTTGTCATGAAGCCGCGCGGAGATTTCGCGACGGAGACCGACCTGGAAATTGAGCGTCGTCTGCGCCAGCTCCTCACGCAGTATTCTGGCCTGCCCGTCTACGGCGAAGAATTCGGTGGCAAAGTCCCCGAGGAACATACCGCCTGGGTCATCGATCCGATTGACGGCACCACGAACTATTCCAACGGCTTTCCGCTGTGTGCCATGCTGCTCACACTCATGCATGAGGGGGAGCCGGTGGTTGGTATTACCTCCATGCCTCTGCTACGCCGGCGTATTACCGCAGCTAAAGGTAGCGGCACGTTCGTCAACGGCCGTCGCGTCAACATCGACGCCGAGGCCGGCCGCCCGGTTTCGATTGCCTTCGGGTCCGTCATCGCGAGTACCGACGGCACACTCCCGCGCAAGTGGCGCCAACTGCTGCTGTCAAAGGTGGGCGAACGCTATCCGACGATCCGAATTACTGGCTCTGTCGGAGTGGACTTGGGTTCCACCGCGATGGGGGCATTCGGCGGCACCGTGACTTTCTCACCGCATGTGTGGGATAACGCAGCTGGTGTACTTCAGATTTCCGAAGCTGGTGGCGTGGTCACAGACTTGGCGGGCAATCCTTGGCGGCATGATTCCGTAGGCGTGCTGGCGGGAACTCGCGATGTTCATGCCACGCTGCGGTCGATTATTGACCAACTGGGTCGTCCGGAGACTTTCCGGAGCTAAACCGTGGGCGACGCCCCTGAGCTGGGTGGTTGCGCAAACCGTCGAGCCACAACTTTGAGCTAACACGAGGAGAACTTAAAAACTATGTCTCTGGCAGTACGCGTGATTCCTTGCCTGGATGTCAACAATGGGCGGGTCGTCAAGGGGGTCAACTTTGAGAATCTCCGTGATGCCGGCGATCCGGTGGAGCTGGCTCGCCGCTATGGCGAGGAGGGCGCTGATGAGCTGACCTTCCTGGATGTCACGGCTTCCAAGGATGGCCGTGGCACCATGCTCGACGTGGTGCGTCGCACCGCAAGTGAGGTCTTCATTCCGCTGACGGTCGGCGGTGGTGTGCGCAGCGTCGAGGATGTCGACCAACTGCTTCGCGCCGGAGCCGACAAGGTCAGTGTCAATACCGCTGCGATTGCACGTCCGGAACTGCTCAGCGAGCTGTCGCGCCGCTTCGGTGCGCAGTGTGTCGTCCTGTCGGTGGATGCCCGCCGCGTTCCCGAGGGAGGCACGCCGCAGCCGTCGGGCTTCGAGGTGACGACGCACGGTGGTTCACGCTCGGCCGGGATTGACGCCGTCGAGTGGGCACGCCGTGGCGAGGAGCTCGGGGTCGGCGAGATTCTGCTGAACTCCATGGATGGCGACGGCACCAAGGATGGCTTCGACCTGGAGCTGCTGGAGAGAGTCCGCGCTGCCGTCGACGTCCCGGTGATCGCCTCTGGCGGTGCGGGCAAGGCAGAGCACTTCCCCCCGGCAGTGCGCGCCGGTGCCAACGCGGTTTTGGCCGCATCCATTTTCCACTTCGGCGAGGTCAGCATTGCTGAGGTTAAGGAAGAGATGGCCCGCGAGGGGATCGAGGTGCGCCAGTGACTGGTCTAGCCCCGGGCGCTGCAGCTCACGGCGCCGGAGACGATCCGCGTGAGTACACGCTCCCAGCAGATATCGCGAACATCGCCAAGTTCAACGCTGACGGCTTGATTCCGGCCATTGTGCAGGAAGAATCCACTGGTCGCGTGCTCATGATGGCATGGATGGATTCCCACGCGCTGGCGTACACCATCGCTACCAAGCGCGGCACTTACTGGTCGCGCTCCCGGTCCGAGTACTGGATTAAGGGGCTTACTAGTGGCCATTTCCAGACCGTGACATCGCTGGCGTTGGACTGTGATGGCGATACCGTGCTGATGCAGGTAGTGCAGGACGGCGCGGCATGCCACACTGGCTCGCATAGCTGCTTTGACGTGCATCCCGTGTTCGAGGGCTAATCAGTCGATCCGGGTTGCCGAGGTGGGGATTTCGTCGTCAAGCGCGCCCACCTCCGGTGAAGTCCGGGGTTAAGTGATGTGCAATCCGGGGTGCGTGGCACAATAGCGGCTATGACTCGTATCACCATGACCACGCGTGAGCGCTTTCGTGAACTGGCTGCACACCATCGGGTCGTGCCCGTGGTTCGCAAGGTTTTGGCGGACGGCGAAACGGCGCTGTCGGCCTACCGTAAGCTCGCGGCCGATCGTCCCGGCACTTTCTTGCTGGAGTCCTCCGATGTGGGGCAGTCGTGGTCGCGCTGGTCATTTATCGGTTGCGGCAGTCGTGCTGCGCTGACGGTGGATGATGCGGGGGAGGCAACCTGGATTGGCAATGCGCCGTCGGGTGCGCCAGAGGGCGGAAATCCGTTGGATGCTCTGCGTCGCACGCTGGAGCTGCTGCACACGGAGCTTCCGCTTGCCGACGATGCCTCGGTACCCAAGCTCACCTCTGGTCTCGTTGGCTACTTCGGGCATGACATTGTCCGCTACATCGAGCCACAGCTGCCGGATACCACTGACAATGATTTGCAGATTCCTGAGCTCATGCAGTTGCTGGTGGAGGACCTGGCTGCTTTTGACCACCACGAGGGCGTGCTGTGGCTGATTTCTAATGCAGTGAACTGGGACGGCTCGGATGAGCGGATTGACCAGGCGTATGACACCGCCTGTGATCGGGTCAATGCGATGGTGGAGCGGCTGTCGGGGTCCTCTGATCTGCGTCCGGCGGAAATTAGCTTCCCAGAGCCGGTGATTCGTCGCCAGCGCGCCGCCGACGACCACATGGATCGTATTGAGCGTTGCAAGGACCACATCCGAGCTGGTGATGCGTTCCAGATTGTGCTCTCGCAGCGGTTCGAGATGGACACGCAGGCGTCAGCATTTGATATCTACCGCATCCTGCGGGTTTCCAATCCGTCGCCCTACATGTTCCTGGTCAACGTTCCAACCAAGGACTTCTCCGCTACCGCTTTTCAAATTGTCGGTTCCTCCCCGGAATCACTCGTGGCAGTTCAGGGCAGTGAGGTCATCACCAATCCCATCGCGGGCACACGTCCGCGCGGTGCCACGGTGGAGCAGGACAATGCGCTGGAAGCTGATTTGCTGGCAGACGAGAAGGAAAATAGTGAGCATCTGATGCTCGTTGATCTTGGCCGCAATGACCTCGGACGTGTCTGCCGCCCAGGCAGTGTTGTTGTGCACGACTTCCGTCATATTGAGCGCTACAGTCACGTTATGCATCTGGTCTCTACGGTCACCGGCGAGCTTTCCAGCGACGCCACTGCCGTCGACGCGTTCGCGGCCACCTTCCCAGCGGGAACGCTGTCGGGTGCGCCGAAGCCTTCCGCGCTGAGCATTATCGACAAGCTCGAAGACACGCGTCGGGGTGTTTACGGCGGCACTGTTGGATACTTTGACTTCCGGGGCAATACCGATCAGGCAATTGCCATCCGCACAGGTGTGAAGAAGGGCGATACGGTCTATGTTCAGGCTGGCGGCGGAATTGTCAGTGACTCTGACCCGGTGGCAGAGGATGAGGAGACCCGCAACAAGGCCGCGGCCGTGCTGCGAGCTGTCGCGGCAGCTGAGACACTAGTCCCAGCGGAAAGGAGCTAGGTTTTCGATGAAGTCGACAACGATGCTCTCCGGTGGCCTCATTGGTGTGGCCGCAGCGGGAATGTGGTTGTGCAGCCGTAGTGCATGGCTGACGGTCGATACTGTTGATGACAAGTCCGGTCCAGCGACCACAGATTTGGTGGGCGCAGTCTGGGCTCCAGAGTTGACGTCGATTGCGCTGGCAATGGTGGCTGCACTGTTTGCCACCACCATTTTGGGCTCACTGGGGCGCCGTATCGTCGGTGGCCTCGCGGCGCTGCTCGCAGTTGCGGCGTCGTGGACTCCGATGACTCTGCTTGCCAGCGGAGAAGACGGGGTGGATTCCCAGCGGGCACTGGATTTGTTGACGTCGGGAAGCGCCTCACAACGCGCCAGTGATGCGGTGACTGTGGCAGACTGGGCGCAGATCTCAGCGATTGAAGTGCATGCGATGGGGCCATCCCTGGCCTTGCTGTGCTGCGCATTGGCGCTGGTCGGGGCGGTATTGTTGGTGCGTCGACCGGGTACTGTGAAGAAGCAGAAGTCCAGCGCGTATGAGACCCCGGAGGTACGCCGTCAGCGTATCGCCGAGGACCTGGAGGAAGACCCACAGTCGGGTCGAGTTCTGTGGGATGCTTTGGATGCCGGTGTAGATCCTACGGATCTGGATAAGGAGTAAGGCCGTGGCTAACGTTCTGGACAAGATTATTGAGGGCGTGCGGGAAGATCTCGCTGCTCGGGAAGCCAAGATTTCCTACGGTGAAATCAAGGAGCTCTCGCTGAAGGCGCCGTCGCCGATTGATGCCGTGGCGGCACTGGCTAAGCCCGGGGTGCAGGTGATTGCAGAGGTCAAGCGTGCCTCTCCGTCGAAGGGAGAGCTGGCTGACATCCCTTCGCCGGAGGTCTTGGCGGCAGAGTACGAGCAGGGTGGCGCGGCTGTCATTTCCTGTCTGACTGAGGAGCGCCGCTTCCGCGGTTCGCTCGCCGACCTCGATGCCGTGCGCCGCGCGGTCAACATTCCAGTGCTGCGCAAGGATTTCATCGTCACTCCGTACCAGGTCCATGAGGCCCGCGCACACGGTGCCGACCTGGTGCTGCTGATGTGCTCCGCTTTGGATCAGCCGACGCTGGAATCCCTGCTGGATCGCACCGAGTCGCTTGGCATGAACGCTCTGGTTGAGGCGCACACCGAAGAAGAGGTCGAGCGCGCCGAGGCCGCTGGTGCCAAGATCCTCGGCATCAACGCCCGCAATCTAAAGACCCTCGACGTGGATCTCTCCGTGTACGAACGCCTTGCGCCGATGTTGCCGGATCATGTTGTGAAGGTGGCAGAGTCCGGTGTCAAGGGGCCGGAGGAACTGCGCTACTACGCCTCCCACGGCGCCGACGCGGTACTGGTGGGCGAGGGCCTGGTTACCGCGGGCAAGCCGGGTGAGGCTTGCCGACGTCTCGTTGCCGCCGGTGTCCACCCGACACTCCGCAGCGAGTAGTGATAGACCGCAGTTGCGATAAGCAGCTGTACCGCGCTGCGATCTGCGCCTAGTTTGGTTGCGTGTCGCACCTGTTGTGCTGGCACGCCACAGTTTCTTAGGCCTTATGTCCCCGCAACGGGTGGGGATAGTCCACAATAGATAACTGTGAGTGACCAAGATTTCAAGAATCATGATGCCCGCGGTGACCGCCTGCCCACGATGGGTGAGGTTATCGCGGAGACAACGAACCACGAGTCAGATGCCATTGGGCACTGGGGTAAGTGGGGCGGCCAGTTTGTGCCGGAGGCGCTGATGGCCGTTATCGGTGAGGTCACCGATGGCTACGCGAAGGCCCGCGTTGATCAGGATTTTCTCGATGAGCTCGACCGGCTGCAGCGTACTTATGTCGGACGTCCCTCGCCGCTGTACTACGCGGAGAAGTTTTCCGCTGATATCGGCGCTGACGTCTGGCTAAAGCGCGAGGATTTGAATCACACCGGTAGCCACAAGATTAATAACGTCTTGGGTCAGGTTCTGCTTGCTAAGCGCATGGGTAAGAAGAACATTATTGCCGAGACCGGTGCCGGCCAGCACGGTGTCGCAACCGCGACTGCCTGTGCGCTGCTCGGCCTTAACTGCCGTATCTACATGGGCAAGGTCGACGCAATCCGCCAGCGCCTTAATATCGCTCGCATGCGTTTGCTTGGTGCCGAGGTTATCGAGGTCGAGATTGGCTCGAAGACTCTCAAGGACGCGATCAATGAGGCCATGCGTTTTTGGGTTTCACACGCCGATGACACCTACTACTGCTTCGGCACTGCAGCCGGCCCGCACCCGTTCCCAACAATGGTGCGCGACTTCCAGCGCATCATCAGCGCCGAGGCACGCCAGCAGATCCTCGCGGAAACCGGCTCGCTTCCCGACGCTGTCGTGGCCTGTGTCGGCGGCGGTTCTAATGCGATCGGCGCGTTCCACCACTTCATCGATGATGAATCGGTTCGACTGATTGGCGCTGAAGCTGGCGGTGACGGTGTTGAGACCGGTCGCCATGCAGCACCGATTTCGGCCGCCGGTAATCCGGGTGTGTTCCAGGGCTCCTTCGCCGCCCTGATGCAGAACGAGGACGGTCAGATTACAGAGTCTCATTCGATTTCCGCCGGTCTGGATTACCCGGGCGTGGGCCCGGAGCACTCGTACCTGGCCGATATTGATCGCGCGTCCTACCTGCCGGTGACCGATACCCAGGCGATGCAGGCATTCCAGGACCTGACTCGGATGGAGGGCATCCTGCCCGCTATCGAGTCCGCACACGCGGTGGCTGCCGCCCGACTCATCAGCGGTGATCTGAATGAAGAGCTGGGCCGTAAGCCGCTGATTATTGTCAATGTTTCCGGTCGCGGTGACAAGGATGTCGACACCGCTGCTAAGTGGTTTGATCTGATGGAGGAGTCCTAAATGAGTCTGAGTGACGTCTTTGACAAGGTCCGTGAGGAAAACCGCGCAGCATTTATCGGCTACTACCCAGCGGGTTTCCCGACCACCGATAAGTCGATTGAGAACATCAAGGCGATTGTCGACGCTGGCGCCGACATCATCGAGGTTGGACTGCCTTTCTCCGACCCGATGATGGATGGCCCAACTATTCAGGATGCCGCCAACGTGGCTCTGGATGCGGGCTTCCGTACCCGTGAGATTATGCGGGTGGTTCGCGAAGTCACCGAGCACGGCGGTACCTGTGTGGTCATGAGCTACTGGAATCCGATTCTCCAGTATGGTCCGGAGCGTTTCGCCGAGGACTTGGCCGCCGCTGGTGGTCGGGGCACCATTATCCCGGATCTCATCCCCGAGGAGGCCGGCCAATGGCAGCGTGCAGCTGAGGCCAATGGTCTGTCCAACATCATGTTGGTGGCCCCGTCATCGACCAACGAGCGTCTGCAGCTAACTGCCACCGCGTCGACCGGCTTCGTCTACGCCACCAGCCACATGGGTGTCACAGGTGCCCAGGCCAGCGTCGACTCGGCCGCAGGCAAGTTGGTTGCCCGCACGCGCGAGGTCACCGATACACCGGTGTGCGTCGGTTTGGGTGTCTCCAATGGGGCACAGGCCGCGGAGATTGCCGAGTTTGCAGATGGCGTAATCGTTGGCTCGGCACTGATCAAGGCCGCGATGAAGAGCACCGATGACCTGGTAACGCTCGCCCGCGAACTCGCCGCGGGCGTACGAGGAGAGAGCTAGCGCATTTATGAGTTCCACCCTTGTTCTCGCTGAAACTGCAACGACGTATCTGGCCAACATTCCCTCTCCGCCGCAGGGGGTGTGGCAGTTAGGACCGCTACCACTGCGCGGTTACGCGATTTCCATCTTGGTTGGCGTACTCGTCGGCATTTACTGGATGCAGCGCCGCTACGCGGCCAGGGGTGGAGACCCGGAGTTAGTCCTCGACATTGCCATTGCGGTTATTCCTGCGGGCATTATCGGCGGCCGTCTCTACCACGTCGCCACCGACTGGGAGAAGTACTTCGGCCCCGGCGCCAATCCCGCCGATGCACTGAAAATCACCAATGGTGGTCTCGGCATCTGGGGCGCGGTGGCGCTGGGAGTGCTAGCCGCGTGGGCGGTTGCTAAGTGGCGGAAGGTGCCGTTTGCGCCAGTTCTTGACGCGGCCGCACCCGCAATCATCCTTGGACAGGCCATTGGGCGTCTGGGCAATTGGTTCAACCAGGAACTCTACGGTGGCCCAACGTCACTTCCGTGGGGTCTGGAAATTTACCAACGAGTTGATGAGTTTGGTCGGGTTACCCCTGTCACCGGAACGTCGACAGGCGAAGTGCTGGCCGTGGTGCATCCAACGTTTCTCTACGAGATGGTGTGGAACGTCCTCGCCTGTCTGGTCATTGTGTGGGCGGACCGAAAGTTCAAGATGGGCGGCGGGCGCGTCTTTGCGCTCTATGTCGCGGCCTACACTTTGGGGCGTTTCTTCATTGAACTCATGCGCGTCGATGACGCAACGCTGATATTCGGTGTGCGTATTAATAACATCACGTCGCTCGTGGTCTTTTTCTGCGCTGTCATTGCTTTGTGGATTCTGCGGGCCAAGAGCCGCGAAACCGCAGCTGAAGTCAGGGGAGAGCGCGAGGCTGCTGAAGCTCACAGTGCTTCCAACTGACGCATAGCCCGTTAAGGGACTAGGCTGGAGGCCGTGCTTAGACGAACGAAGATTGTATGTACCCTCGGTCCAGCAGTTGCTTCGCTGGAGGGGATTACCGGGCTGGTCAACGCCGGCATGGATGTTGCCCGCCTGAATTTCTCTCACGGTGAGCATGAGGACCACGCTCAGAACTACCACTGGGTGCGTGAAGCATCCGACGCTACGGGACATGCCGTCGGTATTCTCGCCGACTTGCAGGGACCAAAGATTCGCCTCGGTCGTTTTAAGGAAGGCTCGACGTATTGGGCTGACGGCGAGATTGTCCGCATCACCGTCGACGATGTCGAAGGCACGCACGACCGCGTCTCCACCACGTACAAGAATCTCGCTGACGATGCCCGTCCGGGCGATCGCCTGCTTGTCGACGATGGCAAGGTGGGCCTGGAGTGCATCGAGGTAGATGGCAACGATGTGGTGTGCCGTGTCATCGAGGGCGGTCCGGTCTCGAACAACAAGGGTGTTTCCCTGCCGGGGATGAACATCTCGGTGCCGGCTCTGTCAGAGAAGGATATCGCCGACCTGCGCTTCGCTCTGAAGCTGGGAGTCGACTTCATCGCGCTGTCCTTCGTCCGTTCGCCTTCCGACGTCGAACTGGTCCATGCGGTCATGGATGAGGTTGGCCGTCGTGTCCCGATTATCGCCAAGCTGGAGAAGCCAGAGGCAGTCGAGTCTCTCGAGGCCATCATCCTGGCTTTCGATGCCGTGATGGTCGCCCGTGGTGACCTTGGTGTTGAGGTGCCGTTGGAAGATGTTCCGCTGGTTCAGAAGCGCGCTATTCAGATTGCCCGCGAGAACGCCAAGCCGGTCATCGTCGCCACCCAGATGCTCGACTCCATGATTTCGAACTCGCGCCCGACTCGTGCGGAGGCCTCCGACGTGGCCAACGCTGTGCTCGATGGCGCAGATGCCGTGATGCTCTCGGGTGAGACCTCGGTTGGTAAGTACCCGCAGTCCACGGTTAAGACCATGGCTCGCATCGTCACCGCCGCTGAGCGCGAGGGGGAAGTTCCTGCGCTGACCCACATGCCTCGCACGAAGCGTGGTGTGATTTCCTACGCAGCTCGCGATATCGGTGAGCGCTTGAATGCCCGCGCTATGGTTGCTTTCACCACCTCGGGTGATACCGCTCGCCGTGTGGCACGCTTGCACTCTCGCCTGCCGCTGCTGGTATTCACTCCGAATCAGCAGGTTCGTTCGCAGCTTGCGCTGACGTGGGGTGCGGAGACCTTCTTGGTGCGCGAGGTTAACAGCACGGATGAGATCATGCAGGTCATCGATGAGCAGCTCTTGACCATGGAAAACTACAACGCTGGCGACACGCTGGTCGTTGTTGCTGGTACCCCTCCAGGAAATGAGGGCAATACCAACATGATTCACGTCCACGTTATTGGCGAGGACGCACGCTAGCTCTCTGGCGCGTTTGAAAAAGCCGGTAAGTCCTTTTGGGGCTTACCGGCTTTTTGTAAGAGCCTTTCGACCTGGGCTGTCGGGCTGTTTGGTGGGATCTTTGCGCTGTGCGCGGTGGCAAGCGGCCGGCACGCAGCTCTTACTTTGCCAAGTAGGACAGTACGGCGGCAGCGGCGGCAGAAGTCGCGGAGGTAGCCGTCGGCTCGAAGTCCGGCAGGAATGTCGGCATGTGATTCGACGGTACGTCTTCGACCACGCGGTCGGCAGCAACGGCGGCTTCCCACGTATCCCGAGGTGTGGCGCCAACGGTCCAGTAGACATATGGGCAGTTCAGTCCACGCGGCAGGTCTGAGAAGTCCTCCGATGCGGTCCACGGCACAGCATCGGTGGAATCGTCGCCGAGCACAGCGTCCATGACCGGGCGAATCGTGGCAAACGCCTCCGGATCATTGTCAGTGACTTCGCCGTGATCGGAGTACTCAATCACAGGCTCAACCTCAGTGCCGGAAGCCAGGCATTCGCCACGAACAACGCGCTCAATGCCCGCAATGAGCTTCGCGCGCACATCGTTGGAGTAGTAGCGAATATTCAGCACAATCTTGGCCTGACCGGGGATTGTGTTATTCGAATTGCCGGACTGCAGCGTGCCGACGGACAAAACACCAAACTCGTGGGGAGGAATCTCGCGCCCCACAATTCCTTGCAAGCGCAGAACGATTGCGGCAGCCAAGTACGTCGGGTCAATGGCGTTGTGCGGCATAGATCCATGTGCGGAGCGACCTGTCAGCGTGATGCTAATGGTGTCACAGCCAGCAAGTGCCGGGCCGGGCATGGTCATTACCTGACCTGCGGGGCCGGGAACAATGTGCTGGCCGAAGCACACATCTGGGGTGGGGATGAGGTCTGCCAGGCCGTCGTCAATCATAGCCTGTGCACCACAGGCCAGTTCCTCGGCGGGCTGGAACAGGGCAATGAAAGTACCCGACCACTCAGACTTAGTTGCTGCCATCAGGCTAGCCAGACCAAGACCGGCCGTCATGTGCATGTCATGGCCACAGGCGTGCATGACGGCGGTGGCAGAACCATCGCGGGCGGTACCGGTGGCAGAGGAAGCGAAGTCCACACCGGTTTCCTCGAACACCGGAAGCGCATCGATATCAGCGCGGAACAGCACGGTAGGGCCGGGGCCATTTTCCATGACACCAACGAGGCCGTGACCACCGATTCCCTCATACACCGTGTAAGTGCCCATGTCGCGAAGAGCACCGGCCAGATACGCGGCAGTTTTCTCCTCCGCCTGAGATAGCTCCGGGTGCTGGTGCAGGTAACGGTAGATTTCCCACTGCCTGTCCAATGGCACTCGATGAGTGGCGATGAGGTCGCGAATGCGGCTCAGTCGTGCTTCATTGTTGCTCACCTGGATTAAGACTCCTAACTCCTCTCTACTCTGTGCCAGAGAACTACAGTCGCGACCCGTCTTCGACGAGCGGGTTGTACTTCAGCGAGTTTGGCTGGCACTGGCACTCGGTCGCAATGTGAATGCTGTCCGAAATCTTTCCGGTCTCCCGTAAACGGTACATCTCCGGGACAACGCGGTCGCGCAGATCCCATGGGGAGATGGTGTTCAGATAAATCTTGGTGCCACCTTCAAAACCGGCCAAATTTGAGGTGCGCCACTTAATCATTACGCGCCACGGCATGCGGGCATCCAAATCGACAGGGCGGTGGTGCCATTCCTCGTTACACGGAATGGTGGGCCCGGCAGCGGCATGACATGCGTGAATCAGGTCCGACATTGCGTCTATCTCAGCCCGGGTTTGCAGCCACGGTTCGCAGACATCCGACTTCGAGAAGATCTCCAGCGTCGGGTAGCGGTGTCCGAATCCTGCGAAAGCCACCGCGTGCTCGTTTTCCGCAATAACCAGGTTGTGGCGGGCCGCATAGTCCACTGCGTATTCGTTGTAGATATTCGGGTTCTTGCGCACCGCCTGCACTTCGCGCTTGAGCTGCTCGCCGTGCTCATCGATGGCCACAAGCTGCTTGTGCAAGTGATCGAAGCTTGCGCCTGCCGGTTTCAGCCAGTTTTGGAAAGCGGCCACATAACGCACGTAGCGGTTCCGTCGGTACAGGTCAGCAATCGACTCGACGGTAAACGCAATGAGTGCGCGGTGCTCGGCAACGCTCAATGTGCCAGAAGAAGCCAGCTGGTTATCGTGGGTAGCGGCGTCGACAAAGTGGCGACGGGCAACAATCACATCGTGGCCGCCGGCGAAATAGCTTGGGGCGCGGCGCAGCAATTCCTCGTCGGAAAGCGCGTTGATTTCCTCTTCACTGCGTCCAGCGGCGCGGTATCGCGTGCGAATGATGTTGAGCACGTGCTCGCGGCCCTTCGGGTCATCGAGGTAGGCCTCCATACGTTGCTGAGTTTCGCGGTCGGGCTCGAAGCCATAGTTTTCCGACCAATAGTCATAGGAGACGATCTCGAACAGGTTGGGCACTCGGCGGAACTCCGCAGTGGTGTCGAAAAGCTGGTCGGGCAGCACTCCCGTCACCGTGCTGTAGCCGCCGAATACCGATTCGTCGAGGACAACGCGGGCCTTCTCCGGCGGGGTTTGCAGCAGGTTGTTCCAGCCAAAGGAGTCGCGGGATCCAAAATCCTCCTCGCTCAATGGCTGCGGATCCGTGTGCTTAATTCCCAACGGCCGATTGCCACGACCTGGGACTGTCCATACCTGGGTACCGGAAAAAGGATTGACTTGCTTCACCGTGCCGTCGGCAAGCGTGATGAGGGGATTGCTGAAAGCCTGCATAAGTCCAACACTACGTCTTTGCTGCCGGTCGGCGCGCCAACGTAGGGGGACAGGGCTTGACGACGGTTAGCTATTGTCTGGCCGTCTCGCGTGGCTTAGCCTGTGAAGTTATGTCGAAGATTGTTTTTCACTGCCTGGTGAAGCCGACCGAATCGGAGGCGCTGGCCGAGGCATTTCGTACCAAGTTGAGTGAGTTTGACCGCGCCGGGCGAATTAGTGACGTGGATGTTTCGGTGGCGTCGGCGGACACGGACGCGCAGTTGGTGGAGCAGTGGGAGCGTGAGAACCCGAAGGAGCCGTTGGGGGATAGGAAGGTATTCCGTTATCTCTTGAGCTTCGATCAGCACGGCGGTTCTCTCAATGAACTCGCTATGGACCTCTCTGAGCTACTGACTCCGCGTGCAGAATTGCCCCCGGACCCAGTGCTGCGTGAGTTCGACGAAATGCTCGAATCTGTTGCGACGTATCCCTGGAATGTTGCCGTATTTAGGTAATATCCTACCTAATTCGTGAAAAGTGTAAGCCTCCACAGAGTCAGTGATTGGCTTGGCCAACGGGTGTAGCGCGAATCGCTACGAGTTTTCCCAGCAATATGCCGTTGTATAATTATGTCCGCTTCAATATCTACAGTTGCCCAGTCCTTGTGCACACAACCTGTGCCACCGAGTTACGGCAACCGGAAAGTGGTTTACAACCGCTGACGGTTTGTTCTTCGTGGGCGCCATAATGGTTTCGCAGAGAGGTTTATTTTGAATATCGAGCAGAAGGTTTCGGGACTCTATGACCAGATTCTCACCCGAAACGCCGGTGAGCCGGAGTTCCACCAGGCAGTGGCAGAAGTTCTGGAGTCGCTGAAGGTCGTCCTGGAAAAGGACCCACACTACGGTGACTACGGCTTGGTTCAGCGTCTGTGTGAGCCGGAGCGTCAGATCATTTTCCGCGTGCCGTGGGTCGATGACCAGGGGAAGGTCCAGGTCAACCGTGGCTTCCGTGTTCAATTCAACTCTGTGCTGGGCCCGTACAAGGGTGGTCTGCGCTTCCACCCGAGCGTGAACCTCGGCATCATTAAGTTCCTGGGCTTCGAGCAGATCTTCAAGAACTCCCTGACCGGCCTGCCGATCGGTGGCGGCAAGGGTGGCTCCGACTTTGATCCGAAGGGCAAGTCCGAGCTAGAAATCATGCGCTTCTGCCAGTCGTTCATGACTGAGCTGCACCGCCACATCGGTGAGTACCGTGACGTCCCGGCCGGTGACATCGGCGTCGGCGGCCGCGAGATTGGCTACCTGTTCGGTCAGTACCGCCGTATGGCCAACCAGCACGAGTCCGGCGTTCTCACCGGTAAGGGCCTGACCTGGGGCGGTTCCCTGGTTCGTACCGAGGCCACCGGTTACGGCTGTGTCTACTTCACTGAAGAGATGATGAAGGCCAACGGTGCTGACATCAACGGTGCCAAGGTCATCGTTTCCGGTTCCGGTAACGTCGCCATCTACGCCATTAAGAAGGCTCAGGAGCTCGGCGCTACCGTCGTCGGTTTCTCTGACTCTTCCGGTTACGTCTCCACCCCGAACGGTGTCGACGTCGAGCTGCTGAAGGAAATCAAGGAAGTTCGTCGTGCTCGCGTCTCCGAGTACGTCGCTGAGGCTGAGGGCGCTGAGTTCCACGAGGGTGGCAACATCTGGGAGCTCAAGGCTGATGTCGCACTGCCGTGTGCAACTCAGAATGAGCTCAATGGCGAGTCCGCCAAGCTGCTGGTCGACAACGGCTGCCGCTTCGTTGCTGAGGGCGCAAACATGCCGTCCACCCCGGAGGCTATCGAGGTCTTCAAGGCCAACGGTGTCCACTTTGCGCCGGGCAAGGCTGCCAATGCCGGTGGTGTTGCTACCTCCGCTCTGGAGATGCAGCAGAACGCTACCCGCGATTCCTGGTCCTTCTCCTACACCGATGAGCGCCTGAAGCGCATCATGACCAACATCTTCAAGAACTGCGAAACCACCGCCGCTGAGTACGATCACGAGGGTAACTACGTGCTCGGTGCCAACATCGCAGGCTTCAAGAAGGTCGCTAACGCAATGCTGGCTCAGGGCGTCATCTAGTCTGCTAACGTTTCCGCTTTACGACGGATCCTCGGCGACCCCGCCCGTCGAAAAGCCAAAAAGCCCACGCTGTAAACTCCCTCCTATGGAGTTATCAGTGTGGGCTTTTGTCTTTATCGTGGCAACGATTTTCATCGGGGCTCTGATGCAGCGAATAGCCGGTATGGGACTCGGACTGTTGGGAGGTCCGGTCCTCTCACTGGTTGCAGGTCCCGTAGCAGGAATTTTGATTATTAACGTGCTCGCATCGGTCAATGCGATCATGCAGACCATCTCGGTGCGAGAGAACGTCGATTGGAAGAAGTTCTGGCTGATTGGCCCGGTGATGGCCTTAGGTGCGCTGCCAGGCGCCTGGGTGGTTCACAACACGCCCAGCGGGCCACTCCAGGTTCTGGTCGGCGGGCTCGTGCTACTCGCGCTGCTAGTGACATCCTTTATGCCTCAGCGCATGCGTGTCGACGGCCCACAATACGCCGTTGCCTCAGGCGTGGCCGGCGGTTTTATGAATACCCTGGCCGGCATTGCGGGCCCAGCCATTACCGTTTACGCACAGGCTTCCCGTTGGCCAGCGCAGACATTTGCAGCCACCCTGCAACCGCTCTTCTTTGTTTCCGGCGCGTTGTCCTTGCTGTTCAAGGAAATCAGCGGTGACGTATCTGTCTTCGCCACCACACCGGTTATCCTCTGGCCGCTGTGTTTGGTTGCCATGATTGTGGGTATATTTTTGGGCACTCGCGTTTCCCGACGAGTGCCCATTGTGCAAGCCCGAAAGCTCGCGGTCATTCTGGCGACTACCGGCGCGGCAGTCACTATGTTTCGCGGAATCTCCGCAACTTTTGGCGCTTAGGCTTGCTGTTACTTCAACAGCGAAGACAGGAAGTTGCGGGTGCGCTCGTGCTGCGGATTACCCAGCACCTCATCCGGGGTGCCTTTCTCCACGACCACGCCGTCAGCCATAAACACGACCTGGTCGGCGACTTCGCGGGCAAAGCCCATCTCGTGCGTCACGACGACCATGGTCATGCCCTTATCGGCCAGACCACGCATGACGTTGAGAACCTCACCGACGAGCTCGGGGTCAAGAGCGGAAGTCGGCTCATCGAAGAGCATTAGCTTCGGCTCCATGGCCAGGGCTCGAGCAATGGCAACACGCTGCTGCTGACCGCCCGAGAGCTGAACAGGGTAGGCATCGGCCTTGTGAGCCAGACCAACAGTCTCCAGCAGCTCCATGGCACGCTTTTCAGCCTGCTCCTGAGAGACGCCCTTTACCAGCACTGGTGCCTCGGTGATATTTCCCAGCACCGTGCGGTGCGGGAACAGGTTGAAGTTCTGGAACACCATGCCGATATCGCGACGCTGACGGGCAGCTTCTGCGGCGGAAATTTCGTAGAGGCTGCCGTTTTTTTCGCGGTAGCCAATCAGGGAACCGTCGACGTAGAGACGGCCGGCATTGACCTTCTCCAGGTGGTTGATGCAGCGCAGCAGTGTGGACTTACCGGAGCCCGAAGGCCCAATGAGGCAGGTAACCGTACCGCGTGGAACTTCCAGGTCGATGCCCTTGAGGACCTCGAGACGGCCGAAGTTCTTCCGAACCTTTTGCGCCTCAACCATCAAATCTTTGGTAGTCATTTACTGCGGATCCTCTCGGTAGAAGTGCTCTTCGTCCTTATCGACAACGCGAGCATTTGCAAGCGGCACACCTTCGGCGTCGGCAAGCGCGGCCAGCTGGCGGGCGGTGAGCTGACGGGTAGCGCCGCGGGCGAAGTAGCGCTCAAGGTAGAACTGTCCGACCATCAGAATTGATGTGATGACCAAGTACCAGGTGGCGGCGACAAGCAGCATCGGCACCGGCAGGAACAGCGCATTGGCGATGTCCGTGGAGCGGCCGTAGAGTTCCAGCGAGAACGGCACTGCGATGACCAGCGAAGTGGTCTTCAGCAGGGAGATGAACTCGTTGCCCGTCGGCGGGATGATGATGCGCATAGCCTGTGGCAAGATGGTGCGGCGGACAGTCTGCCACCAGCTCATACCCAGTGCCTTCGATGCTTCGGTCTGGCCCTCCGGGACAGCCTGGATGCCGGCACGGACAATTTCAGCCATGTATGCGGACTCATTCAAGCCGAGACCGACGAACGCTAACACAAAGGTATTGGACAGGACAGTGCTGAGATCAACCTCGGCAACGCCCAGGTCAATCGTCGAGTAGATAGTGCCGAGGAGGCCCCAAAAGACCAGCTGCACGTAGACCGGAGTTCCTCGGAAAACCCACAGGTAGAACCAAGCAACAGTGGACAGCACGGGGTTGTCCGACATTCGGAGTACGGCGACGATGGCACCGCCGACGATACCGATGAGCATGGCCAGGACCGTTAGTGCAATGGTCCAGCCAGCGGCAGCGGCGATTCGTGTGTCGAACAGGTACTGGAAGTAAACATCCCAGTGGTAGGCCTCGTTGCGGGCGGCACCGATGATGAACCACAGGAAGAGCACAAGCAGCACTGCTGCGGTGATCCAGCGACCCGGGTGCGGCAGCGGTTTGGCCTTAATTTCTTCGTTGAGTTCCGCCTGTGTGGCCTCGTAGCGGGCGCCAGACGCAGATGAGTCGCTCACTTAAAGTTCCTCTCCGTTAATAGTGGCGCGTTCCAAAGCACCGTCTTCCAAACCCCATGTGGTCAGGATTTGCTTGTACTGGCCGTTGTCGATGAGGTACTGCAGCGCCTGCTGGAGTACTGGGCCGAGTTCTGAATCCTTCGGAATAGCGAAGCCGAACGGGGCACCATCGTAGATATCTCCGGCAAGTTCGAGTTTGCCCTCAGAACGATTGACCGCGTAGGCACTGACTGGTGAGTCAGCTGCCAGCGCGTCAGCACGCCCCAGCACCACGGTGGTAGCTGCGGTACCAGCATCCTGGTAGGCCAATTTGTTAATTGGTGGCAAACCGCGATCCAGACAATCCTGATTCTTTACCGGCAGGTCCTCCATGTCAGCGACGGTATTGCGCTGAACAGCGACAGTTTTGCCACAGTAGTTGTCGGAGCTGGCGTCGCTGCCCGGGCGACGTGCCCACTGCAGGCCCGTATCCAGGTAGTCGACGAAGTCGTAGGTCTTGCGGCGCTCCTCGTTTGAGGTGAAGCCGGAGGCACCAACATCAACTGCGCCGGCCGACAGGGCCGGCAGAATCAGTGCGAAATCCTGTTCTTGGATTTCCAGCCGCAGATCCAGGACGCTGGCCATGGCCCGCATGAGGTCAATGTCGAATCCGATGATGGAACCGGCGGAATCCTTAAACTCTGCCGGGGCGAATGTTGGGTTGGTGCCGATGCGCAATACTTCGCGCTTACGAAGATCTGCTGGGACCTGTTTCGCCAGTTCGGGGACCGCTGCCGGTTTGATCTCTGACCAGCCCTCGGGGTTACCGCTTTCGTCATTGGTGACGCAGCCTGTAAGCCCTAAGAACAAGGTCGCAGTCAGCGTGGCAGCCGCCAATGCGATGGGTCTTTTCATATCTGAATATGTTACCTAGGCACAGGAATACCTTAAATTCGGTACCCCTATTCAGCTGCGTCTTAGGCTGGTGCAGGAAAACCGCACACTTTTCAGACTTCCCGGGGAATAGTCAGCGCCGGTTTTCTAGTTCGCTTCAGCTGCAGCAAAGCCATTGCCAGTGACGTCGAGCGGGCCGACCGCGCCGGAGGCCGGGTCGCTCAGCGCAGCATCGCGGACAGCCTTCGCCACGGCCGGCATGACGCGCGAATCCAGCGCCGACGGGATAATGCGGTCGGCACTCAGGTCTTCTACGCCAACATTTGCAATGGCCTGAGTAGCAGCCAGCTTCATGGCCTCGGTGATCCGTTTGGCACCCGCCTCCAGTGCGCCACGGAACAGACCCGGGAAGGCCAGCACATTATTAATCTGGTTCGGATGATCCGAGCGGCCAGTGGCCACGACGGCTCCGTACTTGCGGGCGACTTCCATCGGAATCTCCGGAATCGGGTTGGCCAGCGAGAACAGAATCGGGTCAGCGGCCATTTGGCTAATCGCATCCTCGCCGATACGGCCGGCAGAGACGCCGATGAACACGTTAGCGTCGACAAGCGCATCGTTGATCGAGCCGGTGATACCGCGTGGGTTAGTCATGCCGGCGACCCACTGCTTGATGTCGCTCAGTGGCTCGCGGTCCGGGTGGATGATGCCGCGCGAATCGACGACGACGATGTCGGACACGCCAGCGGACAGCAGCATCTTCGTCGCAGCGACACCAGCGGCACCAGCGCCGGAGATGACCACGCGGAGATCCTGGAAGCTGCGACCTGTCAGCTTGCAGGCGTTGATCAGGCCGGCGGCGATGACGATGGCGGTGCCGTGCTGGTCGTCGTGGAAGATGGGGATGTCGAGCTCTTGGTCGAGACGCTGCTCGATCTCGAAGCAGCGAGGCGCGGAGATGTCTTCGAGGTTCACTCCGCCAAACGACGGCGCCAGCGCCTTGACCGTCTGGATGATTTCCTCTGTATTGAGGGTATCCAGGACGATTGGCACAGCGGAGATGCCGGCGAACTGCTCGAAGAGCTGGGCTTTTCCTTCCATCACCGGTAGCGCGGCCTTGGGCCCGATGTCGCCAAGGCCAAGCACGGCGGTGCCGTCGGAAACCACTGCGACGTTCTGGCCGGTCCAGGTGTAGGTGCGGGCCAGAGCCGGATCTTCGTGGATGGCCTCACAGACGCGAGCGACACCTGGGGTGTAGCCGATGGAGAGGTCGCGAATTGTCTCGAGCTTCATGGTGGAGTGGGAGCGGAGCTTGCCGCCTCGGTGTGCCTCAAAGATTTCCGCATCGGTGATGGTCGACGGATCTGTGGGGGCGGTGTCCTCCGGTACTGCGTGAAGTGGCGTCTTAGCGGAGTTCGCGTTCGCAGTGTGGGCGGAGGAGCTAGAGGGGGAATTCGCAGCAGGCATGATGACAGTCCAAAACGTGTTGAGTACTGAGTACTTTGTACTTTGAGAAAACTCGACCGCGGCGTGAGCTGCTGGTGGGCAGTGCGTAAAGCCGGGAGCAAAGCTTGGCAGGTGATACGTAGTGGTGTGCGTAAAAACTAAACCAGTCTTGCTATACGGGATTGGTATCTCATTATATGGACAGTGGGGTGGAAAATAAAATCTTTGCGGTTGGGGGAGCGGGGATTTGGGAAGTGTCGTGGGGCTGGCGGCCGCGGGCGTGATGCCGGAACCCCGGCTTTTGCCGAGTTCGACGAGTCCTGCCATGGCATCGTTTGTGTTAAGGGCTACTCAGCTGCGTCGTTTGTGATGAAGGTGTGCATCGAGCTTGCTCGGAAGCATCTTTGTTAGGAAGTGCCTTCGGTGGGGTGTCTATGTGCTGTCGGGTTCCATATGGGCGGCTGTCGTTGGAGGGGCTCCATGCCTTGGCCGCTTTTGGCCTTCTATTGGTTTGGAAAATGTTGGCGATATTATTTGCCGATATTGAGTAAGCGCTGGCCGGGGTTGAAGGTTAGTTTTTAAAGAGATTAACCAGTTCCAAGCCCTGTTCTATGGGGTAGAGGCCTGGTTTTTTCTTACCTTCAGTGGTGCCTTATGGTTCGCGAATCGAAAATATTTGTGTAGTGCGGAAAGTTGAATCCGGAGTTCCTGGGATAGTTCCAACTGACGACAGAGAGCTGTTCGTTTATTGCAACTTCTACGCAGGAGGCTTCTTACGATGTCCGATTCCACTTTCCCCCAGAACCCGCAGAGTCCACAGAACCCGTATGGCTCCCAGAATCCGTACGGCTCCCAGGATCCGCAGGATCCGCTGGGGCAGCAGTACTACCAGCACAACCCGCAGGATCCGCTCGGCCAGCAGCCCTACCCGCAGGGGCCGTCGGCAGCGGGGCAGATGCCTCCGGCTCCGAAAGAAAAGAAGAAGGGTGGATGCTTCAAATGGGGTGGTATTGCCGCGGGCGCTGTCGTGGTCCTCGCTGTGGCGGCCAGCTTGACTGGTGGCGGTGACACTGAGTCGGGTTCCGATTCTGAAGCTGCATCTCTCTTTGGTTCGGAGACTGCCGTTGCGGCTGATTCTGGGACTGTTGAGAATGCCGATTTCGCTGAGTCTTCCGAGGCAGGTGTAGATGAGCAGCAAGGTCAGACGGGGGAGCAGCAAAAGCAGGATGAGAAGGTCCCGACCGAATACAAGAATGCTCTCCGCAAGGCAGAGATTTACGCGAATCGCATGCACATGTCGAAGGCCGGTATTTATGATCAGCTGACCTCGGAGTACGGCGAGAAGTTCTCACCGGAGGCAGCCCAGTATGCAATGGACAATCTCGATGCGGACTGGAATAAGAACGCACTGGAAAAGGCGAGAATCTACCAGGATTCGATGGCGATGTCCCCGGATGCGGTTTACGAGCAGCTGACGTCGGAATACGGCGAGCAGTTTACTCCGGAGGAAGCTCAGTACGCGGTGGATAACCTGTAGCAGCGGGCTTCGTTTGTTGATGACGCCAATTGGCCAGAGTCCAGTTGGATGCCTGCTGCAAAAGAACGGCTTCCGCTTCACCAGAATGCATTTGCTGCACACTGAACGGCTGCTGGTGAAGCGGAAACCGTCTCGGCAGTTTTAATGCGTGACCGGGCAGTTGAGCGAGTGTCTGCAGCACAACTTCGGCGCGGTACAATTCGTGCCGTTTATCAACCGCGCCCGCATCGGCGACCGCGGCGGCAAATCAGAAGTAACCGCGACACTGCGCCGCTACGCAGTCGCAGCACCTATCTTGCAGAAGACATCGCTGAGTTTCGAGTCTCCATCACAGAAGAGCAGCGGCAAGCTTTGTTGAGCGGGATTTCCGAGTACTCCGATGGCGATGAAGAAGTTTTCAGAGCGTATGCTCGCCTGTTGAAATCATCGGACTCAAAAGCCATGGAGTAGCCACATTCGCGGGGTGCGAGTCCCCGCCATGGCACTGCCCCGTTCACTCAATCGATAGTGGCGGGGTTTTCTTATGCCCAAAAACAGATTCACCCAGGAGTTAACGCAGGATTCAACGTGCAATAAGTGGCTCTTTTTTGGCTCATTTTTGGCGCAAAATACCCGTGAAAGTACGTGAAAGTGCGTGAAAAAGAGTGAAAGATAGTGAATACTCAGACAAGTAAAAACCCGCCCCCACCAGGCTAAAAGCCAGGTGAAAGCGGGTTTTAAAATCGTGCCCCCGGTGAGACTCGAACTCACACTGGACGGGTTTTGAATCCGTTGCCTCTGCCAATTGGGCTACAGGGGCGCAAAGCCGTCGATAAGCGAAAATGCTCTATCGAAGCGACTTTGACTAGTTTAGTCCATCGACCCCGAATTAGAAAAACGGCGCTGCGCATAAGCGACGACGCTGACGATTGCGGCGCCGAGAATGAACAGTCCGAGGGCGAGTCCCCAGTCGGAGCCGATGCCCTGGAGCTCGTTGTTTTCGGTCTGCCACGGCCAGAGAGCGCGCAGCGAACCGAGCATGAGGCCGGACATGGCGACCAACGTGAGCGCCTGGTGCGTACTCAGCAGCCATTCGAGGAGGCGGATGAACAGGACGATGCCGATCAGCGCGCCGACGAAGAACGTGCCGATGTAGGCGAAGTCACGGTCGTGAATTGCGCCCATGGTCGGTGCGTAGAGTCCGATGACCAGCAGGAAGAAAGAGCCCGAAACGCCCGGCAGAACCAGTGCGCACACGGCAATCGAGGCGGCGATGAGTACAAGCCAGAGAGGCGGCTGCGTCGGCGCGGCCTGTGGCAGGGAAGTAAGCGCGAACAGGGCGATGCTGAAGAACAGGAAGACGGCGATGGCCTTGCCGCGCATGCCCGGCTGACGCAGAGCGCCTGGCGGTAGCTCGTTCAGCGGCATGGTAATCGAGGCGGCGATCATGCCCATGAACAGTGCTCGAGAAGCGACTGGTTGGTTGGTGACGAAGTTCTCCATGATGCCTGCCATGGAGAAGACCACGGCAACCATGCCGATAGCCACCGGGATGAGCAGCCACCAGTCGATTCTGCGAAGGTCCTCCTTGAAGGTGCCCTTCGAAGTTGCCCGCGGCAGGTCGGTGATGCGCTTTGCCGATTCAATCAGGCGTCCGTAGATGCCCGTGATCAGCGCAAGGGTGCCGCCGGAGACCCCCGGAATCGTCTCGGCGAGACCAATGAGGCCACCGCGAACTGCGTTGGCGATGACACCCAGCGGGGTCGGCTTCGGGATTTCAGAGTAGGGGCTCGTGGTCGGCAGCGTGGTCGACTCTGCGCCAGGAGCGCTCGTATTTTCAGTAGACATCGCAGGCCATTGTATGTCTTCCACCTGAGAAGAAGCGTATTTCCGTGTGTGTATTAGTAGCTTCGGGGTGCGATTAAAGACACAAAACAAAAAAGCAGCGCCTGGGGTGGCGCTGCTGATTCAGTGAGTTACGCAGGAGTAGTCGGTGGCAGTGGGGGGGCAGTAGACGGTGGGCAGTGGAGCTGCTTTCTTAGCCGTGCTCAGTTCTTAGCCGTGTTCGATGATCTGCTGCAGGCAGCTGCCCAGGGCCTCCACCGAAATCCTCGGTGCGTTGGCCTCATCGATTAGGCCAGTATCAGAAAGAACTAGGTATCCGACGCAGAGGGAAATAGCCATTTGGCTGCGGTGCACAGCAGCATCGTGGCTAACGTCTTCCGGTCCGTCCTCTTCGACGCGGCGAATCAAGTCATCTGCAACAGCTTCATTGAACCGCTCGGCGATGACTTTTGCAGTTTCCTCGGAGTCGAGGGACCCGACAATCAGCGGAATCATGGACTGTCCGGCCATTCCTTGACCAGTCAAAATAGCGCTGGCCATCCGCTGGCCAAGTTCATTGAAGGGAGCTCGGCTGAGTGTGCCTTTGAACTGGCTGAAGTCAATCAGTTCGGCCATGAGACCTTCTTTGGAGCCGAAGTACTTGATGATGAGCGGCGCGCTAACGCCCGCATCGCTGGCAATTTCCTTCAGCGGCACGCTTCGCAAAGGCTTGCGCGCGAAGTGCCGAGCTGCAGCCGCGATGATGCGGTCGCGGGTGGACTGGGCGCTCCGTTGGAAATCGGTCGAATCGAACTCACTCATGCTGAAGAGTCTAAAGCCATGAAAGCGTAACTACGCCAATTGATTTCAGAGGCATGCGCAGGACGTGGTGATATGTTTTCGCGGCCACCTCAAAGAGGGGGTAATTTCTAGGTGCCTCATTTGGGGCAGGTTCCGTGCATGCTGTTGAACAATCGCTGGAAAATATGGAAAACTCCAGGAAAATAAGGCGAATATTAAAGTTGGATTACAGCATTTCGGAAACTGAAACCAGGTGCCAAGCGACGCTCGAGAGGCTCACTCTTGCGAATCACTGTTCAGGTGGACTAAGGGGCTGCTGAATCCGTTTCAAAATGCAGCCTGATTACCGTAATTATTGTTCACTGAAGCTGACCGGCCAACAGCTCATCCTCCGCAGCTCGCGATTCCTCAGCGCGCATCTCAGTTTTCCTACGCTGTTCAATATTTTCCTACACTGGGATGTCATGAAGAAGACCCTCATGCTTATCGACGGTCATTCCATGGCCTTCCGCGCGTTCTTTGCCCTTCCGGTGGATAATTTCTCAACCACCGGTGGTCAGACAACGAACGCGGTGTACGGCTTCCTTTCTATGCTGTCCAATATCCTCAGCGAGGAAAAGCCCACGCACGTGGCGGTCGCCTTCGATGTCGCCCGCGAGACCTTCCGCAACGAGATCTTCCCGGAGTATAAGGCTCAGCGTGAGAAGACTCCTGAGGAATTCCGTGGTCAGGTGCCGCTTATTCAGCAGGTGCTGAAAGAGATGGGCATCGTCACGCTGGAAAAGGACAACTACGAGGCCGACGACATTATCGCGACGTTGGCTACCCAAGCCAAGCCTGAGGGCTTCGAAACGCTCATCGTCACTGGTGACCGTGACTCGTTCCAGTTGGTCAACGACACCACGACGGTGCTTTATCCAATGCGCGGCGTCACCACGCTGCATCGCTTCACGCCTGCTGCTATCGAGAAGAAGTACGGTCTGACGCCGACTCAGTACCCGGATTTCGCGGCTCTCCGCGGCGACCCCTCCGACAATCTCCCGGGCATTCCGGGGGTCGGCGAGAAGACCGCGACGAAGTGGATTGTTCAGTACGGCACGCTGGCAAACCTCATCGACCACGCTGACGAAATCCGCGGCAAAGTCGGCGATAACTTCCGCGAGCGCGTCGCAAACGTCCAGCTGAACCGCGACATCACCGAAATGGTCAAGGATCTGCCCTTGCCGTACGGTCCGAACGAGCTCGAGCTCCGTCCCGCCGACGCCCAGGGAATCATCGACTTCTTCGACCGCCTCGAATTCGGCGACAACCTTCGCGAACGCGTCTTCCGCACCCTTTCCATCGAAGGCGCGGGCGTCACCGCCTCCACCAGCGACAGTGCGACAAAGCTCGAGGCTGTTTCGCTTGACGACGGCGCCCTGGCTGCCTGGCTCGATAATCTGCACGAGCCGGCCGCGTTGCAGGTCGGGGAGCACACCCTGATGATTGGCTCCGCAGATGAGAAGGGCAAGACCTCCGGCCAGGCTGTTTCTCTCGACTTGGGTGATCTTTCCGCCGAAGATGCCGACGCACTGCGCGAGTGGCTCGCTGGCGACCATCCGAAGCTGGTGCATGACTCTAAAACGGCCATGCATGCACTCTGGAACTACGACTTCGAGCTGGCCGGGGTCATCCACGACACCTTCCTGGCTGCGTATCTGCTGCGCCCAAGCCAGCGCAGCTACAGCTTGGACAACGTCGTCCAGCGTCACCTGGGCCAGACTCTTTCGCAGGCCGAGGGCCAGATGACCCTGCTCGATGGCCCGGCCGAAGACGCTTCCCATGTCGCCGCCGTCATCGACCTGGCTGAGCGATTGGCTGTCGAACTCGACGAGGCCGGGCTCTACAGTGTGTACGCCGACCTGGAAGTCCCGCTCGCCCCAGTGCTGGGTCGGATGGAGCGTGCCGGTATCGCTGTCGATGTTGATGCGCTCGAGGAGCTCCGAAAGCAGGCGCAGGCGGCTACCGATGAGGCGGAGAGTGAGGCTCGCAACCTCGTCGATAAGCCTGAGCTGAATCTCGGATCGCCGAAGCAGTTGCAAGAGGTCCTGTTTGACCAGCTGGGAATGCCCAAGACAAAGAAGACGAAGACGGGCTATTCCACGGCGGCGAAGGAAATTGAGGGGCTGGCGAAGGTCAACCCGCATCCGTTCCTGGATTACCTGTTGAAGTTCCGCGAGTCGCAGAAGATGAAGTCGACCGTGGAGGGGCTGATTAAGGCTGTCGCTGATGATGGCCGTATTCATACGACTTTTAATCAGGCGGTCGCGGCGACGGGGCGTCTGTCGTCGACGGAGCCGAATCTGCAGAACATCCCGGTGCGCACGGAGTTCGGGCGACGGATTCGTGAGGCGTTCGTGGTCGGCGATGGCTATGAGCAGCTGATCACCGCGGACTACTCGCAGATTGAGATGCGCGTGATGGCGCACCTATCGCAGGATCCGGGGCTGATTGAGGCCTACCGACAGGGCGAGGACCTGCACAACTACGTTGGTTCGAAGGTTTTCGGTGTCGGCATCGATGAGGTCACGCCCGAGCTGCGTCGTCGTGTGAAGGCGATGAGCTACGGACTGGCTTATGGGCTGAGTGCTTTTGGTCTGGCGCAGCAGCTCGACATTCCGCAGCGCGAGGCGAAAAAGCTCATGGAGGACTACTTCGAGCGCTTCGGCGGCGTGCGCGATTACCTGCACAAGGTTGTTGAGCGGGCGCGCAAGGACGGCTTTACGGCCACGATGTTCGATCGTCGTCGCTACCTGCCGGAACTCAACGCCGACAACCGCATCGCTCGCGATAACGCGGAACGTGCGGCATTGAACTCGCCGATTCAGGGGTCGGCGGCAGACATTATTAAGATTGCGATGCTCCGGGTCGACGATGCTTTACGACGGGGCGGGCTGCGCTCGCGTGTCCTCCTGCAGGTTCATGACGAACTGGTTGTGGAAGTTGCAGATGGGGAAGAGGGAGCCATCAAGGAGCTGTTGCATCGCGAGATGGACTCGGCGGCTGAATTGTTGGTTCCGTTGGATGTTTCTATCGGTGCTGGTGTGAACTGGGATACTGCTGCGCATTAGTGGTGCGAAGGTCGGGCCGTAGTGCTGGTCGGCGGACTTGATGCGGGCTTGCCGCGGATGTGTTGCGGACTTGAATGTCGCAGCTCAAATCGGTATTGTTCGCTAGGTATGCATTAGCGTGCCGACTTTGCAGCCTCGAGCTCCAGGGACATCGGGTTAACTAATTGCCAATGGCGAGATTCGCCGAAAGCGGATTTGGCCCGGTTGTCCAGGTGTTTCTTTGAGGGGCAAGGCCGAAATTGTCCGTTTTTCGATTTCTATCCGCTTCGGAGCACATCTTATATGTCCACTTCTAACGTCCCTCAGGTTGCCATCAACGACATTGGCACCGCTGAGGATTTCCTGGCCGCTGTCGACTCGACGATGAAGTACTTCAACGATGGTGACATCGTTGAAGGCACCGTCGTTAAGGTTGACCGCGACGAGGTTCTTCTCGACATCGGCTACAAGACTGAAGGTGTCATTCCTTCCCGCGAACTGTCCATCAAGCACGATGTCGACCCTGACGAAGTGGTCGAAGTTGGCGATGAGATCGACGCGCTGGTCCTGACCAAGGAAGACAAGGAAGGCCGCCTCATCCTGTCCAAGAAGCGCGCTCAGTACGAGCGTGCTTGGGGCACCATCGAGCAGCTCAAGGAGAACGACGAGCCGGTTACCGGTACCGTCATCGAGGTCGTCAAGGGCGGCCTGATCCTCGACATCGGCCTGCGCGGCTTCCTGCCGGCTTCCCTCGTCGAGATGCGTCGTGTCCGCGACCTCCAGCCGTACATCGGCCAGGAGATCGAGGCCAAGATCATCGAGCTCGACAAGAACCGCAACAACGTCGTTCTGTCCCGCCGTGCATGGCTCGAGCAGACCCAGTCTGAGGTCCGCTCCGAGTTCCTGCACCAGCTGCAGAAGGGCCAGGTCCGCAAGGGTGTCGTTTCCTCCATCGTCAACTTCGGCGCATTCGTCGATCTCGGCGGTGTTGACGGCCTGGTTCACGTTTCCGAGCTGTCCTGGAAGCACATCGACCACCCGTCCGAGGTTGTCCAGGTTGGCGACGAGGTCACCGTCGAGGTTCTCGAGGTCGACCTGAACCGCGAGCGCGTTTCCCTGTCCCTGAAGGCTACTCAGGAAGATCCGTGGCGCGTCTTCGCCCGCACTCACGCAATCGGCCAGATTGTTCCGGGCAAGGTCACCAAGCTGGTTCCGTTCGGTGCGTTCGTCCGCGTCGAGGAGGGCATCGAGGGCCTGGTTCACATCTCCGAGCTGGCTTCCCGCCACATCGACGTTCCGGACCAGATCGTCTCCGTCGACGAGCAGGTCATGGTCAAGGTCATCGACATCGACCTCGAGCGTCGTCGTATCTCCCTGTCCCTCAAGCAGGCTGACGAGGACTTCACCGAAGAGTTCGACCCGACCAAGTACGGCATGGGCGACTCCTACGACGAGCAGGGCAACTACATCTTCCCGGAGGGCTTCGACCCGGAGACCAACGAGTGGATGGAAGGCTTCGAGACTCAGCGCGCCGAGTGGGAGGCTCGCTACGCAGAGGCAGAGCGTCACCACCAGCTGCACGCTGCCCAGATCGAGCGTCACCGCGCTGCAGCTGCCGAGGCTGCAGAGACCGCTTCGAACTACTCCTCCGAGTCCGGCGAGGCAGCTCCGGCTGCTCCGGCCGCACCGGCTGCAGACAACGCAGGCGGCACCCTGGCTTCCGACGAGCAGCTCGCTGCTCTGCGCGAGAAGCTGGCTGGCAACTAAGCTAGGCCGCTAAGGGCTTATACGTCCCTTTGAGAAATCGCCCCGGCGAGGTTTTCCTCGCTGGGGCTTTTTCGTGCCTTCTTTGCTTTACGACGGGCACCTGCTCGGCCTTGTTCTTATAGCGGCGGCTTGGGGGCTTGCTGCATTTTTGGTCCTGGTGTTGGGGCTTTGGGCCATAAAGGTGGCGCCGCTGTTGCCTAAAGCGGGCTTGCGCTTCACCAGAAGTGGCTTGCTGCACAGTAACGGGCTGCTGGCGAAGCGCAAGCCGTCCTATTGGCCCTAAGGGCCCTAATGTCCTGGTGGCCTTGTCGATTTTGGTGGCTCTGGCTGCCCTTACTGCCGTTGACAGCCCGTCTCTCTACCCATATGATTGGTGACATGACAACAAAGGACGAAGCCAAACAGGTAGATAACGCTAATCACGTAGAGGATTCCTCCCACTCCACAGGCGGTGTGTACTCGCAGGAGGGTAAGGACTTTAACCGCGACACCCGCTATATCAACGACCGCATTGTCAAGAACGGTCGCGAGATAGGCGAGGGGATTAAGACGTGGCCCGTTGAAGCCGGGCGCTACCGTCTTGTTGCGGCTCGTGCGTGCCCGTGGGCACATCGCACGCTTATCGTTCGCAGGCTGCTCGGCTTGGAAGATGCAATTTCGGTCGGAATTCCAGGGCCGGTTCACGATGCCCGCTCCTGGACTTTCGATAAGGGGCCAGGTGGCCGCGACGAAATACTAGGCTACGAGCGCCTGCAGGAGGTATTCCTAAAGCGCTTCCCGGACTACCAGCGAGGCATTACCGTCCCCGCCATCGTTGACATCGAGTCGGGTGAGGTCGTCACCAACGACTTCCCTTGGATCACCTTGGACTTCATTACCGAGTGGGTCGAGTTCCACCGCGACGGCGCCCCGGATCTCTACCCGGAGGAGATGCGTGAGGAAATGGATGAGCTCATGCAGTTCATCTACACCGAAATCAATAACGGTGTCTACCGCTGCGGCTTCGCGGGTTCGCAGGAGTCCTATGACAAGGCTTACGACCGCCTGTTCAGCGCCCTAGACAAGGTTTCTGAGCGCTTAGAGACCCGCCGCTACCTCATGGGCGACCACATCACTGAGGCCGACATTCGCCTTTACACGACCCTCATCCGCTTCGATGCGGTCTACCACGGCCACTTCAAGTGCAACCGGAACAAGATCTCCGAGATGCCGGTTCTATACAACTACCTGCGCGATCTCTTCCAGACACCTGGCTTCGGCGACACCACTGACTTTGTCGACATCAAGCGCCACTACTACGAGGTCCACCGCGACCTCAATCCGCTTGGCATTGTCCCGAAGGGCCCGGAGCTCTCCGACCTGCTCCAGCCGCACGGCCGCGAAGCTCTAGGTGGCAGCCCATTTGGTAACGGTACTGCTCCGGATCCAGTCAACCCGGATCCCGTTGAAGAGGGCCACCGCATCGAGGATCTCGTCGTAAAGCACTAACGTGCCGGGGCGTGTCCACGTACCCTTAGAGACATGCTCAAAGTAGGACTAACCGGTGGCATGGGCAGTGGAAAATCTACGGTCGCCCGTAGGTTTGCCGAGCTCGGTGCCGCCATCATCGACGCTGATCAGATTGCTCGTGACGTCGTCGAACCCGGCGAACCGGCGCTGGCCGAACTCGCCGAAGCTTTCGGCGAGGGCATTTTGCTTGACGACGGCTCCCTCAACCGCGGCGAGCTTGCGAAGCGGGCCTTCGTATCCGCGGAGAAGACGGAGCTGCTGAACTCCATCACTCACCCGCGTATTGAGCAGCGCACCGAAGAGCAGTTCAACGCGGCAGGTGACGCCATCATCGTGTTCGACTCTCCGCTGCTAATTGAAATGGGGCAGTCGGAAGCGCAGGACCTCGTCGTGGTTGTGCATACCCCGGTGGAGGTTCGTCTCGACCGTCTGGTGGAAAGCCGCGGTGTAGACCGAGAGGATGCGAAGCAGCGCATCGCTAAGCAAATCAGCGATGACAAGCGCCTGCAGTTCGCCGATGTGGTCCTGGAAAACTCAGGCACCGAGGAGGATCTCGTGCGCCAGGTCGACCGGATTTGGGAGCGGATTATTCAGCCGCTGAATCAGATTCGTCAGCTGCAGGCCGGGCAGCAAGATAATTCCGCAGCCGGGTGATAGCCTTCTCAATCACCTCGGCGCGCTTGCAGAAAGCGAACCGCACCAGGTAGCGGTACTTTTCTGACTCTGGGTCATCCACAAAAGCGGTGACGGGGATGGCTGCGACGCGGCATTCCTTGACCAGGCGGGTGCAGGTCTCCAGGGCGTCGCCAAGCCCCCAGCTCGAGACATCGGCGACGACAAAATACCCTGCCTGCGGCGTGAAGGCATCGGCGCCAAGGCCCTCCAAGCCCTCGGCGAGGAGCCGCATGTTGCCCTCGAGCTGACCTGCCAGCTCGTCCACCCATGGGGCACATTCCTGCAGGCCACGGGCGACTGCGGGCTGAAGGGGAGTGGCGCCGACATAGCTCAAGAACTGCTTGGCCTTGACGACGCCATCGAGTAGCTCAGTCGGGGCGAGCGCCCAGCCAATCTTCCAGCCGGTGACGTTGAAGGTTTTTGCGGCACTGGACACGACAATGGTCCGCTCGCGCATGCCGGGCAGAGCGCTGATGGAAGAGTGTGACAATCCGTTGAAGTACAGGCGTTCGTAGACTTCGTCGGCAAGCACGAGTAGATGGTTTGCGATGGCGACATCGGCGATGGCCTGCAAGTCCTCGTCCGCGAGGACGGTGCCGGTGGGGTTGTGCGGCGAATTGATGATGATCATGGCCGTTTTGGCGGTGACGGCATCGGCAAGCGCGCTGCGGTCGAGCGACCAGGAGCGTGCCGTGCCGGAAGCTGCGGGGATGAGCGGCACCGCGGTATATGTGCAGTTAGCCAGTGCGATGGCGGCTTTGTACGAGTCGTAGTACGGCTCGATGACGATGACGTGGCTGCCGGGTTCGAGATGCCCCAAGGTGGTGGCGGCAATCGCCTCCGTGGCACCGACCGTGACGAGGCATTCGGTGTCGGCATCGTAGACCTGCCCCGTGCGGCGGGCGCGATCGGCGACGATAGCCTCGCGGAGCACCTTCATGCCGCGGCCGGGGCCGTACTGGTTGTTTCCGCCAGCTATCTGATGCCTCGCCTCCGCGAGCACCTCGTCCGGCCCATCCCAGTCGGGGAAGCCCTGTCCAAGATTGATTGCCTCGTGCTCAGTGGCGAGGCGGGACATGGTGGCGAAGATGGTCTCGCCGAAGGGGCGCAAGCGGGAAACGGTCATGGTTTCACTGTAGGCGGGAGTTTGCGGGCTTGTTGCGATTCCCCATCGGCGAATCGCGGCTGGCGGCCAGCAGTTGCACCGACTGCCGACCGCCACCTGGTGCGCTAGTACATGTAAATCTTCGCGTTGTTGCCGCCGGTGCACACGACAACGTCGTCTTGTGTGCTGCAGCTGAGGTCGTAGGTCTTCCCGGTCGCGGGACTCTTGGCCTTGATGTTTGGCTGCAGGTGGTCGCGGATATTGTCCTCCGAGGCGTTAAGCCCCTCGGTCTGCTGGTTGAAAACGGCCTTCGCAAAGTCGCAGCTGGTATTCGGGCCCGCCGCGATGAGGTTGAGGCCGTACCCATCGCCGTAGATGCAGGTGGTTGCCTGTTCGCCGGCCGCCATGAAGGTAGATCCCGGCGAGGGGTTGTTGTAGATTTCAGCGGTCATGTCCTGACGAAGCCGGCTCCCGTCGCCGTTGTCGCCTCTTTCGCTTGACGACGTCGACGCGCCACCAGTCTCCGCCGTCGATGTATCGCCTCCCTGGTCCGGTGCAGAACCGGTTGGGTTTGGCGTGTTGCCCGAACTCTTGTCAGACACGCCATCCTCGGTCTGAGTAACGGTAGTGGTTTCAACCGGAGCAGCAGATTCGGGCGCTGCTTCAGTTTCCTGTGTTGAGCAGGCGGTGAAAGCCAATGCGGTGGTAGCGAGGATGCCGGCCACAAGGGCTCGGTGTGAGGTTGCTTTTCGAGTGGTGGAACCTGGGCGAGTCGTAGCGGGCGTGTGGACTGGTGTGCGGCGCGAAGTGTTCATAGGCGCCAGGCTAGTTGCTGTTCGGTCAGTTTTCATTACAAAATAAATAACAATTTGGCAAGTGGATGGCTGTTTATCTCGCGATATCGGCTGTTTATCGCTGCTTATTGGCGTAGCCAACCGTTGGATTCCATTCCCAAACTTTCTGACAGGCAGGCCATCCTGGTTTATAGTCCACGCGGGGACGGCGCTTTTGCACCCATCGAATTGCCTGCTCGATTTCGTCGAGGACACTGTCGAGATTCCAATTGATGCATGAGTCTGTGAACCGCAGGACTATCCAGCCGTGCAGCGTGCCGGAGTTGGCCTTCCAGCGATCTGCGATGAACGAGTCCTCGTTAGCGTGGTACGTCTCTGAGTCGACTTCGATAGCTATTTTCCACTGGTCAAGCAGGATGTCGAAGCAGTAGGGGCCGATGTACTGGTTCATTCGGATGCGGTACCCGCGCTTGATTAGTGGACGGGCCAGCTTGCGCTCGAGTTCGCTGCATGAGCCGATTGGCGTGGTGGCGATGGTTTCACGCAGCCAGGCGGGAACTTTCCGCATCCGGCTGAGGTCGTGGTTGAGTCGCTTCTCGCCGTCCCGGCCGGCGTAGTGTGTTTCCAGGATTCTGCGTGCATAGTCTTTTGAAGCTCGTGCTGCCCAGAGTGCTTCGACAACTGGGAGGCCATTGATGCTGGTGTAGGACGGTAGGCGGCTGTGCCTAATGGAGAAGGTCTCGGCCTGAACTGATCCCGCGCCTTCTGCCTGGATAGGAAGTGTCAGGGGAAGTCTCAAGTGGATTTGAGCTGCGCTTTTACCGGTTAGCGCAATGCTTTTGTAATGCCCCGTGATTGCTCGGGCGACTGAGGCGGGAGAGTGGTCGTCAATGTAGAGGCCACGTACCAATTTAATTAGCCTGCCTTGTTGTAGGAGGGCTCTGGTCTTTTTCTCTCCGATGCCGAGTGCACGCAACTCGGCCGTGGTGAAACTTCCCATGGTCGGGACTCTAAGCTTTTTCGGCCCAGGGGATTTTCTGTGAGAGAGGCTCCACGTCCAATCTGTGGACAACTTTCAGGGTGTGGATAACCCAGGCCTCCCGCAGCCTTGCAGCCTTGCAGCCTCGCAGCCGCAGCCGCGGACCATCGATAAGACGGCTTGCGCTTCACCAGGAGTCAGTCCATGCGCACTAAGGGCCAGCTGGTGAAGCGGAACCCGCCTTTGCTGGCCTGGCAGCGACTTTATGCCAGCCTTGTCCAAATCTGTGCCGATTTTAATGTTGGTCCGGAACTCGACAGCCGCTCCTAAGCCCCTGGGCCCCAGCCCTGGACAGCCCAAAGCCCCAGGAAGTAACGTAACCAGCCGCTTTCAAGACAGCCTTCGCTACGCTGGGAACTATGGCATTTGCAGCAGAGCAACCCGTCCTCGCGCACTCGGAGTTCCGTCCCGTCGGTGAAGTCGAGCGCGCTGAGGGAAACTTCGAGGTCATCAGCGAGTTCGAGCCCTCGGGCGACCAGCCGCAGGCAATCGCGGAACTGTCGGAGCGCCTAGATAGAGGCGAGCGCGAGGTAGTCCTGATGGGTGCCACGGGCACCGGTAAGTCAGCCACCGCAGCGTGGTTGATCGAAAAGGTGCAGCGGCCAACCCTCGTCATGGCACCGAACAAGACGCTTGCGGCCCAGCTGGCCAATGAGCTCCGCAGCCTGCTGCCAAACAACGCGGTCGAGTACTTCGTTTCGTACTACGACTACTACCAACCCGAGGCCTACATCGCGCAGACCGATACCTATATTGAAAAGGATTCCTCCATCAACGAGGACGTGGAGCGCCTGCGCCACTCGGCTACTTCAGCGCTGCTGTCGCGTCGCGACGTAGTCGTCGTCAGCTCTGTTTCTTGCATCTATGGCCTGGGTACCCCGCAGTCATACCTCGACCGTTCGGTGTGGCTGAAGGAGGGCGAGGAAGTCGACCGCGACCAGTTCCTGCGCCTTTTGGTGGACATTCAGTACGCCCGCAATGACATTGCCTTTACCCGCGGCACCTTCCGAGTAAAAGGTGACGTGGTCGATATCATCCCGGCCTACGAAGAAAAGGCCGTGCGGGTGGAGTTCTTCGGCGACGAGATTGATTCGCTGTACTACCTCAATCCAGTCACAGGCGACGTCATCGACCAAGTCCCTGAGCTGCGCATCTTCCCAGCTACGCACTACGTCGCAGGCCCGGAGCGGATGGAACGGGCCGTCGCGGACATCAAGGCCGAACTCGCCGAACGCCTGGCGGATCTGGAAAACCGGGGCAAGTTGCTGGAAGCACAGCGTCTGCGCATGCGCACGGAGTACGACCTCGAAATGATTGAACAGGTCGGCTTCTGCTCCGGCATTGAGAACTACTCGCGCCACATCGATGGTCGCGCGCCGGGCTCGGCCCCCGCGACGCTCATTGACTATTTCCCGGAGGACTTCCTCACCATCATCGATGAGTCGCACGTCACCGTGCCGCAGATTGGCGGCATGTTCGAGGGCGATGCCTCCCGTAAGCGCAACCTCGTCGACTTCGGTTTCCGCCTCCCATCGGCGTTGGATAACCGCCCGCTGACGTTCGACGAATTCGATGCCCGCGTGGGCCAGGTCGTGTTCATGTCCGCAACGCCGGGTGACTATGAGCTCGAAAAGACCGGTGGCGAGTATGTGGAGCAGGTTATTCGTCCGACTGGGCTGGTGGACCCCAAGATCGTCGTTAAGCCTACTGAGGGGCAGATCGATGATTTGATCGGCGAGATCCGAAAGCGCACCGAGCGTGACGAGCGCGTTCTCGTCACAACCCTGACGAAGAAGATGGCGGAGGATCTGACCGACTACCTGCTCGAAAATGGCGTGCAGGTGCGGTACATGCATTCGGATGTGGATACGCTCAAACGCGTTGAGCTGCTGCGGCAGTTGCGTCTCGGCGAGTACGACGTGCTGGTCGGTATTAACCTGCTGCGCGAGGGGCTGGACTTGCCCGAGGTTTCGCTGGTGGCAATCCTCGACGCCGACAAGGAGGGGTTCCTGCGTTCGGAGCGCTCGTTGATTCAGACGATTGGTCGTGCCGCGCGAAACGTCTCCGGCGAGGTGCACATGTACGCCGACAAGATCACCGATTCCATGCGGTTCGCCATCGACGAGACGGAGCGCCGCCGCGAAAAGCAGATTGCTTACAACACTGAGCATGGCATCGATCCGCAGCCGCTGCGCAAGAAGATCGCGGACATTCTGGATCAGGTCTACGACAACGCTGACACCGATTACGAAGGCAAGACCGGTGCGGCCGCTGATGCGCTGCTCTCGCGTGCCGACGGCTCGGGCGCGGCCGATGGTGCTAGCGGTAAGCAGATGCCGAGGGCGGAGCTCGAGGCGCTTATCGCGGACCTGTCGGAGCAGATGGCCGCGGCTGCGCGAGAGTTGAAGTTCGAGCTCGCGGGGCGCTTGCGCGATGAGATTTTCGACCTCAAGAAGGAACTTAAGGGGATGATTGAGGCCGGTGTCGAGTAGTTTTTTGCTACTGTTGTGGGAAGTAAAACAGTGTATTCGCGAAAGTGGCTCTGGCCAGTGGGTTCGGGGCAACGACGGCGTTACGCACGATGAACTGTTTTAATGCAACTTCCACAGTGAGGGATAGTTTTCATGAGTGATTACAAGACCATTGTTGTCGGCACGGATGGTTCTAAGTCGTCGCTGCTCGCAGTAGAGCGCGCTGCCTCGATTGCCGCGGCTTTCGATGCCACCCTGGTTATCGGCTGCGCTTACTACGAGACTGCAGAGGATGCGTCCAAGACCCTGCGCCAGGATTCGGTTCAGGTCCTCGGTGATGACCCGGCTCAGAAGAACCTGGCTGCTGCTAAGGAGGCCGCAGAGGCCGTCGGCGCTACCAAGGTTGAGACCGAGGTTCGTTCCGGCTCCCCGGTTGAGGCTCTGATGTCTCTGGTCACTGACCGTCGCGCTGACCTGCTGGTGGTTGGCAACCGCGGTATTAACTCGCTGACTGGTCGTCTGCTGGGCTCCGTGCCGGCTGATGTTGCTCGTCAGTCGGACTGTGACGTCATGATTGTTCACACTGTGAGCTAACAAAACGGTGAGCTAGTAAGACCGTCAGCTAACAATTTAGCTTTCGTTTTAAACCGGCATCTCTTAGTTGAGGTGCCGGTTTTTCTATTGTCGGCCGGTGATAACCCCTTCTTCAACTACAAAAGGCCAGCTAATTCCGTTTCTGGTTAAGACCTGGTTGCGAAGGGATTCAGGAAGAACTTCGGTACGGCTGCCATAGCCCATGAGGTACTCGTCAAAAGCGGGCAGTCGAAGCGTCAGTGAAAGCGCGGCTTCAAGCTCGGCCTCAGCTACGTTCTGCTGCCATGCCGGCATGAAGTACTCATTTTGTGCGAGTCCTTCGCCGGTGAATTCTGTGTCAGTTGGCGTGTGCGGAGAGGCAGAGGAATCGAGGGAGAAAGGAGCTATTAAGTGGTCGATAAGCTTAAAGGCCTTTTTCGCTTGAGTTTTCGTCAGCCCCAGCCACCACGCGAAGTCAGCTACACAGATAGGTCCGCGGGAATTAACATAGCGCCAGGCAATGTCGGCCAGCGTGGATTCAGCTGAGTGTTCTGTGCTGGAGCCCTCCGTGGTATTTGCTGAGAGGCCGCCTTTGAAAGTTACGTCGGCAAGCAGGACGAAGGTATCTTCGGATCCTTTTCGTGGCCCTTGGACGACAGCGCCTTCGCCGCCGAATGTGCGCAGTAGGTGAGGACCTCTTTGTTCCGTGGGGTCTATTCCATGATCTGCGAAAACCTCATAGGCTTCAGTCCGAGTCAGCGGGTCGGACAGGCCACGTGAGCGCAATTCGGAATGAAATGCTGCCCTTGCGGTCTGCACATCATCTTGAGAAAGCCCGAGTGTCGTACGACGTCTTGCTGCTGCCTTTTCGATGCGCGGATTCGTCAACCTCATAATTGCTCCCGCGTCTTGCGCTGAAACAAAGTGCAGGGTGCCTCGTTGAGACCAACAGCGAACGATGTCGTAAGAAGAAATGGCTGCTAAAACATCGTCGGTGGTGCTGCCACTGCGTAGGGCGATGGCATTAACACCGTTCGAATAATTCTGCCCTTGTAGAGCGACCATGCCATGCGTTGCTGATAATGCAGGCGAGTTGAGGTTTGTATTCCAATCGCTGCGTGCTTGACTTGCAGCTAACCCCTGGGCAATGAGACGGCGTGCGCGAAGTTCAGCTAGCTGAGGTAGATAGTTTTGGGACATAATGTCTCACTCATTCTGTACGGCACTATCCTCGTCATTCTAACCATTGCAGCTCCGGCAAAACGCTCGACTGCTGAGGCGCCACAACAATTAGCCCCTGGGTCGCACGAGTCAGTGCAACGTACAGGTCCTGTAGCCCCTGTGGGGATTGCGCCACAATCTGGTCGGGCGCAACGACGATGACCTCGTCGAATTCCAGGCCTTTTGAGGTCGTGATGTCGTAGACCGCGCAGTTGGTGAGTTTGCTGGGGCGAGTAGCAGGTGCGTCATCGGCGGCACTAGCCCCGCCAGCACCATCAGGGTCACCATCTCCATCAGCTCCACCACCGAGAAAATCCCGCACCTCCGCGCGCGTGGCTTCGAGCAACTCGGCGGGCGCGATCACAGCGACCAGGCGGTCCGGCTGCGCAACCTGCTCCACATGCGCCAGAGCCTCCGTCACGGTGCGAGCCTGGACAGGCTTGCGGCCGGTCGCGCGGATCGACTGCGGTGCCTCCAGCTCCGGATCAATCTCGGCCAGGACGCTGGCGGCGACCTCCATCACCTCAGCTGGGGTGCGGTAGTTGACGGTCAGCTCGTGGAGATGCCACCTCGAGCCGATGATGGGTTCCAGCACATCATCCCAGGTCGCGGCACCTGCGGGGGAGCCCGTCTGGGCCACGTCGCCGACGAGGGTCATCCAGCCGTTGGGGCTGCGGCGGCGCAGCATTCGCCAGGCCATCGCGGAGAGTTCCTGAGCCTCGTCGACGATGACATGGCCGTAGGCCCACAGGCGATCCGCCGCCGCCCGCTCGGCGGTGGATCGCAGGTCGCGCTCACGGTGGCGTTCGGCCAGTGCCTCGGCATCGATGACGTCATACGCTGACAAAATCTCGGCCTCGAAGCCGTCGTCAAGATCCTGGGACGCAGAACTGGACAGGGTATCCAACGCGCCCTGCGCTTCCTCGACGCGGGCCTGCCAATCCTCTTCATCGGCCTCCGCGTCACCAACTGGGCCGAGGAGTTCCGCCAGCTCGTCGAGAAGCGGGGCGTCGGAAGGCATCCAGTCGGTGCCTTCCGGCCGGTAGAGAGCCTCGCGCGTCAGCTCGTCGTAATCGGTGGCGGCGTAGTCGATGGCCTCGCGAGAGCTCAGCAGCTCCGACAGCACCCGCTCGGGCGTAAGCGCAGGCCACAGCTCATCGAGGATGTCGGCAACTGCTCCGGATTCGTCGATTTCGTCGCGTAGATCGGCAATGTCGGTCACGGACAGGAGGTTTTCGCCGCCCAGCGGATCGGCACCGATGACCTCGGCCATCTGTGCGGCCAGCAGTTCCACCACGTGATCGCGGAAAATCGGGCGAGCCAGATTGTGGGGTTTACGAGTCCTCCGCGCACGCGTCCGCGCGGCTTTCACCATCTCCGGCGTGATGGTCAGAGTGATGTTGTCGTTCCGGACCTCAAGAGGTTCCGCGGGCAGCTCCTGGTAGGCCCGCACGGCCTCACGCAGGATCGTGAGCATCTCAATCGAGCCCTTAACTTCCTGCGCAACCAAGGGTTCGGGGTTGTGTCCGTCGATAAGCGCGTCGGAACCGCGCACGCCGGGGTAGAGATCGGCGATGGTGGTCAGCACCACGCCCGTTTCGCCGAGGCTCGGCAGCACGCGGGAGATGTAGTCGAGGAAGGTTGTGTTCGGGCCGATGATGAGGACACCGGTTTTCGCCAGCTGATCGCGGTAGGTGTAGAGAAGCCATGCGACGCGATGCAGCGCCACCGCCGTCTTGCCCGTGCCGGGGCCGCCCTGGACGACCAGAGTGCCGCGGGTGGAGTCGCGGATGATGAGGTCCTGCTCGCGCTGAATGGTCTCCACAATGCCGCGCATATGGCCGGTGCGCGCTTGATTCATGACCTCCCGCAGCACCGATTCGCCACCGACGCCCGCTTCAACTTCGGTCTCGTGTGCGCTGTCGGCTTCCTCGCCGGAGAGCCATTCGTCGTCAATGCTGCGGACCTTCCGGCCGTGCGTGCGCAGGTGTCGGCGCAGGCTGACTCCCTCGGGATGCGCGGTCGTGGCCAGGTAAAACGGGCGCGCGCCGTCGGCACGCCAATCCATGATGACCGTGCGGTAGTCGTCGTTTTCATCGGACAGGCCGATTCGCCCGATGTATCGCTTATCGACGGTCGCCCCCGGCCCTTCCTCTGCCAAAGGATTGTCGGGATCTGTGTCATCGATATCGATTCGACCAAAGACCAGGCCGATCTCGGCTGAGCGGTAGCGGTCCAGATTAGCCTGTAGTCGGTGGTATTCCACCTCGCGTTCAACGCGGGCTTGCGGGTCTGGGTCGTCGATGAGCATGACCTGGCGCAGGTACTCTTGGTCGCGCTCGCGTGCCCGGTCGAGGAAGCTGAACGCACGGTCGACGTAGGCCTGTTCGGCAGCAAGGATGCTTTCTTCTTCTCGCTGTGGTGCTGAACTTGCCTGGTCCGGCAGACCTGCCTGGCCAGTGTGGCCAATGCGGCCTGTCTGGTCCTGCCCGGGCTCGGATGCGCGCGACGCCAACCTGGTCTCCTCAACGAATCGCAAAATTAGTGCTAACTGATGTGCTGAATGAATATAAAAATATGAAAACGCTCCCGCACGCGTAGTGGCGTGGGGAGCGTTTAAGTATACCGCTTTAACTGCGGCAGCAAACTTACTGCAGGCGCTTCTGCGCCTTCTTTGCGGACTTCTTGGCCTCCTTGGAAGCCTTGGCTGCGCGCTTGCGCAGTTCCTTGCGCTGCTTGCGAGTGTCCTTCTTGAGATCCTTGCCCAGGTCCTCGGCATAGTCGCGCGCGTCCTCAGCGAGCTCGGTGGCCTTGGCAATCCAGTCGTCCTTGTTGTCCTCGACGTAGCTCTTAGCGGTGTCGAAGGCGTCGGTGAGCTGCTCGCGCCAGCCGTCCTTGTTGTCCTCGACGTATTCACGAGCGCCATCGGTGGCCTCAGAAGCGCGGTCGCGGAGCAGGCCGGCCTTTTCGCGGACGTTCTCGCCGGCGGAAGCGAAGGCTGCGCTGATTTCCTCAGTGCGCTGCTCGGTTTCAGACTTGGTCGGCAGGGCAGCCTGAACCTTCTTGTTCAGCTGCTTGCCTGCCTTCTCAGCGCGCCAAGCGACACCCGGCTTGCCGTCGGTGTCAGCAGTAGCCAGGAAGAGGCCGCCCAGCAAACCGATGTCGGTCAGGAAACCAGTGCGGCGAGCCGCCTTCTCCTTCGAATCCTGGGTTTCCCAGAATGCGTGGCGAGCGAGCATCGTCGGAACTTGTGCAGCGACCAGAGCGGTGGCGGACAGGCGTGGGGCCTTACCCAGAGCGTAGAGGGAACCCGCAGCAACCTTGGTGCCAGCGACGACCTGGACAACCAGCTTCTCGCTATTTGGCACGTACTTGTTGTACTGGTTCGGGGTTACGGAGCGGACGCGGGCAATCAGGTCGCGTGCGCCCTCTTCATGATCCTTCTGGTTCATCAGCGTGTCGACACCGTCGGCAACGAAAACCGAGGCCAGCATTGGTCGGGCAAACTTGCGAATCATCTAAATTCCATCTCCTTTGTCGTCCAGGTGAAACCGTGTTTTTGGCCATCTGGTCGCTGTAATTCACTATTAATCCTACGCAGCCCGGCCTATTTATGTCGCGGGAATGACAAGTTTTTCAGAAGCTGCGGCACCATCCAGCACTGCCAACGACGCTCATCCAGCACTGCCAACCACGCTCATCCAGCGCTACCAACCACGCTGGCGCCAGTTCTCGACCTCGGGGCTCTCGACACCAACTGTGGTGTCTTTGCCGTGGCCGGGGTGAATCACCGAGTCGGCGGGGTAGACGCGGAAGACACGGCTCTCGACATCGTCGATAAGCTGCGTGAAATCCTCGGGCGAGTACGTTTTGCCGACACCGCCTGGGAAGATGCTGTCACCGACGAAGAGGTGGTGTGACGGGGTGTCGTCGGAAAGCGCGCCGGCTTCCTTGGCGGACAGGTCGAGGCAGAGGCCGCCCTTGGTGTGTCCGCGAAGGATGAACGTGGGCAGCGTGATGTCCTCGCCGAACGTGATGGTCTCGCCGCCGTCGAGCTGCTGGTCGGCGGGCTCGGGAATGTCGGCAGCGTCGAGGCTGGACGTGATGTGGCGGGCCGGGAATGACTGCAGGAGCTCGCCGAGCGCCTGAACGTGATCGCCGTGGGAGTGCGTGGTGACAATCGTGCGGACCTGCGCGCCGACGTGCTCAACCAGGCGGATTAGATGGTCGGCGTCGGTGGCGGCGTCGATAAGTAGGGAATTGTCGGGCTCGCGGGAGTCGACCAAAAGGTAGACGTTGTTGTCCATCGATCCGACGGAGGTCTTATAAATAGTGACATTGCCGTAGTCAATGCGCTCAACGCCGCGCGTTCTCGGCGAGTTGGAGTAAGGGCTGATTGTAATGTCGTCGTTCATGCGCCCCAGGGTAATGAGGTGTCTGTCGGCGCGCTAGGAGCGCAACGTAACCACGAGTCTCTGAACACATGTGCGAAAAATTGGTTATGGACTGTAGACTAGTCGGCAGTGAATCGTCGACGAATTGAGGTTTCCCACTGTGGCTGAACGTCTAGTGGTCAGAGGCGCCCGCGAGCATAACCTGCAGGGTGTTGACATCGATTTGCCCAGAGACAAGATGGTGGTTTTCACAGGTCTGTCGGGGTCGGGTAAATCGTCACTGGCATTTGACACAATTTTCGCCGAGGGCCAGCGCCGTTACGTGGAGTCGCTGAGCTCCTATGCGCGCATGTTCCTGGGGCAGATGGAAAAGCCCGATGTAGAGATGATTGAGGGGCTCTCGCCGGCGGTGTCGATCGACCAGAAGTCGACGAACCGCAACCCGCGCTCGACCGTCGGAACCATCACTGAAGTGTATGACTACCTGCGTCTTCTCTACGCGCGCACCGGTACTCCGCACTGTCCGACCTGTGGGGAAGTAATCTCCTCACAGACTCCACAGCAGATCGTCGATCAGGTCATGGAAATGCCGGAGGGCACCAAATTCCAGGTCCTCGCACCCGTCGTGCGCACGCGCAAGGGTGAATTCGTCGACCTGTTTGAACGCCTCGCATCCGAGGGCTACGCGCGTGTCATCGTCGATGGTGAAATGCACCGTCTAACGGATCCGCCGAAGCTGAAGAAGCAGGTCAAGCATGACATTGACGTGGTCATTGACCGTCTCCAGGTGAAGGAGTCGCAGCAGCGCAGGCTCACCGATTCCGTCGAAACGGCGCTTCTGCTTGCCGACGGCGTCGTGGTCATCGACGCCGTCGGGCTAGAGGCGGACGACCCGCGTCGAACCCAGCGGTTCTCGGAGAAGATGGCCTGCCCGAATGGGCACCGTATTGCTATCGATGAGTTGGAGCCACGGTCGTTTTCCTTTAACTCGCCGTATGGTGCGTGCCCGGAGTGTGACGGTATCGGTACCAAGCTGGAGGTGGACACGGACCTGGTGATTCCAGATCCGTCGCTGCCGACGATTGAGGCGATTGCGCCGTGGCGGCAGACGCTGAACAAGAAGTACTTTGAAAAGCTGGTTGAAGGCCTCGCCACCGAGATGAGCTTCGACCCGACCACGCCTTTCGAAGACCTCACAGCGCCGCAGCGCAAGGCCCTGCTGCATGGTTCCAGCCACAAGGTCACGGTGCGTTACCGCAATCGCTACGGCCGTACTCGCCAGTACACCGCACCTTTCGAAGGCGTGATGCCGTACCTGCACCGCAAGCTGTCACAGGCGGAGAGCGACTCTCAGAAGGAGCGTTTCCAGGGGTACATGCGTGAGGTGCCGTGCCCGGCATGTAGCGGTACTCGTTTGCGTCCGGAGATTCTTTCGGTGACGTTGGATTCGGCGGAGTTCGGGCAGAAGAATATTGCCGAGCTGACAGAGCTATCGGTTCACGATGGCTCGGCATTCCTGAATTCGCTGACTCTGGGCAAGCGCGAGGAAATGATTGCCGGGCGTGTTCTGCGTGAGGTGCAGGCTCGTCTGAAATTCCTGCTTGACGTTGGCCTGGATTATCTGTCCCTGTCTCGTTCGGCAGGCACGCTGTCCGGTGGTGAAGCGCAGCGAATTCGTCTGGCCACACAGATTGGTTCGGGGCTCGCTGGCGTGCTCTACGTCTTGGATGAGCCCTCGATTGGTCTTCACCAGCGTGATAACAACCGTCTAATCAAGACTCTGAAAAACCTGCGCGACCTGGGCAATACCCTGATTGTGGTCGAGCATGATGAGGACACGATTCGCGAGGCCGATTGGCTGGTCGACATTGGGCCAAAGGCCGGTGAATACGGTGGACAAATCGTCTACCAGGGTGAACCGTCTGGCATCGTTGACTGCGAGGAATCACTGACAGGTGCGTATCTCTCGGGTCGTCGGGTATTGGCGGTGCCGGAGAACCGTCGTGCGATTGATAAGTCGCGCATGGTGACGGTCAAGGGCGCTCGCGAAAACAACCTGAAGAAGATTGACGTGAAGTTCCCCCTCGGCGTGTTGACCTGCGTTACGGGTGTTTCCGGGTCCGGCAAGTCCACCTTGGTCAACGAAATCCTGGCCAAGGTGATGAGCAACGAGCTCAACGGTGCTCGTCAGGTGCCGGGTCGACACAGCCGCGTGGAGGGGTTGGATCAGCTGGACAAGCTGGTGCAAGTTGATCAGTCGCCGATTGGTCGCACCCCGCGTTCCAACCCAGCGACGTACACCGGTGTGTTCGACAAGATCCGCAACCTCTTCGCCGAGACGCAAGAGGCCAAGGTTCGTGGCTATAAGCCCGGTCGATTCAGCTTCAACGTCAAGGGCGGCCGCTGTGAGGCGTGTAAGGGCGACGGCACCATCAAGATTGAGATGAACTTCCTGCCGGACGTCTATGTGCCTTGCGAGGTTTGCCACGGCGCGCGCTACAACCGCGAAACGCTGGAGGTTCGTTACAAGGGCAAGACCATCGCTGAGGTTCTGGACATGCCCATCTCCGAGGCAGCGGAGTTCTTCGAGCCGATTCAGTCGATTGCGCGTTATCTCAATACGCTTGTCGACGTCGGCCTGGGCTATGTCCGTCTCGGGCAGGCGGCAACCACGCTCTCGGGTGGTGAGGCTCAGCGCGTGAAGTTGGCCAGTGAGCTGCAGAAGCGCTCCAATGGCCGGACGGTCTACATCTTGGATGAGCCGACCACGGGGCTGCATTTTGAGGACATCCGCAAGCTCATGTTGGTGTTGCAGGGCCTGGTGGACAAGGGCAACACCGTCATTGTCATTGAGCACAATTTGGATGTCATCAAGTCTGCGGATTGGATCATCGACATGGGGCCGGAAGGCGGCTCCGGCGGTGGCACCGTGGTTGTAGAGGGCACGCCGGAGGATGTCGCGAACTGTTCCGGCTCCCACACCGGGCAGTACCTGAAGCCGCTGCTTAAGTAGCTTAGGTAGTCGGCTCGTTTCCGTCGGAAATTCCAGGACCGTCGGTGCGGGTGATGCCTTCCATTCTGTCAGCAGCGGGGTCGGCATCTGCTGCGCCGCTCGCACCGGCAGCGTCGGCAGCAGCGCCGGCAGCGTCAGTATCGCTGGCGGTGCCGTCACGGTCCGGTGCCGCCGGCTCCTCGGCACTCTTCTGCTTCGCCCCGGAGACCGCCATGGCCAGCAGAATCAGGCCACAGCCGAGGAACGCCAAGGCGCGGATAACGCCATCGAGCGTTGCCATGTCGTAGAAGATCAGCTTGACGATAGACAGCGCCGCAATCGTTAAACCCGCTGCCAGTCGCGCCGGAATGTGGTGGAACCTCTTCGATAGCACCAGCATGCCGGCAATCGTGGCCCAGAAAATACTCAACAACATGTGTGCAGCGTTGAAGCTCACGCCAATAGTCGTGAGCAGCACGATAAATGGCATACCCAGTGCAGCCAGGCCAATCAGTGCAAAAGCTGGCGGTAGCTGCGACCTCGCTGCCGTCACGGCCAGGCCGACGTCGGCGCACAGCAGGAACAATAGCGAAAGCATTTCTGCCCACGTTGCCGAGTAGTCGTCCGCAGCACCGGCATTCAATGCTGCGGGCAGGATGTAGAGGTGTACTACCGTTGCGCCGAGCAGCCAGGTCAGTGCCGCAATCTTTGTATATGGTGCCACGGCATCCCGGGTTGGTTCAGGAGCCTGTAGTCGTGCGCCAATCGCGCCGTGCTTCGATGCTGTGGCCAGCGCCCAGACAAAGAGCGCGGCACCGATAGAGATTGGGATGAGACCCCAAGAGTGGGGTCCAGTATCGGCTCCTGAGCTCCTTTCCGGGCCTGCCACCGCGAGCGCTAGCCAGGGCAGAATTGCCGTGGCTAAGGCCATTGGGGCGAGATAGCGGAAGATGGCACGGTTCCAAAGGAATACTGCAGCAATTGCGATGAACAGCACGAATCCGCCGTAGAGCAGCAACCAGAGGCTGGAGGTGGACTGTGTGGCGTTGACCGTTGGGACTGCAGCTACAACCGGAGTCGAGAAGGCAACTACTGACGTGATGGTGACCAGATCGTCTTCCCAGGTGCTGGTTTCCGAAGGCTCGTCGTCAAGCTCGGGAGTGAGTTGGCGAGCCAACGCCAGCGGGCCGAACTGGGCAAACGCGAAAAGGGCAATGGTGAGTGCGGCGATTGCGGGCATCACCAGTGCATTGTTGGTCGTGATTACGCCGATGAGAACGTTTGCGCCGAGCAGGAATGCGACTACGTACTTCCGGAAGGGGACGTTCAGGAGGCAGACGATAGCGGCGATGACCATCAGTTGAAGGGTGATTTGCGCGAGCGAGGAGCTCAGCGGGCGGGCGTGGAAGTTGAGGCCGATCGTCGCCCACAGCATTAATCCGGTGTTGATTGTGATTGTCCACGCCGCGGTTGCACTCGACTTCGTCCACCGCGCGCCGTATAGACCGACTGCGGCGAAAGGCAACATGATGACCAGCGTCGCTGCCACCGGAATCCAGTCGAGGAGGTAGGACATCGACATCGTTGTCAGGTGCGCAGCGGCTAGTGATGTCGCAATCAGCGCCGTCACACCAGCAGGCGGTGCTTGACGACGGTGCGCTCGCACAGCCGCGACCGCGAGCACGGCGGCCAACAAGTAAGCCAGGATCACACGACCGGCTGGTCCAATCAGGCCGGATTGGATTGCGACCGCGACGAAAAACGCGATACCGGCAGCGGTGATGAGACCACCGAAGATGGCGATGATTCTGATGATTGCCTTCTCGTTGCGCCACCAGGGCTCGCGAGGTTCGCGCGGTGCCTCTGGCAGCTTCGGTGGCGAGGTGGAGTCTGTGGGAGAAGACTGTGGCGAGGGAGAAGACTGTGGCGACTTCGAATCCCGCCGCCATTGGTGGGCAGAGGGGAAGCCGAACATCGGCTGCGCAGTTGCGTCGCTCTGTGGCAGGGGAGCTGGTTGGTTCCGCCAGTCAGCTTGCGTTGGCGGTGGTGGCACCTGCATCTGCTGAGACTGCTGGGGATACTGCGGTGTGGTCAGTGTCTGCTCAGCCTGCGGTTCCCAACGGGGAGGCGGTGTCTGCTCTAGTGGTGGACGGGGCGCTGGCGGTGGTTGCGGATTGTGTCGATGTGCCCCCTTGAGGTGCTGGCGCAGATTCCGTGCCCATAGTTTGAGGCGAGCGCGGTACGGTCGGCTCGTGCTCGCTTGCCTGGGAAAGGCGTACCTGCCAAGTATGGGTGAGCTGAGCCAGCCGAAGCGAGCTAGCCTCGAGATCTGCCAGAGCATGGGAAAGCCCTGAGACGGAGTCGCCGGTCAGGACAAAATCGCCGGTCGGTGGCTTGCCGTATCGGGCGGAATGCTGATTAGGATTGGTGTTCTCGGCTTTAGGGCCAAAGCCGTTGGAGCCAGTATTCATTGTGACGACTTTAATCGTGTTTGGCCTAAAAACTATGGAGAGAATCTACCAATCTGATTACAATTCGGATTGCGCTATTTAGCGCTCGGTTTCGCGCCGGGGAGCTGATGGTCAATAACCTGGCATAAGAGTCGGTTTTGGTGTGCGAGAACAGCTGTGTTAACATCTCGTCTACGACCGCCAGAATGCGATGCTTGCTGCCTTCGGGGAGCATTTAGTTGCATTCGGCAGCGAAGAGGATTTAAGTCCCACCCTAGGTGCGCCAAAGAATTACGGTAGCGCCGGGGTCCACCCTAATCGGTGATGTCACATCGCACGATTGGAAGGCGTCCTTATACAGTGTGTAGTAATCCGCTGTAGACGCGTGGCTTTTCTTCCTTTCCCGCTTGCTATCGCGGTTTGAAACGAAGATTGTTCAGGTTCAACCTAGGAGGCCACATCAGCGCTGAAGCTCGTATTAACGAGGATATTCGAGTACCGGAAGTCCGCCTTGTAGGACCGAATGGTGAGCAGGTGGGCGTTGTCCGCACCGGTGACGCACTCAAGCTCGCTTACGAAGCAGACCTTGACCTGGTTGAGGTTGCTCCGCGAGCAAAGCCGCCGGTCGCCAAGATTATGGACTACGGCAAGTTCAAGTACGAACAAGCCCAGAAGGCACGCGAGGCTCGAAAGAACCAGCAGCAGACTGTGGTCAAGGAGCAGAAGTTCCGTCCGAAGATTGATGACCACGACTACGAAACCAAGAAGAACAACGTTGTTCGTTTCTTGGAGAAGGGTTCGAAGGTCAAGGTCACGATTATGTTCCGTGGCCGTGAACAGTCTCGTCCAGAACTGGGATTCCGCCTGTTGGAGCGTCTGGCCGCCGATGTCGAAGAGTACGGCACCGTCGAGTCTCGCCCGAAGCAGGACGGTCGCAACATGACTATGGTCCTGGGGCCGGTTCGGAATAAGGGTAAGAAGTAACCGACCTGACCAGAAATGGTTGTAAACGAGATTTTTGCGCCACGAGCGTCAAAGATCGGTAGGGGAGAGTTTTAACATGAAGCAGAAGACCCACAAGGGCACCGCAAAGCGCATCAAGGTTACCGGTTCCGGCAAGCTGCGCCGCGAGCAGGCTAATCGCCGCCACCTCCTGGAGGGCAAGCCGTCCACTCGTACCCGTCGCCTGAAGGGCACCACGGACGTTGCTAAGTCGGACGTCAAGCGCGTCAAGCGTCTGCTGGGCAAGGCTTAGTTTTTCAAGCCTCGTCCCAGGGCAATCGCCCTCTTAATTTCACTAGTTCTTAAAGACAACGAAAAGGAAGTATCACCGTGGCACGTGTGAAGCGGTCTGTTAACGCTAAGAAGAAGCGTCGCGAAGTTCTCGATTCCGCAAAGGGCTACCGTGGTCAGCGCTCCCGCCTGTACCGCAAGGCCAAGGAGCAGATGCTCCACTCCAAGACCTACGAGTTCCGCGATCGCCGCCACCGTAAGGGTCAGTTCCGTCGTCTGTGGATTCAGCGTATCAACGCTGCTGCCCGCGCTAACGACATCACCTACAACCGCTTCGTCCAGGGCCTGAACCTGGCTGGCGTTGAGGTTGACCGTAAGAACCTGGCTGAGATGGCTGTCAACGACCCACAGGCATTCGCTGCTCTGGTCAAGGTCGCTAAGGATGCTCTGCCGGAGGACGTCAACGCTCCTGCTGCTAAGTAAAGCAGCTACGAGGTAACTCGTACGTAGCGTCGGCAAGCGCCTGCGACCGGCAGTGCGCCTGCCAACATCTTTGAAAAACCACCGTCGATTGGGTTAACGAATAACCTCGACGGTGGTTTTTCGTATCCGCACTGGCCTGCTGGCGGTTATGAATCCCGAGCCGCATCACTAGGATTAATCACTATGAACTCTGCGCTGTACTTCAACGACGAGCCGTTTACTCCTCGCACCCCGCGAGTCTCGGCGGCTATTCAGCTCCACCGTGCGGCCAAGCGGAAGAAGGCCGGGCGCTTCCTCATCGAGGGCTTCAATTCCGTCGATGCGGCTATCCGCGCAGAGGCTGTCGTAGAAATTTTCGTCACCGCTGCCGCCGCCGAGCAGTTCCGCGAGCTGCTCACGGGGTATCTCGAATCGGGGACGCAGCGTAAGTCTGTTTCGCTTATCGACGCCGCCGCCGCCCGCTCTTTAAGTGAAACTGTCACCACCACCGGACTCTTCGCTGTCTGCGACACAGGTGCGGTGTCCATTTCGTTGGAAGAGGCCATTGAGGTTGGAAAGCAGTCCGGCTGTCTGGTGATTCCGGTGGAGTGCAATGACCCGGGTAATGTCGGCACGATTGTGCGTATGACTGATGCTCTCGGAGCTGGTGCGGTTATCCTTGCTGGCGATTCGGTTGACCCGTTGAATTCTAAGGCCGTGCGTTCGTCGGCAGGTTCTGTTTTTCATACCCCTGTCGCACGCGAGCGCGATATTGATGTCGTTATGGAGAAAGTCAGGGAAGCGGGCTTTACCACCCTCGCCACGGCGATGGATGGCGCTCTCACGCTCGGCGTTGATGCGCTTCCCGACGGTCCCGTCGCCTGGCTTTTCGGCAACGAAGCCCATGGCCTGTCGGAGGAGATTACGGCCTCGGCGGGGGCAAGTGTGTCCATCCCGATTAAGGGCGAGGCAGAGTCGTTGAACCTCGCCACCGCAGCGGCCATGTGCCTGTGGGAGACGGTTCGGGGTAAGTAGGAAACCTCGATGGTGAGGTGCATGCACGTGTGCAGTTATCCTCGACTATGATTGTTCCATCACAAGAACTGATAGTCCTATATAGAAGTGGTTGACACGTGAGCGATTCGCCAAATCCTATCGATCTTTCCGAGGAAGCCCTCCAGGCGGCTGCGCAGAAGGCCACGGGTGCCTTTGATGCTGCCGGCAACCTGGATGAGCTTTCTGCCGCCCGCCGTGAGCACTTGGGGGATGAAGGCTACATTCCGCAGGCTCGCCGCGCGCTGGGCTCCATTCCGAAGGCTGAGCGCAAGGATGCTGGTCGTCGCGTAAATGTTGTTCGCGGAGCCGTCGAAAAGCACTATGCTGAGCGTCTTGCAGTGCTGGAGGAAGAGGAAAACGCGCGTCGCCTGGTCGCGGAGCGTATCGACGTGTCGGTGGACACCACGCAGAGTCAGCGTGGCGGTATGCACCCAATTACCATCCTGTCCGAGCAGATTGGTGACATCTTCGTGGGCATGGGCTGGGAAATCGCCGAGGGCCCAGAGGTCGAAGCCGAGTACTTCAACTTTGACGCGCTGAACTTCCTGCCGGATCACCCGGCTCGTACTCTGCAGGATACTTTCCACATTGCGCCGGAAGGATCCAAGCAGGTGCTGCGTACGCACACCTCGCCGGTCCAGGTTCGCACTCTGCAGTCACGTGACCTGCCGATTTACGTTATCTGCCCGGGCCGTACCTTCCGCACCGATGAGCTCGACGCCACCCACACCCCGGTCTTCCACCAGGTGGAGGGACTCGCTGTGGACAAGGGGCTGACCATGGGGCACCTGCGCGGCACGCTGGATCACATGGCAAAGGCGCTGTTCGGTCCGGAGACCAAGACCCGCATGCGCACCAACTACTTCCCGTTCACTGAGCCGTCCGCTGAGGTTGACGTCTGGTTCCCGAATAAGAAGGGCGGCGCAGGCTGGATCGAGTGGGGCGGCTGCGGCATGGTCAACCCGAACGTGCTGCGTGCCTCCGGTATTGACCCGGACGTGTACTCGGGCTTCGCGTTCGGCATGGGCCTGGAGCGCACCCTGCAGTTCCGCAACGGCCTGACCGACATGCGCGACATGGTCGAAGGCGACGTCCGCTTCACGCAGCCGTTCGGTATCCGCGGCTAATTCACTGACCTACAGATAGGAGTTTTACTTACATGTTCATTCCACAGTCGTGGGTCACTGAAATCGTTCGCGGCCCAGAGAACACCATCAACCCGGACTGGTCCGTTACCCCGGACGAGTTGGATGAGGGCTTTGTCCGCGTTGGTTTTGAAACCGAGGGGCACGAGCCGCTGGAGAAGGTCGAGGGGCCGCTGGTTTTCGGTCGCGTCGACCACATTGAGGAGCTCGAGGGCTTTAAGAAGCCAATTCGCTTCTGTCAGGTCAATGTCGGTGATGTCAATGGCACCGGCGAGCTGCAGGAGATCATCTGTGGTGCCCGCAACTTTGAAGAGGGCTCCATTGTTATCGTCGCACTGCCGGGCTGCGTGCTGCCGGGTGGGTTCGAGATTTCCGCACGGAAGACTTACGGCAAGATTTCCAACGGCATGCTCTGCTCCGAAGCTGAGCTGGGTATGACCGATTCCTCCGCCGGTATTCTGACGCTGCCGTCGGCCCCAGCTGAGCTGGGTTCGTGCGCCAAGGAATTCATCGGTCTCGATGACGAGAAGTTCGAGGTCAACATCACCCCGGACCGCGGTTACGCGCTGTCGGCCCGCGGTCTGGGCCGCGAGATCTGCTCCGCCTTCAACCTCGACTTCGCCGATCCAGCCAAGGTCAACGAGCTGCCGGTCGAAGGTGAGGTCCTGAACGTCACTATCGACGAGGACACCGACACCCGCCGCTTTGGTCTGCGCCGAGTCACCGGCATCGACCCGAACGCCGAGACCCCGTGGTGGATGCGTCGCCGCCTGCTGCTGGCTGGTCAGCGTCCGGTCAACGTGGCCACGGACGTCACCAACTATGTGATGCTACTGCTCGGTCAGCCGATGCACGCTTTCGACGGTTCCAAGATCGCTGGTGGCCTGCACATCCGCAACGCTAAGGCCGGCGAGACTCTGACCACCCTCGACCACGTGGACCGCAAGCTCGACCCGGCAGACGTTGTCATCTGCGACGACAATGGTATTCAGTCGCTGGCCGGCATCATGGGTGGTCTCACCTCCGAGATCGCCGACGACACCACCGATGTGGTCTTCGAGGCCGCCAACTGGTCGCCGCTGCATGTCTTCCGCAGTGGTCGCCGCCACAAGCTGAGCTCCGAGGCTTCACGACGTTTCGAGCGCGGCGTGGACACCGCTCTGGTCGAGCCGGCTCTGGATCTGGCCTGCCAGCTGCTCGCTGACATCGCCGGCGGCACTATCGACACTGGTCGCACCCTGCTCGGTGAGGTTGCCACCATGCCGACTATTGACTTTGCTGTCAACCGCGCCAGCGAAGTTGCGGGCGTTGATTACCCGCGTGAGACCGTCATTGGACGCCTGCGCGAGGTCGGTTGCGAGGTCGTCGACAACGGTGACCGCCTGGCTGTCACTCCGCCAACCTGGCGCTCGGACCTGACCATGTCCGCTGACCTGGTTGAGGAGATCCTACGTCTGGAGGGCCTGGAAGACATTCCGGTTATCCTCCCAATCGCCCCGGCCGGTCGCGGTCTGACCGAGCGTCAGCTGCGTCGCCGCTTCGTCGGCCACGCGCTGGCTCACAATGGCTACCTGGAGATTCTGCCGACACCGTTCATTGCCAACGATGTCTTCGACGTCTGGGGCCTGGACGCTGATGACCCGCGTCGTAACACCGTCAAGGTCATCAACCCGTTGGAGTCCGACCACGCTCAGCTGGGCACGACTCTGCTGCCGTCCATGCTTGAATCGCTGAAGCGCAATGTTGCTCGCGGCCAGGTCGACCTGTCGCTCTACGGTGTGGAGCAGGTATCCATCGAGCGCGGTAACGGTGTCTCGCCGATGCCGTCTACCGCGGGTCTGCCGAGCGAGGCCGAGCGCGCCGAGCTGCTGGAGTCGCTGCCGGAGCAGCCGCTGCACGTCGCCACTGTCGCCTGCGGTCGTATCCGCCTGGATAGCCCGTGGGGTGACGAGGCCGCGTACACCGTCGCCGACGCCATCGAAGCCGCGCGCATTGTTGCCCGCGCTGCCAACGTCGAGATGGAGATCCGTAACGCTGAGGTGCTGCCGTGGCACCCGGGCCGCTGCGCTGAGCTGCTTGTCGACGGCGAGGTCGTCGGCCACGCCGGTGAGCTGCACCCGAAGGTGTGCAAGGACGCTGGTCTGCCGGAGCGCACCTGCGCGATGGAGATTAATCTCGATGCACTGCCAGTGACGGAGCACCTGCCGGCGCCGGTACTCAGCCCGTTCCCGGCTGTCCACCAGGACGTCGCGCTTGTTGTCAGCGATGAGGTCTCCGCCGCAGAGGTGGAGAAGACTCTGGTGGAGGGTGCTGGTGAGCTCCTCGAATCCATTCGTATCTTCGATGTTTACCGTTCCGAGCAGATGGGCGAAGGCGTTCGTTCACTGGCGTACTCCCTGCGTTTCCGCGCACCGGACCGTACGCTGAAGGAAGAGGAAGCTTCCGCGGCTCGCGAGGCGGCCATTGAGCTGGCCACTACCCGTCACGGCGCTCAGCTGCGTGGCTAAAAGGGGAGACCACAGGGAGAGATACCCATGATTGGCATCTTGCGGCACCGCGGCAACAGGCTGAATAGCGCAGAGGCACGAGAGCAGCGCGTTGGAGTGCGCGCGGTGAGCAGCGCGAAGCCTGCGGCGACTGTGGCTGCAGCTGCTGTCACGGCAGGTCTGTTGCTCACCGGCGCGCCGAGTGCGGCTGCGCTGGTTGGCGGGGAGGCTGCTGCGCCTAGTGTGGCGGCGGACTCCGTGGTGTCAATCATGGTCCAGACCAGTCCCCATACCGGAAACTTTTGCACGGGAACTGCAATCGCCCCGCAGTGGGTAATGACCGCCGCCCACTGCGTGCGTGATGTCCCGCAGCAGGTTGGGGAAGTCGAGGTCGGATTCGGCTCGGATGCCCGGCGTGTACCGATTGATCGCTGGGAGATTGCACCCACCGGTGACGTAGCGCTTGTTCACCTTGCGGGCGACGCAGCTCTTCCGGGGTATCCCGCAATGGAACGTCGTCAAGCGTTTTCGGAGCAAGAAACGGCAGGCACGGTCTATGGGCGATCGCTGCTCGGCGATGTTGCGGATGGCACGCTGCCGTCGGCGACCGTCACCGCTTCGATGTGTCCAGTGAAGTATCAACAATGCGTGCGGGAAGACTCGGTGTTGGCGCGCATGGAGCGCCCCGCGGCGTTGCAGGTGGGCGATTCGGGCGGACCGCTTTTTATCGACGGCCAGCTAGCGGCGGTGTTCTCGGGCGCGGTGGCTTTTGATGGCAGCGTCGCACCGGAGGAGTCGGGTTACTATCTTTACACCACGACGTCATCGGTGGCGCAGTGGGCAGATGGCGTGATGAGCCAGGAGCCAAGCGTCGCGTTCGTTGAGTAATCTGCCGTGCTCGACGAACGCGATGTATGTACCGACGACGGCGTTATATTCATAAGTCACTCACGTCACATCGATAGAATCCCAGCACTTTGGCAACGAATTCTATGAATATCTTGCAACGCAGTGAATAAAAGTGTTGAATGTTTGGCATGAGTATTTCCGTTGCCATTGCCGGTGCGACCGGTTACGCAGGAGGAGAGATCCTCCGCCTCCTGTTGTCGCACCCGGCGTATCTTTCCGGCGAACTGACCATCGGCGCACTAACGGGAGCATCCAACGCGGGTGCCCGTGTGGGCGACATTATGCCTCATGTGGCACCTTTGGCTGATCGTCGTATTGAGCCGACTAATGGTGACACACTTGCCGGGCATGACGTGGTGTTCCTCGGCCTGCCCCACGGTCATTCGGCTGCGATTGCAGAGCAGTTGGGCGATGACACGGTGATTATTGACTGCGGCGCGGATTTCCGCCTGCAGGATGCCGATGAGTGGGAGCACTACTACGGCTCGGAGCACGCCGGTACCTGGACTTACGGTATTCCGGAGCTGCCGGGCAACAGGGAAGGAGTGGCTGCTTCCAAGCGTATTGCTGTGCCGGGTTGTTTCCCCACTGGCGGTACCATTACGGCACTGCCGGCAGTTGCAAAGGGTCTGGTCAAGCCGGATCTGTCCGTTGTTTCCGTCACCGGTACCTCCGGTGCGGGCAAGAAGGCAGCTGTGCCCCTGCTCGGGTCCGAGGTTATGGGCAATCTCCGCGCCTACAACACTGCGGGCAAGCACCGCCACACCGCAGAGTTCCTACAAAACCTCAAGCCGTACGCAGAGGCTCTCACCGTCAGCTTCACGCCGGTGCTCGCTCCGACGTCGCGCGGCATTCTCACCACCATCACCGCTCCGCTTGTCGACGGGGTGACGGAGGCAACCGCACGGGAGGCCTACCTCGAGTTCTACAAGGGTGAGCCGTTTGTGCAGGTGTTGGCCGAAGGGCTGCAGCCGCAGACGCAGTCGGTAATTGGCTCTAACTTGGTTCAGATTCAGGTTGAGGTAGATGAACGCGCCAAGCGTCTGGTGCTGACCTCGGCGATTGACAATCTGACAAAGGGCACCGGTGGTGCCGCAGTTCAGTGCATGAATTTGGTTACTGGACAGAATGAAACTGCAGGACTTCCATTGGTAGGAGTTGCCCCATGATGAAGGAAGAAAAAGAAGGTCTCGTCAACGTCGCTGGTGACGAAGGCGGCGTATGTGCACCTCAGGGGTTCGTGGCCAGTGGTGTCATTGCAGGCATCAAGGTCAGCGGAAACCCGGACATGGCGCTCATCGTAAACCAGGGGCCGGAGAAGACTGCTGCGGCTGTCTTTACTACCAACCGTGTCCAGGCTGCGCCGGTGACGGTATCCAAGAAGCACATCGCTGACGGCAAGCTGTCCGCTGTGGTGCTGAACTCGGGCAATGCCAACGCCTGCAATGGTCAGCCGGGTATTTCCGACGCCCTCGAAGTCTGTCAGAAGGTCGCAGATGAGCTCGGCGTCGATGTTACCGAGATTGGTACCTGCTCCACCGGCTTGATTGGTGACCGGCTGCCGATGGACATTGTTCTGGCAGGTGTGCCGAAGCTTTGTGAGAATCTGGGCAGCGATGCCGCCGCAGGTACGGCTGCAGCAGAAGCCATCTTGACCACTGACTTGGTGGCAAAGCAGGCCGTTGCGCATGGTGACGGATTCACTGTCGGCGCTATGGGCAAGGGTGTTGGCATGATTAGCCCGTCGATGGCCACGATGCTCGGTGTGATTACGACGGATGCGTCGGTAAGCGCAGAAATGGCGCACGAGGCTATTGCCAAGGCGAGCGAGGTTACGTTTAACCGCCTAGATATTGATGGCTCCACATCCACCAATGACACCGTCATCATTTTGGCCAACGGTGCCTCTGGTGTGAAGCCCTCGCAGGAGGAGCTCGACCAGGCAGTGCTCAGTGTGTGTGATTCCATCGCGCGCCAGATGCAGTCGGACGCCGAAGGCGTGACCAAGCGTGTGTCCGTGACCGTGCGTGGCACCGGTGGTGCTGAAGATGCTCTGGTAGCTGCTCGAATCATCGGCCGCGACAACCTCTTCAAGTGTGCGATGTTCGGTTCGGACCCGAACTGGGGTCGTGTGCTGGCGGCTGTCGGCACTGCACCGGTGGATATGGATCCGGAGCACATCACTGTTTCCTTCAACGGTCATGTAGTCTGTCGCGATACCGGTGGCACGCCTGATGCTCGTGAAGTGGATCTCTCCGGCAAGGACATTGCCGTGGAGGTTGACCTCGGTACTGGTAATCCGGAAGAGGCCACGATTCGTACGACTGACCTTTCCCACGACTACGTTCACATCAACTCGGCATATTCGTCGTAAAGGTTTTGAGGAGACTCTGCAATGGTTCACCAGTTGACCGAAGGGCTGTCCTTCGAACAGCGGGCACATGTGCTGGCGGAAGCACTGCCGTGGCTGCAGCACCACCGCGACAAGATTGTGGTGGTCAAGTACGGCGGTAACGCGATGACCGACCTGAAACTGAAGAAGGCCTTCGCGCAGGACATGGTTTTTCTGCGCACCGTGGGGGTGAAGCCGGTGGTTGTCCACGGTGGCGGCCCTCAGATTTCGTCGATGCTCAAGCGCCTGGGGCTGGAGGGAGAGTTCCGAGGCGGTTTCCGTGTCACGACTCCGGAGGTCATGGAAATTGTCCGCATGGTGCTCTTCGGGCAGGTCGGCCGCGAACTGGTGAACCTCATCAACGCCTACGGCCCCTATGCAGTGGGTACCTCTGGCGAGGATGGCGGCCTGTTCACCGGTACTCGACGTACGGTAAACGTCGGTGGCAAGGAGACAGATATCGGGCTGGTTGGCAATATCACCGAGGTGCACTCGGAAACGCTGTTGGACCTGATTGATGCCGGACGTATCCCGGTGGTCTCCACGATTGCGCCGTCCGCTGACGGCAAAGAGGTTTACAACATCAACGCCGACACGGCAGCAGGTGCACTGGCATCGGCAATTAACGCGAACCGTTTGGTGATTCTGACTAATGTCGAGGGTCTCTACACGGATTGGCCGAACCGCGATTCGCTGGTGTCAAGGATTTCCACTTCTCATCTGCGAGAAATCCTTCCGACGCTGGATTCCGGAATGATTCCGAAGATGGAGTCCTGCCTGAACGCAGTGGATCAGGGAGTGCCTGCGGCCCACGTTATCGACGGCCGCCAGCCGCACTCGGTGCTGCTGGAGCTGATGACTTCCGGTGGTATCGGCACAATGGTAGAGCCCGGATAAGGCAGAAAAGACGGACAAGAATTTACCGACATACATGTTAGGCAGGTCGAAAGACGACATGAGCGACTTCAAGCAGCAGTGGCAACACACGATGATGAACAATTACGGCACGCCGCGCATTGAGCTTGTGCAGGGTAAGGGCGCTATTGTCACGGATTCCGAGGGCAAGGAATACCTGGACCTGCTCGCCGGTATTGCAGTCAACGCGTTGGGGCACGCACATCCGGCAATCGTGGAAGCTGTGTCCAAGCAGATTTCCACGATGGGGCACGTGTCCAACATTTTCGCCTCTGAGCCACCGTTGGCACTGGGCGAGAAGCTCATTGAGCTCACTGGCTGGGACACTGATGACACCCGGATTATGTTCTGCAATTCCGGCACCGAGGCCAATGAGGCGGCGTTCAAGCTGGCACGTTTGACGGGACGCAACCGCATTATCGCGACCCACCACGGGTTCCATGGCCGCACCATGGGCGCACTTGCCATGACCGGTCAGCCGGACAAGCGCACCCCGTTCGAACCGATGCCGGGTGGAGTCGAGTTCGTGCCGTACGGTGACATTGACTTCCTCACCAAGACCATCGAATCCGATCCGTTGGGTGTCGCTGCGGTGATTCTGGAACCAATTCAGGGTGAGACCGGTGTGGTCGCACCGCCAGAGGGATACCTCGCTGCCGTCCGCGAACTGACCAAGCGCTTCGACGTTCTCATGATTGTCGACGAAGTACAGACCGGCATCGGCCGTACCGGCCAGTGGTTTGCCCACCAGCACGATGGCATCGTGCCGGATGTCATGACCCTGGCGAAGGGGCTCGGCGGCGGCCTGCCGCTGGGTGCTGTCATCGCCAACGGCCGCGCAGCGGAACTGTTTACTCCTGGTGCGCACGGCACCACCTTTGGTGGCAATCCGGTCTGTGCCGCTGCCGGCCTGGCCGTCATCGAGACGCTGGAAGAAGAAAAGCTGCTCAATCGAGTCACCGAGAAGGGCAAGGTCCTGGCTCGCAAGCTCGCGTCGTTAAGCCATGTCGATCACGTGCGTGGTCGCGGCTTCATGCTTGGACTGGTGCTGCGCGAGAACCTGGCGAAGGAAGCGGTTAACGCCGGTTATGAACGTGGTGTCATTCTGAACGCTCCGCAGGCGAATGTGCTGCGTATTGTGCCGCCGTTGAACCTCAGCGATGAGGAAGTCAACCGCGCCGTCGAGTTGATTGATGCCTGCCTGAACGACGCCGTTGAGGCTGTCGCCAACAAAGGAAGGAATTAGAAACTGATGCTCCGTCATTTTCTCGCCGATGATGACCTGACTCCACAGGAGCAGGCTGAGGTGCTGCAGTTGGCTGCAGAGCTGAAGGTAGCGCCGTACTCCCGACGTCCGTTTGAGGGGCCACAGTCGGTTGCGGTGCTGTTCGACAAGACGTCGACTCGTACCCGTTTCTCCTTCGACGCTGGTATCGCAGCTCTGGGCGGCAACGCGATTGTGGTCGAAACCGGTAACTCGCAGATGGGCAAGGGCGAAACCTACCAGGACACCGCTGCTGTGCTCAGCCGCTTTGTCTCGGCAATTGTCTGGCGCACCTACGCGCAGTCCGGTTTGGAGGCCATGTCTGAAACCGCGACGGTGCCGATTGTCAACGCGCTTTCCGACGAGTTCCACCCGTGCCAGATTCTCGCTGACCTGCAGACCATCATCGAGCACAAGTGCCCGGAGGAAGGCCAGACGGGACTGCGTGGCAAGAAGGCTGTGTACTTTGGCGATGGTGCCAATAACATGGCCAACTCCTACCTCGTGGGCTTCGCCACCGCAGGTCTGGACGTCACCATCTGTGCACCGGAGGACTTCCAGCCGGAGCAGGTCTACGTCGACCGCGCCAAGAAGGTTGCGGAGCAGACCGGTGCGGCCGTGTCCGTGACCGCGGACGTCGATGAGGCCATTGCCGGTGCCGACGTTGTCATCACCGACACCTGGGTCAGCATGGGGCAGGAGAACGACGGCCTGGATCGGCGTACTCCGTTCCTGCCGTACCAGGTCAACGCTGAGCTGATGGCCAAGGCAAATGAGGATGCCATCTTCCTGCACTGCCTGCCGGCATACCGTGGCAACGAAGTTACTGCCGAGGTCATCGATGGCCCGCAGTCGGTAGTCTTCGACGAGGCGGAAAACCGCATGCACGCTCAGAAGGCGTTGCTGACCTGGCTGGTGGAGAGGCAGTAAGGTCATGACCGCAGCACAACCAGGATCTCGCACAGCTCGGCAGACGCGCATCGCTGACCTGCTGGCGCAGCATCACGTGTCCAGTCAGGTTCAGCTCGTCGAGCTGCTTGCCGACGAAGGCATTGAGATTGCGCAGGCGACGTTGTCCAGAGACCTCGATGAGCTGGGAGCCCGAAAGATTCGCGATGGAGCCAACGGTTCGCGGTATTCCATCGTCGAAGATGCACTCGCTGTCTCCAGCGGGGCAGTGGCCAGGATGCGGCGCGTTTTAGACGAGCTGCTGGTCTCCATTGATCATTCGGGCACCATCGCGGTTGTGCGTACACCACCGGGAGCCGCACAGTATCTAGCCAGTGTGATTGACCGTGCGGGACTCAAAGAAATCGTTGGCACAATTGCGGGAGATGACACCGTAATGTGCCTGGCTAGAGAACCACTTTCCGGCGCTGACCTAGCCCAGCGTCTAGCCGCCGGAACGAACCAGTAAACTATTCCACGAAATGCTTTAAAGCACCGATTAAAGGAGCGCTTACCCTATGACCAACCGGGTTATTCTTGCTTACTCTGGTGGCCTCGACACCACCGTTGCTATTCCGTACCTCAAGGAAATGACCGACGGCGAGGTCGTCGCAGTTTCCATCGATGTCGGACAGGGCGGCGAGGACATGGAGTCCGTGCGTCAGCGCGCTCTGGACGCCGGCGCTGTCGAAGCTGTCGTTGTCGACGCTAAGGACGAGTTCGCCGAGGAGTACTGCCTGCCGACCATCAAGGCCAATGGTCTCTACATGAAGCAGTACCCGCTGGTTTCTGCACTGTCTCGCCCGCTGATTGTTAAGCACATGGCGAAGGCCGCAGAGGAGTTTGGTGGCACTCACGTCGCACACGGCTGCACCGGTAAGGGCAATGACCAGGTCCGTTTCGAGGTTGGTTTCGCTAACACCGCCCCGGATCTGAAGATTATTGCACCGGCTCGTGACTTCGCTTGGACCCGCGACAAGGCTATTGCCTTCGCTGAGGAGAAGGGTCTGCCAATTGAGCAGTCCAAGTCCTCTCCGTTCTCCATTGACCAGAACCTCTTCGGTCGCGCCATTGAGACCGGCTACCTGGAGGACCTGTGGAACGCACCGACCAAGGATGTCTACGCGTACACCGAGGATCCGACCCTGAACTTCAGCTCCCCGGACGAGGTCATCATCTCCTTCGAGGACGGTAAGCCGACTGCCATCGACGGCAAGAAGGTTTCCGTGCTTGAGGCCATCGAAGAGATGAACCGCCGCGCTGGTGCTCAGGGCATCGGTCGTCTGGACATGGTTGAAGACCGCCTGGTCGGCATTAAGTCCCGCGAGATTTACGAGGCTCCGGGCGCAATTGCCATCATGACCGCACACGCAGCGCTCGAGGACGTCACCGTTGAGCGTGAGCTGGCTCGTTACAAGCGTCAGGTCGAGGGCGAGTGGGCCAACCTGGTCTACGACGGCCTGTGGTTCTCGCCGCTGAAGCGCGCGCTGGATGCCTTCATCGAGGAGTCCCAGAAGGGCGTTTCCGGTGACATCCGCATGGTCATGCACGCAGGTCACTGCAACGTCAACGGTCGTCGTTCGAACACCTCGCTGTACGACTTCAACCTGGCTACCTACGACGAGGGCGACACCTTCGACCAGACCCTGGCTCGCGGTTTTGTCGAGCTGCACGGCCTGTCCTCGAAGATGGCCGCAAAGCGCGACTTCAAACTGTAAAGCTTCTCCAGAGCGACTAGAGCGAAAGGCCTATTGGAAAAGACAATGGTCGAAAAGCACGGTACCAACGAAGGCTCCCTGTGGGGCGGCCGCTTTGCCGGTGGCCCGTCCGAGGCGATGGCCGCATTGAGCAAGTCCACCCATTTTGACTGGGTGCTCGCGCCTTACGACGTTCTTGCGTCCAAGGCCCACGCCCGAGTGCTGCATGCCCGTGGGCTGCTCAGCGATGCCGACTTTGACACCATGATCGAAGGCCTTGATCAGCTCGGTCGCGACGTTGCCTCCGGCGAATTTGGTCCAGAGCCGACAGATGAGGACGTCCACGGTGCCATGGAGCGCGGTCTGATTGATCGCGTCGGCCCGGAGGTCGGCGGTCGCCTGCGCGCTGGTCGTTCCCGCAATGACCAGGTGGCAACTCTGTTCCGCATGTGGCTGCGCGATGCCGTGCGCGGCGTTGCACTGGATGTCACTGACCTGGTTGCCGCCCTGGTGGCTCAGTCCAAGGCACATCCGGATGCCATCATGCCGGGCAAGACCCACTCCCAGGCAGCGCAGCCGGTATTGCTGGCCCACCAGTTGCTGGCTCACGCGCATCCGCTGCTGCGCGATCTGGACCGCATCCGCGATCTCGACCGTCGACTGGCTGTGTCCCCGTACGGTTCCGGTGCGCTCGCGGGATCTTCGCTGCACCTGGATCCGGAGGCCATCGCGGAGGAGCTCGGCTTCGACTCTGCCACGGACAACTCCATTGACGGCACTTCTTCGCGTGACTTCGCCTCTGAGGCGGCTTTTGTCTTCGCCCAGATTGCTGTGGACATGTCTCGCCTGGCAGAGGAAATCATCTACTGGGCCACCCCGGAGTACGGCTACGTCACTCTGGCTGATGCCTGGTCGACTGGATCCTCCATCATGCCGCAGAAGAAGAACCCGGACGTGGCAGAGCTGACCCGCGGTAAGACCGGTCGCCTGATCGGTAACCTCGCTGGTCTTATGGCCACGCTGAAAGCGCAGCCGCTGGCCTACAACCGTGACCTCCAGGAGGACAAGGAGCCTTTGGTGGACTCGGTTGAGCAGCTAACCTTGCTGCTGCCGGCCCTGACCGGCCTGGTGGCAACGCTGACCTTCCACGAAGACCGTCTGCGCGAGCTCGCTCCGGCGGGCTACACCCTGGCCACGGACTTGGCTGAGTGGCTGGTCCGCGAGGGCGTACCGTTCCGCGACGCTCACGAGGCATCCGGCCAGTGTGTCCGCATCGCAGAGTCCAAGGGCGGTATCGGTCTGGACGAGCTTTCCGACGAGGACCTCGCCGGTATCCACCCGGCACTGACTCCGAAGGTCCGTGAAGTGCTGACTATTGACGGTGCTGTCGCTTCCCGCGATACTCGCGGCGGCACCGCGGGTGTCCGTGTTGCAGAGCAGCTCGCTCGCGTTGACGAGAAGAATACCGAGCTGAAGCAGTGGGCTGAAAAGCCGGTTCGCGGCTAAAGCTGCTAGAGCTAGCAAACCTGCTAGCCCAGCTAACGCAGCTAATTAATCGGTGTGCGGTCAATCGACCGCACGCCGATTTTTTACAGCCCGGGGGGGGGAGTAGAAAAACCAGCAACCCGACAACTGATGACCCGGTAACTATCAACCCGATAACTGGCCACCCGAAAAATTACGGGCTCCACGTGCGAATACGGGCTGCAAATGTGAAACTGTGTAAGTTTATGACACTTTCAGGCCATTTTTCAGGCCATTTTTGTCATAAACGTAGTCAGTAACTCGGCTCGACCCGCCGCCGCCAGTCATAAACGTAGTCAGTAACTCGGATTGACCCGCCGCCGTCAGTAACCCAGTAATGCCAGGGTGCCCCCGAAGTGACGCAGATTACTGATTATTTCTATATCTGTTGCCAGGTTTGGCCGGGTCTCTTACCATAATTTCATGGCGGAAAGTACGCGGTCGAGCGGTGGAAATCGCAGCTCACGAGATAAAAATAAAAATCAGAGTGGTAGCAAGAAAGGGTGCATGGGCCCGGGGGCAATTCTTGCAGTCATTTTGATTGTCATCGCGGCTGTTGCAGTCTATGTCGGTCGCGGCGGTAGTATCCCAGGTTTTTCTGGTGGCAGCTCCGGAGGAAACCGTGATTTCTTCGGTGGTGAAAAGACCGTCGTCAAGGCGATTGTTGGCTCTGAGAAGAAGCCCTTCTTCGAAGACAAAGAGGTCCAGAAGGCTCTTGCCTCTCACGGCTATGTGGTGGAAGTAAAGACGGCGGGTTCGCGTCGGATGGCCACGGATGTGGATCTGGATTCCTTCGACTTGGCGTTTCCGTCGTCGGCACCGGCAGCGGAGAAAATTGCCGAGAAGATGAGTGGCGCTGAGCGGTATGACGTCTTCTACACACCGATGGCGATTGCTACTTTCGACAACATCTTGCAGGCGTTGGAGCGGGAAAATGTTGCTCGCCAACAGGGCACTACGTGGCAGGTAGATATGGCAGCGCTGGCCACGATGCAGCACGACAATGTCCGCTGGCGTGACTTCGCGGCGGACGATTATCCGTCGCCACGCACGGTGCAGATGTCCACGACTGATATTCGTTCGTCGAACTCGGCCGCAATGTACTTGTCGCTCATGTCTTGGATTACCAATGAAGGCCGGATTGTGTCTGACAATGGGCAGGTCAATGCGGTCTTGCCGGAGCTCACCCCTCTGTTCACCGGCCAGGGGTACACGGAATCCTCGTCGGCTGGTCCATTTTCGGACTACCTCTCGCAGGGTGTCGGTTCGAAGCCAATGGTGATGGTTTACGAGTCGCAGTTCCTGGGGGAGAACAGTGCCCCGAACAGCCGGTTGAAGTCGGAAATGCGCCTGGCGTATCCATCGCCGACGATTCTGAGTACTCACGTGGCGCTGGGTTTTAACGACAATGGAGCTGCGGTCGCACGGCTCCTCGCCGAAGACCCTGAGCTTCAGAAGCTGGCGGCCAAGCACGGTTACCGATCCAGCCAGCCTGAGGCGATGGAGGAATTCCAGACGCAGTTGAAGACGGGCCAGGAGGTCTCCACCGATTTTGTGGACTCCATTGATCCGCCGAGTTTCGACATCCTCGAGCAGCTCATTGAGGGTGTTTCCCGTGGATACCAGAGCCCTCCGAGGCCGGAAACGGAAGAGGGGTAAAGCCGAATGAACATGTATAAGGCACCAACTGCCCTCCGCAAAATGCTTCTTGGCCTCGTCGGTGTGCTCGGCATCTTCGCTGTCGCGGCCTGCTCCGACGGTGGCCTGAACCTGCCGCTGGGCTCAGACGATGACAAGACGAATAAAATCAACGTCGATTCTGACCTCAAGGGCTCGACCATGCGTATCGCCGGGGCCACGGAGCTTGCAGAGCTCCAGCCACTGATGCAAAAGGCCTCCGACGACCTCGGTTTTACGATTAACCTCGAGCTTGTCGACGGCACCGTGAAGAACAGCCACGCCCTTGTCGCAGACGAATTCGACAACCAATTTGACGCCACTTGGTTTGCTACCAACCGGTACGTTGATCTGCTCGGTGGGGCTGACAAGCTGGGCGAAGCCAAGAAAGTCGCCACCTCACCGGTAGCCTTTGGTATCCATTCGGCGAAGGCTCGGGAGCTCGGTTGGGATACCAAGCAGCCGACGTGGGCTGAGATCGCGGAGGCTGCGTCGTCAGGCAAATTGACCTACGGCATGACCAACCCCGCGGAATCGAACTCGGGCTTTTCCGGTGTGGTGTCGGTTGCGACCGCGTTCGCCGACACCGGATCGGCGCTGACTACGGGGGATATCAACCGCACCACGCCTGAACTGCAGAAGTTCTTCGAGGGGCAGAAGATGACCTCGGGTTCGTCGGGGTGGCTGCGCGACAAGTTCCTGGATGAGCCGGACTCCGTCGACGCGCTCATCAACTATGAAGCTGTGTTGCAGCAGATGAATAAAGAGGGCGCTGACCTGGAAGTTGTTGTTCCGAGCGACGGTGTCATCAGTGCGGATTACCCGCTGACGCCACTAGCTCAGCCGGCTAACGACCTTGCCGCGCGGCAGACGGAGGCTCTCGGGCAGTGGCTGGAAGCGAACTCGCAGGTTCTCGCCGATCACTTCCTGCGCCCGGTCTCCGATGACGCCAACCTGCCGGAAAGCATGACCAACAGCGTCATTATCGAGCTGCCGTTCCCGGGCGATCGCGCCGTCACGGACCGCCTTATTGAGGCTTACGACAATGACCTGCGCGTGCCCGGAGAGTCGGTCTTCGTTCTCGACACCTCCGGTTCAATGTTCGGTGAGCGCATCGCCGATCTACAGGCGACGATGCGCGCAATCGTCGACGGCAGTGCACGCACCGAAACGGGAAGCGTGGGATTGCGAAACCGTGAGATCGCGACGATCCTGCCGTTCAGCACGACCGTCGGCGAGCCCACGACCACAACAATTGACGGCCCGGAATCGCGCGCGCAGCTCACCGCCGCCGTCGATGGTCTGTACGCAGAGGGCGAGACGGCGCTTTACGACGCACTGATTCAGGCCTTCGACCTTCTCGGCAGCTCGGATAAGAACTCCATCCCGTCCATCGTGGTGTTGACCGATGGTCAGGTAACGTCGGGCAAAAGCTTTGCGGAATTCCGTGATTTCTACCAGTCCAAGGGCGGGAATCTGCCGCCGGTATTCGTCATTCGCTATGGCGAGGCGGATCCGGGAGAAATGCAGGAACTTGCGAATCTGACCGGTGGTAAGGTTTTTGAATCCCGTGAGACCGAGCTTGCTGATGTGTTCAAGGAGATTCGTGGCTACCAGTAAATCCTCCGGAACTTCCTCTGGCGGTGGCTTTCTCAACAGTCCCGCCAACATTGTCGGGCTCATCCTTGCCATCGCCGTCGTGCTGCTGCACCTGGCCGTGGGGCTTGGTTTCCTGTGGCCAGTTGTTGCGATTGCCGCGTGGGGCGCGTCGGTTGCTTTGTTGCCGAGGCAGAGCAAAGAGGCTCAGAAGTCCGTTAGCTCGGCGGCGAAGCCCGAGGTTCCACAGCGTCGCCCGCTCAATCCATCTGAGCTGCGTAGGAGTCTCCACCGGACATTGGGCCGGCTTTTCGATGCACAGCCTGGCGAAGCTCTTGGTAACGCCGCAAATGACCTGGGTGCGACGCTGGAATCCGTCCTGAGCGAGTGGAAGTACCTCAAAGATTATCCCGAGCAGAAAGTAGTCATCGGCGGCATTATCCAGGAGTACTTGCCGCAGACAGTCAACTCCTACCTCGCGGTCCCGGAGCGTCTGCGTCACAAAGCCGAGAATCCGGCTCGGGAGTCCATCGACCTGCTGCATTCCGCGGTGCAGAAGATCCAGGATGCTATCGGCCAGGACAACCTGATTGCTTTGGAAGGTCAGCGTGACACCCTGGCAATTCAGTTCGGTAAGGTAGTGGACTATGAGCCTTGATCCGAAACTCCTTGAAATCCTCGCATGCCCGCGTGACAAGGGGCCGCTTGAATACCTCGAAGACGAGCAGGTGCTGGTCAATACTCGCCTGAAGATTGCCTACCGCATCGACGAAGGCATTCCGGTCATGCTTTCCGACGAAGCTATCGCCTGGGACAAGTAATTGCCTTTCCCGCTTGCCGACGGTTACCGCGCCCTCGACCGCACTGTGCTGTCGGGAGCTCCCATTGAGGCTGCGAAGACACTGCTCGGCTGCGTAATTGTCATCCCCGCTGAGGATGTTATCGCCACCATCACCGAGGTCGAGGCCTATGGTGGCCCAGTTGACCAGCGCTATCCCGACCCGGCCGCGCACTGCTTCATGGGGCCAACCGCACGCAATCGCGCCATGTTTGGCCCGGCGGGACATTGGTATATCTACCGCTCCTATGGCATTCACTTTTGTGCCAACATCACCAGCGCTACGGACGGCACGGGTGGGGGAGTATTAGTCCGCTCCGTACGCATTGAGCAGGGCCTGGATGCGGTGCGCCGTCGCCGCGGTGAAAAGCCAGCAGTTGCGGGTCTCGGACGTGGTCCAGGAAATGTTGGTCAGGCGCTTGGCCTTGACTTAAATGACTATGGGGCAGATGCGCTGGATCCGTCGTCACGCGTGTTTGTGGCGCAGCCAGCGAACGCCGATTCGGTTAGAGACATCCACGCAGGCCCGCGCGTGGGCGTTCGGCGAGCGGCGAATCGGCCGTGGCGGCTGTGGCTTCCGGACGATTCCGTCTCAGCCTATCGGCGCCACAAGAAGGCGGTTGAGGAGTTCTAGGTCACCCTCGCGGTGAACGTCGGCAAGTGAAACGTTACGATAGGGGACGTGACTGAACAGAACATTATCGACGAACTACAGTGGCGTGGCCTGATTAATCAGTCCACCGATGTTGACGCGCTGCGCGAGGCGTGCGAAAACCCCATTACTCTGTATTGCGGTTTTGACCCAACTGGCGATTCGCTGCACGCGGGCCACCTGGTTCCGATGATTATGCTGCGTCGTTTCCAGCTGGCCGGTCACCACCCAATTGCGCTGGCCGGTGGCGCCACAGGCTTCATCGGCGATCCGCGTGATGTCGGTGAGCGTTCGATGCTCAGCCAAGACGCCATTGAGCACAACCTGGAGGCCATCAAGGGCCAGCTGCGTCGTTTTATTGACTTTGAGGGCGATGCCCCGGCGACAATGGTCAATAATGCGGACTGGACTATGAACATGTCCGTCATTGACTTCCTTCGCGATGTCGGCAAGAACTTCTCCCTCAACACCATGCTCGACCGCGACACCGTGAAGCGTCGCCTCGAGTCTGACGGTATCTCCTACACCGAGTTTTCCTACATGCTGCTGCAGTCCAACGACTACGTGCAGCTGCGCCGCAACTACGATTGCGTGCTGCAGATTGGCGGCGGTGATCAGTGGGGCAACATCGTCTCTGGTGTCGATTTGAACAGGCGTATCGACGGCGCCAAGGTGCACGGCCTGACCGTGCCACTGGTGACCGATGCGCAGGGTCAGAAGTTCGGTAAGTCTACCGGTGGCGGCAAGCTGTGGCTGGACGCTGAAAAGACCTCGCCGTACTCCTGGTACCAGTACTTCCTCAACGCTGGTGACTCGGTTGTTATTGACTACCTGCGTTGGTTCACCTTCCTGTCTCAGGAGGAAATCGCGGAGTACGAGGTTGCTGTTGCGGAGCGTCCGTTCAAGCGTGAGGCGCAGCGTCGTCTGGCGCAGGAGATGACCAACCTGGTCCACGGCGAAGAGGCCACCAAGGCTGTTGAGCTGGCAGCGCAGGCCCTGTTTGGCCGCGCTGAGCTGACCGAGCTGGACGAGGCCACCCTGGCGGGCGCCGTCTCGGAGACTGAGGTTGCGGAGATTGCTGAGGGCGAGCCGCGAACTGTTGTCGACCTTCTCGTTGCTGCGGGTCTTGCCAAGTCGAAGGGCGAGGCACGCCGCACCATTAAGGAAGGTGGCGCGTACGCCAATAACCAGCGCATCGAGGACGAAGCGTGGGAGCCGGCTGCCGAGGACCTGCTGCACGGCAAGTGGATTGTGCTGCGCCGCGGTAAGAAGAACTTCGCTGGTGTGAAGTTCGTGTAGGTGCTGGTTGGTCTTTGTGTAGGCGCGCTGCTGATCTCTAGATCAATTGGTGTTTATGCAGCTTGATTCCTTTTAGGTAGCTGGGCTAGGGCTCTGGGCAGTCTAGGGGATTGATGATTTCAGAATCATTGACTCCTGGTCACTCCGGAGCCTTAGTTGTTTTAAAGGGAGCGTAGAAGCCGAAGCAAAGGTGGTAGCGATGAGTCCAAGACATGAAAACCGTGCTGGACGGGGAGGCTCGTTGATGGGTCGGATTATCGCGCGTTTCTCGAAGAAGTCTCAGCGTGCGTCAGAAACGGGCTCCGAACAAGCCCACGATTTTCAGGGTGAGGTTGCTTCTCGGCGGGTGAGCCCGCAGAGCACGCCAGGCCGATTGACGGTTGAAAACCCAAATGTGTTCTACACCGTTGAAGATAGGCAAAACGAAATCGTTATCCGTGAATATGATGCCTTCATCGGTGGCCTTTCCGACATGGTCGGACTGGAGGATGAATTCCAGCGGAATTTTTACGACCGTGAAGTCATTGTCAGGAAAACCACGGACAGTCAGCGAAAGGAGCGAATACATTCTTCCAGAGAAGCCTTCGAGGATTATCACCGAAGACTTCGTGGACAGTAGCTGTAGCTCTTCTTGGGTTTCATCAAAGGAGAGGACTGGCAGCTTCTGGTAAGTCGCTCTACTGCACAGGAAAACCCTAGATCAGATCTATCTACCTGGGGTTTTGTGTCTTTGGGTGGTGTGTGTGTAATGTATTCGGAGGTCAGCGTGGCCAGGCAGTTTATGTGTTTGGTTGGCTGATGTGGGGGAAATGTTTTCGT
>NZ_NOVT01000007.1:0-84509 GCF_008042455.1 Corynebacterium sp. LK10
GGCCCGAAAGTGTCATAAACTAGGTCAGTTTCACATTTGCAGCCCGTCAGCTTTTAGTCCGTCAGGCCTTAGCCCGCCAAGTCAGTTTTTCGCCGCCAGCTTGCAGCCTCTACCCCTCAATCAACTCCTGTCCCCAGTAAGAATCAGGGGTAGTGCCAGGGGCGATCCAATACACAGCGGAGCCGATGTGACGGTTCCACTCATTGAGCAAATCGCCGCGATCCAAACGGGCCTGGATTGCACTGAATTGGTTGTCCGGGTTCTTCTGGAATGCAACCCAGACCAGGCCAACGTTCGGTCCTTCGAACGGGAAGGCCGGCTCACCGGGCTGGTCTTCGTAGGCATAGGCGCGGCGACGCAGGGCGTCGTCAGGCTGACCATCCTGCTCACGGGAAAGCGCCAAGTGAGACTGGCGGTGGATGAGGTACTCGCCCTGGTCATCGACGGCGTCCATGTCCTCTTCATCGAACTCGTCATTGCCGCCGGAAAGAGGAGCACCGGTGTGGAAGTCACGACCGATAACGATGGAACGATCGTCGGTGCTGAGCTCATCCCAATTGTTCAAGTCGAGCGCAATACGGCGAACAACCATCACGCACGAGTTGTTAATCGCCTTGTCCTTGGAGTCAATCCACACCTGTTCGGACCATTCCTCCGGAGTGGACGGGTTGACGGTGCCGTCGAGCTGGCCCAGCGGGTTGCGTGGGGTAGCGCCGTGAGGCTGCGAACCCCAGGCGTAGGAAAAGCCCTTCTGGAACCACTTCACGCGAGCCCACGGAGCCGCCTTCTTTTCCAGTAGACGGGACGCGGCCGAAACGGTGACGAGGTCATCACCACACAACTGCAGAGCGAAGTCAGACTGACCCCACTCAGGGCGGAGCATGTCATGCTGGAATGACGGGATATCGTGCAGACCAGCCGGCTTGCGCCCTGGTTTGCCGAGGACGTCGAAGATGCGCTCACCGAAACCGGCTGTGATAGTCAGGTTTGCAGTGGCTGCAACCATTTCCGGTTCCAGATACCCCTCGATGTCCTGGCCTTGGGTGAGGCGGCGGGCAACGTCGGTAAGCGAGGAGAACAGTTCCTTCAAATCTGCTGCGTCGATGCCGTCCTTCAAATCGAATGCGACGAGGCGGAGATGTGCTTGGCCGGGCTGTTCAACGCCTGACTGGACCGGGCCATCGAACGGAATCTTGGCGCCCCTCAGGGAAGGTCCGGAAGCCTGTGTCACTCGAGGTCACTCCTTGAAAAGAGGTAGAATAAATAGCTTTTATGACTACGAGCTTAATCACTTTGGTCCCAGCAGGAGAGCATCAAAGCAAAGGCTCGGGGAGGGGGCTAAGTGAATGAGATATTTGTATATTGCGATATACTTCACATCCACAGCCGCCTCGAAGGTGTTCATTAAGGAAAGTGCTGCATATCGCACGTTTTCCGCGCAAGGTGTGTTTTGAGCCTAGCGCGCATAAGGCCTTCGAGTTATGCAGGGGAATCCCGGTGCAAGTCCGGAACTGTCCCGCAACGGTAAGCATCACTGCCAGAGCTTTGGTTTATCCGACGCGTTGATAACCAATCTTTTCAGTGATGACAAGTCCGAATGCCTGCCGGTTGTGCAATTTCATACCCGATGCTGATCACGACTGACGAGGAAATCACGAGATCATGGCAATTCACGCAACCCTCGCGGGCATTCCGCGGATAGGGCGTAATCGTGAGCTCAAAAGAGCTCTGGAAAACTACTGGCGCGACCCGGCGACCGGCGGCCTGCTGGCCGCGACGGCGCGCAACACTGTCAATAGCTACATTGGCGCAGCGCTGAAGGCAGGAATCGACTCGGTTCCGACAATTGGGCGCTCGTTCTACGACTCTATGCTGGATACATCGGCGCTGCTCGGAGTGCTTCCAGCCCGCTTCCAGAATGTCCCGAAAACGGACGGTTCCAACCTACCGGAATGGATCAACCACTACTTCGCCGCCGCTCGCGGTACGAAGACGCAACCGGCATCCGCAATGACCAAGTGGTTCGACACCAATTACCACTACATTGTTCCGGAGCTGTCAGCCGATACTGAATTTACCTCTGACCTCACTGACTGGTTGGATGATTCCTGCAGCTTAAACAATGGCGCCACCACCATGCTGCGCCCTCATTTGATTGGTCCTGTGACCTACTTGAGCCTGTCGCGTACCGACGATGATTCGAACCCACTTGGCCTTTTGGAAAAGTTGACCGATGCGTACGCGGAAATCATCGCTCAACTGGGGGATAAGGGCTTTGAGTGGATTCAGCTCGATGAGCCAGTATTGGTCACTGACCTCGATGAAGTGACTCTTGCTAGGACTCGCCAGGCCTACGAGAAGTTGGCCGGCGTGGCGGAGTCTGCGAATACCAAGTTGTGGGTGCAGACCTACTTTGGTGATGGTGATCAGGCGCTGGAAACCCTTTCTGGCACAGGCGTGCAGGCCATTGGTTGCGACCTGGTAGCAGGTAGCTTTGAGTTGCCGCATTGGACCGGCAAGGAACTGCTGGTTGCGGGCATTGTTGATGGGCGTAATGTGTGGCGCACCGACTTGGATGCAGCTCTGGCGACGCTGGAGAAGCTGGCAGCCCGAGGCCCCATCGCGGTGTCGACTAGCTGTTCGCTGCTACATGTCCCGTACTCCCTGACCTCGGAAAACCCGAGCGAAGAAGATGCCGAGGTGCTGCAGTGGCTGGCCTTCGGCGATGAGAAAATTGCCGAGGTGACCCTTTTGGCGAGGGCGCTTGATGCCAAGTTGAATGACCGCCAACTCGATGCCGCGGATTTGAAGGTGTTGAGGGAGTCCCGGGCAGCACTGGCATCGAGGGCAGAGTCGAAGCGGATTGTTAAGCCTGAAGTTCGTGAAGCTTTGGCGGCAATCGAGGATAGCGACCGTAACCGTTCCCCGTTTGCGGCTCGCCAGGCGGCTCAGGCTGAGGCCCTTAACCTGCCTCCGCTGCCGACCACCACAATCGGTTCCTTCCCGCAGACCAATAGCATTCGTCGTGCACGTGCGCAGTTGCGCGCGGGAGAGCTCACCCCAGTCGACTACGAATCAGCAATGCTCGCTGAAATTCGATGCTCCATTGAGCAGCAGGAAGAATTGGGACTCGATGTGCTGGTTCACGGCGAACCTGAGCGCAATGACATGGTGCAGTACTTCTCGGAGCAGCTGGACGGCTACCTCGCGACCGCCAATGGCTGGGTCCAAAGCTATGGTTCCCGCTGCGTGCGGCCGCCGATTCTCTACGGTGATATCACCAGGCCAGAGCCAATGACGGTGCAGTGGTACAAGGCAGCGGCAAACATGACTGACCTTCCCGTCAAGGGAATGCTCACCGGGCCGGTGACCATGTTGGCATGGTCGTTTGTCCGTGATGACCAGCCCATCGGTGACACTGCGGATAACGTTGCGCTGGTTTTGCGCGATGAGATTGCAGATCTCGTGGCCGCTGGAGCGCAAATCGTGCAGGTCGATGAGCCAGCCATTCGCGAGTTGCTGCCCCTGAATGAAGCGGACCAGCCCGCCTACCTGAAGTGGGCCGTAGGTTCCTTCCGTCTGGCTACCTCTGGTGTGGCTGACGACATTCAGATTCACACGCATATGTGCTACTCGGACTTCAATGAGCTTATCGACACCGTCGATGATCTCAACGCCGATGTCACGTCCATCGAAGCAGCTCGCAACGGTATGCAGGTGCTCGCAGCGCTGAAGGATGAGGGATACGTTCGGGGGATTGGTCCAGGTGTCTGGGACATCCACTCGCCTCGCGTGCCGACGGACGGAGAAGTCAGCCAGCTCGTGGAAGATGCGCTCGAAAGTGTTGACCCCAGCTTGCTGTGGATCAATCCGGACTGCGGTCTGAAGACCCGAGGTTGGGACGAGGTTACGGCTTCACTGAAAGTATTGGTGGCCGCAGCTCAGCAGGCTCGGTTGCAGCTAGCAGAGTAAGTCGCGAACTGCATAGCCACAAAATAAATAGTGGGTTAAGTAGCAAAAAGTGTGTCCGCTCGGCGTGTCGCCGGGTGGGCACCTTTTGCTACTTAGCCCTACTTAGCCCCAATGCGAGTAACTGACTGCGTTTATGGTGGCGGCAGCGGGCCAATGTGAGTTACTGACTGCGTTTATAGCAAAAATTGTCCGAAAAATGGCTTGAAAGTGCTATAAGCTTGCACAGTTTCACATTTGCAGCCCGTTGTGCCTACCAGGCTCCTACAAGGCCCCTACCTAAGCCCCCCCCACTCAATCCGGGCTACTTCTTCTTTGCCACCACCGGCTCAATTGGGTTACCTCGCCAGGAGGTGTGCGCAGGAACATGGTCACCGCGCATCACGAGGGAACCGGGCTCGACGCGGCAGCCGTCGTCAAGCACAGATGCCGGCAGTGCGACTGAGTGCGGTCCCAGCACGGAGCCGTGTCCGATGTGGACGGTGTCGAGTGTCATCACACGGTCGGTGAACAGGTGCGTCTGAACGACACAACCGCGGCCGACAGAGGCACCCCGCGCGATGGTGACCAGGTCGGTCTCGGGCAGCCAGTAGGTCTCCAGCCACACGCCGTGGCCGACGTTCGCGCCGAGCAGACGCATTGCGCGTGCGATACCGCCGGTGGCCATCGCCGGGTTCAGGTACCACGGCGCGGCGACCATTTCGACGAATGCATCCTGCAGCTCGTTGAGCCAGACGAACTTGCTCCACAGCGGGTGATCACCGGGCTTGTGCTTGCCGACGCACACCCACTTGGCCACGACCGTGACCAACAGCCCCAGCACACCAACAATCAGCAGCACGGCAGGGGAGAGCAGCCACGCGACCACCAGGCCGAGCAGGGCAGCGTTGACGCCATCTGCAGTGACCAACTCCGCGGTGAACATGCCAATTCCCTGCAGGCTCAACAGCGTGATTGTCGCCAGCATGAGAGAGACCATCGGTGCCAGGACGCGCAGCGTCTCCACAATGCTGCGGGCGACCTTCAATCCCGTAGTCGGACGGTAGGTCTGCGCCGACTCATCGCTGGAGACGGTGCCCACGCGGCGCATGCGCTCTGGCGGCGAACCCCACCAGTTGGAGCCGGACTTGGTCTTCTTCGGGGTAGAGGACAGCACGGCCACCAGCGAGTTCTTCGCCAGCTTGCGTTCTGGAAGCGTGATGCCGGAGTTGCCCAGGAAGGCGCGCTTGCCGATGCGGGAGTCGCCCACCAGCAACCAACCGCCGCCGAGCTCGTAGCTGCCGACCATGGTGTCGTCAGCTAAGAAGGACTCGTCCTTGACGTGCAAGAACTTCGGAATACCGATCGCGGTGGAGACTTCGCTGTCGTGACCAATTTGGGCGCCCAGTGCACGCAGCCACAGCGGCGTCAGCATGGAGGCGTAGATGAAAAATAGGTCGTGACGGGCAGCGTCCATCAGGCGAATTGTCGCCCAGGACTGCCAACCCACGCGCGAACGCACCGGGAACACTCCCGGCTTCAGACCGATGCTGAACAGGCGCACGAGAATCAGCGTCAGCAGGGCATACACCGCAACACCGACGAAGGTGGCGGGAATAGTCCACAGCACGGCACTGCCCAGCGTTGACCAGAGATTCGAGGTGGCTAGCTCGGTGGTGCCGTCGATAAGCCCCGTGCCCCAACCGATGACAGCAGCCATCGCGACCGCAGCGGACAGCGGCACCAATGTCAGCAAGACAGCGGTGAGACCGTAGATAGCCACCCAGTGGCGGCGAGCCGGCGGAACTTCCTCCGGGAAGCGGTGCTTGGACCGACCGACCTTGCGAGCCGGGGAACCCGACCAGCGCGCGCCAGCCTTGACCTTCTTCTCACCGGTGACGGTGGAGCCCGCCTCGATGTGAGCGTCATTGCCAATACGCGCGCCGGGCAGCAGCGTTGAACGGGCACCGATGCGGGCGTGCTTGCCAATAGTGACCTCGCCGACGTGGACGACATCGCCATCGACCCAGTATCCGGACAGGTCTACCTCCGGCTCGATCGAGCAGTAATCATCCAGTTTGACCAGACCCGTCACCGGCGGCAGCGCGTGCAGATTCACACCCTTACCAATGCGGGCGCCCAGCATGCGGGCGTACCACAGCACGAACGGAGCGCCCGCCACTGAGTGGGCGCCAGAGCTCTCTGCCAGACGTTCGGCCGCCCATAGCCGCAGATGTACCGAACCGCCACGCGGGTAATCACCCGGGGTGATGTTGCGCGTGAGCAGGCGTGTCGTCGCCGCGTTGATGGGCATGACCCCCAGCGGGGTCAGGAACAACACGGCCAGTACGGCCACCAACCAGCCTGGTAGCGCCAGCGGCCCGCCGATAACCCAGTTGATAATCGCAAGCCACGTTACCCAGCGCATGCCACGTGCCCACTGCAGCGGCACCATGAGTCCGACCTGCGCCCAACGGGTCTTGCGGGAGACAGGCGTCGGCTCGGGTACCTTTTCCAGGTGCGCGGTGGGGTCGCTGGTGTCGTCGGCAAGCATGTCGTCGCTGATGAAACCGCGCGCGACCAGCTCCTCGGCGAGATTGCCCAGGCGCGGGTGGTCGTAGAGATCGCGCACGGCGACCTGCGGGGCGCGCTGGCGAATGCGCGCAATGACGCTCGCCGCCGCCAGGGACGTGCCGCCCAGGGCGAAGAAGTCCGAGGCCGCGCCGGGCGCAGGTACGGACAGCACGTCTGCCCAGATATCGGACAGCCACTTCTCTACAGGGCTCAGCTTGTCGACGTCGCCCTCACCCGCACGCGCAGGCAGTGGCCACGGCAACGCCGCCTTGTCGACCTTGCCGGAGGTACGAACCGGCAGCTCATCCATGATGTGCAGGCGTGGCACCATCGCGGCTGGCATGGCATCGCGGAGAGTATCCATGCACTTGTCGTAGTCCATGGCTGCGGCGTCGCCACCGGCGCCGACGTAGCCGACCAGGATGGAATCGCCAGCACCGGTCTTCTGCACCACGACAGTCGCCTGAGTAGCGCCGGGGAGGGCAGCCAGGTGCGCCTCGACCTCGCCGAGCTCAATTCGCCGACCGCCGATTTTCACCTGATCGTCGACGCGGCCGGTGAAGTACAGTCCGTCTTCGTCCATGATGACGTGGTCGCCGGTGCGGTACGCACGCTCCCAACCGAGGGCTGGCAGCGGTGCGTACTTCTCGGCGTCCTTCTCCGGATCCAGATAGCGTGCGAGTCCCACGCCGCCGATGACCAGCTCGCCCTTGGTGCCCGGTGGGACGGGGTTGCCCTCTTCGTCGATGACGGTGAGGTCCCAGCCGTCCAGAGGAAAACCGATGGTTACGGGCTTGCCGGGCTTCAGCTCGATGCCGGAGGCCACGACGGTGGCCTCGGTGGGGCCGTAGGTGTTCCACATTTCGCGCTCTGGGGTGGACAGACGCTCGACCAGCTCTTGCGGGCAGGCCTCGCCGCCAACGATGAGCAGGCGCACGCTGTCGAGCGCCTCGGCAGGCCACAGGCCGGCCAGTGTCGGCACCGTGGAAACAGCGGTGATGTGGCGGGAAATCAACCATGGCCCCAGGTCCACGCCGGAGCGCACCAGTGAACGCGGGGCTGGCACCAGGCAAGCTCCATTTCGCCAGGCCAGCCACATTTCCTCACAGGAGGCGTCGAAGGCGACGGACAAGCCGGCGAGAACGCGGTCATCCGGGCCGAGCGGTCCTTCCGGGTGGTTCGCCAAGAACCAGCGGGCCTCCGCATCGACAAAAGCGGCGGCGCTGCGGTGGGTGACCGCCACGCCCTTGGGCTTGCCGGTGGAGCCAGAGGTGAAAATAATCCAGCAGTCGTCGTCCGGAGTGGGCTCCTGCGAGATGATCTCGCGTGCGCTCGGCGGTGTCGGTTCCGTCTCTTCCTCGTCGGAGTCGGCATCGGAGTCCAGCGGGCGGGGGCGATTACGTGCCGTGGAGCCAGCCAAATGCAGGCCTTCAGCATCGAAGTAACCGGCGATACCGGCCTCGCCGAAGACCATTTCTGCACGCTCGTCGGGGTCATCCGCATCCACCGGAACGTAGGCGGCTCCGGCGGCCATGATGGACAAGATTGCCAGGTAGAGCTCGCGGCTTCCCGACGGCATCCGCACACCAATGCGGTCGCCGCGACGGATGCCCTGTTCGTAGAGCCACGTAGCTGTGGAATCAATCTCGTTGATCAACTCCGCATACGTGACGACAACCTCGCCGTCATCGATGGCCTCAGCCTCGGGGAACCTTCGCGCGGTCGCCCGGACAATGTCAATGAGTGTGCGCTCAAGCGGCTGTTCCGTAGCGCGTAGGAACTTCGCTTCAGTGGTTGTCACTTAGAAGACCCCTTCTTATTCTTCTTCTTGCGCTTTTTCTTCTTCGACTTCTTACGTTTAGGACGCGGGGCATCGCTTGACGACGTCGCCTGCGTCTTATTCTCCGCCATGTCCTTGGTGTCTGTCTCAGTGGCCGTGACCTCTGGGGTAGTGGTCTCGGGGTTCTTCGCGCCGGCATCGGTTTCGGGGCTTGCAGCGGAGTCGTCGGCAAGCGATGCAAGCAGCGCGCGTACCTCGGGTGCGCATTCGGCGACGGCGGCGCGTTCGGCTCTGCGGAGTGAGCGTCGCAGAGATGCGCGGGTGGTGTTGCCCGTTTCTGTCAGCGCGATGAGCTGGCGGCGTCGATCCTTGGAGTCTCGGGTGCGTTCGACTAGATTTGCCGACTCCAGAGAGTCAATCAGGCGAACCATGTCAGAGCGGTCCATGCCGAGCAGCGCGCTCAGCTCGGTTTGAGCCATGTCGCCGCCATCGGCGATAGCCTCCAGAACCCAATACCCGCGGATGGAAATCGACTCAATCTGAGTGCGGCCCAGAGCCGCGTTGACACTGGCGCGGACAGCCGCATCGAGCTGTGCCAGGCACCAGGACGCGGATTTGCGCAGGGCGGCCGGTGTGACGGCGAGTTCGCTTGCGGAGCCGGGCTTGCACTTGGACTTAGCGCTGGCCTTGTTTTTCGCTTTCGCTCCCTTGCGAGCCTTCTTCGCCTTGGTGCTGCTCTGTGCGTCGACAGCAGGCACCTTCGCGTCTACGTCGGGTGCCACACCACCGCTGGTGTCGGCTGAGTCCGCCGAGGAAAGTACGGATGAATCAGACATACTTCCCATACTAGACAATCTGGGGAACCATCAATAATGGGACATGGCCAACTAATAATGTCCCTGTTTGCCTGCGGATTGTTAGAAGGTCGGTGCTTTGGGGTGGGTAGATAAAAGAAAAACTGCCCTGCAGGTAGGCAGGGCAGTTGTAGTTGATTTAGTTGGCCTTCTCCATTGGGCGGCCGAAGTGCTCCCAGTCGATCATGCCGCCGGTGATGACGATGGTGTCGATACCGTTCTTCTCCAACCAGGAAGAAACCTGAGCGGCACGTCCACCGGAGCGGCACATCAGGTAAATGTCGGAATCCAAATCCAGCTCGCCGTAGCGGGACGGAATCTCTTCCATGGGGATGTGAACGGCGCCGGTGGCGTGGCCGTCATCCCACTCCATCTGTGAGCGGACGTCAATGATCTGTGCGTCTTCGGGTACTTCGGATACGTTTACGGTTTCCATAGTGCGCACTATACGCAATCTGGCCTTATCGCCGGAAGCACAAAGGCCGCCGGAGGAAAACTCCGACGGCCGTAGCGCTGAATCACGGGAACTGCGTCAAAGGTGCGAGCCCCAGAAAGGGAGATTGGCTAGCGCAATTTTTACTTGTGGCTCTTACTTGTGGCGCTCGATAGCCTCAGCCAGGATGCGCTCAGCCTCAGCCTTGTCGCCCCAGCCCGAACCGGAAACTTCCTTGCCCGGCTCCAGGTCCTTGTAGTGGACGAAGAAGTGCTCAATCTCGTCCTTGGTGAACTGGGAAACATCGTCGATGTCCTGGTAGTGGTCGAAGCGGACATCATCCAGGACGCACAGCAGCTTGTCGTCGCCGCCGGCCTCGTCGGTCATCTTGAAAACGCCGAGCGGACGAGCCTTGACAATAACGCCCGGGAAAACCGGCTCCGGCAGAATCACGAGAGCGTCCAACGGATCGCCATCCTCGCCGAGGGTTTCATCGATGAAGCCGTAGTCGGCCGGGTAGGCCATTGGGGTGAACAGGTAGCGGTCGAGGTAGACCTTGCCGGTCTCGTGGTCGACTTCGTACTTGTTGCGCTGACCCTTCGGGATCTCAATAGTGACCTCAACGCTCACGGCGATGACTCCTTATAATCGGTGTACACTTCTCTGACGGCTATCTTATGCGAAACCCGCTCAAAATCGTTTATTTGTGCACCTTAAGTGAGGTTTTGTTTCCAGGAAGAAGGTGTTTGTGACCGTGGGTAGTACCGACTCTGACAGCTCCAAAACCGCCGCTAAGGGCACGCAAAAATCGCCCAGTTCCGTAAAATCCGGCAAGTCCAAGAAGTCGCGTGGACTGAAAATCGGCGGTGCCATCGCCGGTGTTCTCGTTATCGCAGCGGGCAGCGGCGTAGCGGTTGTCGTCAATAACAATCGTCAGATTGTGGTCGATGCGCCGCCCGCCGTCAGTCAAGCTTCTGTTCCCGTGACGGCTGCGCAGTCTTCGCTTGACGACGGCACTCTGGCCCAAAAAGTCAGCGCCATCATGGACGCTGCTGCGGCTGATCCAGCCTTCGGTGAGCTGCATGGAATTGTCAGCGATGCTTCGACCGGCCAGAAACTGTGGGGGATCAATGACACCGCGGTGGCCTTGCCGGCGTCCAGCATGAAGATTCTCACCGCGTCTGCCGCACTGTTGGACTTAGGTGAAGATCATCGGGTTTCCACCCGCGTCTCCCGGGTTACGGGGACTAATGACATCGTTTTGCACGGCGGGGGCGACCCTACCTTAAGCAAGGACGGGGAAGGGTTCTTCCAGGACTCGGCTTCAATCGCTGAGTTGGCGAAAAAGATTTCCGTGGTCATTCCGGAGGGGGTCGGCAAGGTTTATCTCGACAACTCTCTATTCACCGAGAGTTTCCACGAGACCTGGGAGCGCGAGGGGTTGGAGGACGGCTACATCGCACCGGTGGAGTCGGTGATGATGGATGCCGGTCGTATCGATCCGACGAATGAAGAATCGCAGCGCAGCGCCACGCCCGCTGCGGATGCAGCTGATGCGCTGGCCAAGGCGCTTGGTGCGGAAAACGGAGGCAGCCTGAGGGATGCAGCCAAGGATGGTCAGTCACTACCTCTGGACCCAGACATTGTTGCGCTCGTGCAGTCGGCTCCGCTAGTTACCCGTGTGCACGAGATGATGATTTACAGCGACAACGTGCTCGCAGAGTCCATTGCCCGTGAGGTGGCTATCTCTCGCGGTCTGCCGCCGACCTTTGAGGGGGCCGCACGTGCCGTGCGTGACACTCTCGCGGAGCACGGTTTTCCTCTCGATGGTGCGGTGCTGTCGGACTCCAGCGGCCTGAGCACGGATAACCGTATTTCTCCGCAGCATCTCTCCGAGGTGCTCAATTCCGCCGCGGGGCCGGTGGAATCGGCTGAGCAGGGAGGACTGGCGGAGTCGCAGGAGTCGTCGGAAAGCACTGCGTTGCGGTTGCGCCCACTGTTGGACAGCCTGCCGGTGGCGGCAGTGTCCGGCACTCTGGCGACGCGCTTTGCTGGTCAGTCCGGGGCGGGCATCGTCCGTGCGAAGACAGGCACGCTGAATAAAGCCTCGGCGCTGGCGGGGTATGTGGTGACGAAGTCGGGGCAGGTGCTGACGTTCGCATTTATTTCCAATGAAGCGAGCCTGTTGCCAGCAAGAGCTGCGGCGGATAAAGCAGCGAGCGCACTGGCAGATATCTAAACTGAGATTCATTTACCACTGAAAATAATTTGAGGAGATGAATCCGCAATGGCCTCTCACACTTCCGCGATTAGGAACTTGCCAACCGTTCACGAGATTGCCGCACTGGTTCGCGAGGGAAAGCTAAGCCCGGTGGACAGCGTGCAGCGCAGTCTCGACGCTATCGCCAGACTGGATGGAGGGATTCATGCCTTCCGTGAAGTGTGGGTGGATAGGGCTCTGCAGGCTGCGCGGGAACTCGAGCACAGCGAGAACCTCTCGGAGTTGCCGCTCGCAGGTGTGCCATTCGCGCTGAAGGAAAACACCGCTCTAGAGAACCCGTTTGTCCAGCAGTTGACTAGCGCCGGTGCAATCGCAGTGGGAACTACGGTGAATCCGCAGTTCTGTACGTGGGGGACGACGACGCTGCCGGGGCTGGCCGTCGACAATCCGATTCTGCCGGGGCACACTCCGGGTGGGTCCTCCGGCGGATCCGCAGCGGCTGTCGCCGCTGGGATGGTTCCGTTTGCGCAGGGCAACGACGGCATGGGGTCACTGCGTATCCCTGCAGCGTGCTGCGGGCTTTCGACCCTGAAGGCGACCCCGGGAACAATGCCGGGGCGCGTGGGCGGCAATGACTGGTACGGAATGTCTGTCCAAGGGGTGCTCACAGTCAACAACGAGGACTTGCGCCTGATTACCAAGATCCTCACAAATGGCATGGTGGATGCGGAGGATCCGGCGAAGACCCTGCCTGAAAACTTCGCCGTCAGCGTGGACACCACTGCGCCCGTATTCGGGTTAAAGGCTGCACCGGAGTACGCCGATGCGGCGCAACAGGCGGCGAGAGTATTCGCGGACAAGGGCTTTGCGGTGACGGAAAAGAACATGCCGTACCCGCTGAACCCACTGCCGATGCTCGCGCGCTGGACTGCGGGGGTGGCGGATCAGCTGCGCGACGAGCCGCGCCCTGATCACCTGGAGTGGCGCAACCGAGTCCACGCCGGCATTGGTCGCTTGCTGCGTTTCACAATCAATGGCCGCCAAGTGGCACGCGATGGCGCCCGCATCGAGCGTGAGCTGCCGGGTGACACCATTTTGATTACCCCAGCTTTGGCCAAGAATCCACCGCGGATCCGCGCATGGCATCGCATGCCCTGGATTGTGAACCTGTTGTCCAATCTGCGCTTCACTCCTTACGTTTCGACGTGGAATTACCTGGGTTTCCCGGCCGGCATCGTTGTGGAGCCGACTTCTGGATTGCCGGTGCAGCTGATTGCCCGCCCGACTCAGGAGCGAATTCTGCTCACGGCGATGGAGACCATCGCAAGTGGTGGGCGCGTTGGCTAGACCTTCCACGTTGGCTAGGCCTTTTTGGCCGGACCGCAGCCCTCATTTCCTCATCATTCGGCAAGCTGTCCGCGCGATAGTGCCGCAGGTGGGGCAGGAGTTGGGCGGCGGTATCGTCATTGGGCTTTCCGGCGGTGCGGATTCGCTCGCCCTGACCGCCGGGGCCTGTGCGGAAGCTTTCGGGTCCAAGGGGGCACTGGCCGGCCGCAACGTTCACGCCGTCGTCGTTGATCATCAGCTTCAGCAGGGCTCTGCAGAAGTCGCTGAGCGCGCCGCCCACATAGCTCGGGGGATGGGGGCTACGGCCGAGGTTATCGCGGTCGATATCAATAACGATTCCGACCGCGGTCCCGAATACGAGGCGCGTTTGGCTCGACACCGAGTCCTACGGCAGATCGCCCAATCTCGAGGTGCGGCACTGATGCTCGCCCACACGTTGGACGACCAGGCGGAAACAGTTTTGCTGCGACTGGCCAGAGGGGGCGGCCCGCAGGCGCTGTCCGCTATCCGAGACAATCTCACGTGGTCGGACGGGACTCGGATTCTGCGTCCGCTGCTCGGTGTGCGACGCACCGACACTCAGCGCTGCTGTGAAGAGCTGGGCCTAAAAGTCTGGCATGACCCACACAACCAGGACGACCATTACGCCCGCGTCCGGGTTCGAAAGACGATTCTGCCGCTGCTGGAGCAGGAGCTGGGTCCGGGAGTTGCGGAAAACCTTGCTAAGACCGCGGGGATTGCAGCAGTCGACAATGACTTTTTGGACGCTCACGCTGAGTCGGCTCTGGATGCGCTGCTGGGGGAGGAAGTGGCGTCGGCAAGCGGGAGCCTGTCTGTGCGAGGGGTCGCTGAGCTTGACGACGCCATCGCGGTGCGCGTCCTCGCTCGTTGGTTGAGGCAAGCGGGTGCCGAGCCCAGCAGTAAACAGATCGACATGGTTATGGCGCTCGTGCACCGCTATCACGGCCAGGGGGAAGTGCCGGTGACCCGCGGGCGCGATGGTGCTGACAGAAATGCCAGGTTGGTCGTTGAGCGAAAAGATGGCACTCTACAATTGGTAATGAATCGTCCCGCGGTGTCTTAAGAAAAGGTGCCGCAATCCAACTTTCGGCGGCTGAGAACTATCGGTTGCCTTAACCCTGAACTTGCACTGGGGCAGTTACGCTCCATCGACACGCCGCCATAGAAGTGCGGAAAGGAAATGCGATGCATGATGTGAAGGATTTCAACGTCCCCGCAAACCCCTACGGCGATGAGGTAGAGGCAGTTCTCATTGGCGAAGAGGAGCTGCATGCTCGCATTGCCGAGATGGCGCATCGTGTGAATGAGAAGTACAAGGATGCCGACAGCGATCTGATTCTGGTCGCAGTGCTCAAGGGCGCGGTGTTCTTCCTGACTGACTTCGCCCGTCAGCTCAGCATTCCCAGCCAGATGGAGTTTATGGCGGTTTCCAGTTACGGAAACTCCACCTCGTCGTCAGGCGTGGTGCGTATTTTGAAGGACCTGGATCGCGATATTGAGGGACGCGATGTCGTGATTGTCGAGGACATCATTGACTCCGGCCTGACCCTGTCCTGGTTGATGAAGAACCTGCGCAACCGTAATCCGCGCTCCCTGGAGGTCATTACGCTGTTGCGTAAGCCAGAGGCTGTGCGCACCAGCCTGGATGTTGCGGATGTTGGCTTCGACATTCCGAACGAGTTCGTCATCGGTTACGGCCTGGATTACGCCGAGCGCTACCGCGATTTGCCGTACGTCGGCACGCTTCACCCGCGCGTTTACCAGGGCTAGGTCTGTCTTCGGCGCTTATTGCACAGTGCCGATGCTTGACGACGGGCATTGCGCGCTTACCCTCCCGCAGTTCTAGCTGTCTTCTAGCTGTGAAAAGTAGGAGTTGGAAACTTTTTTCGGTTGCGATGCGTTATGCCTACTGTGGGGTCAGGTGCCATGAGCCCTGGCCCCACGTTGTGTCATTGATGTGTCTTCGAGAAGAACTCGTTGATGCGTACAATTAATAAAAGCAACTAATAGATGTAGAGAGCGAAAAGCGAACCCACTGTATGGACAAGAAAAAGGTGTTCCGGTTTGCCACCGTTGCCGGCATCATCCTGATTATCCTCTTTGCTATTACTCAGCTGGCGGATGATTCCCGGGAATACCGCGAGGTGGATACGTCCGTTGCCCTGACCCAGTTGGATAAGGGCAATGTCACGGAAGCTCAGATTGACGATCGTGAACAGCGAATTCGCCTCACCCTGAAGAAGGGCGTGGAGGTCGAAGGTACTGAGGACGTCACGAAGGTGATGACCAAGTACCCAGCGCGTGCGACCGACCAAGTCTTTGACAAGGTCACCGCCGCCAAGGGTATGGAGAAGTTCGATACCAAGGTCACGCAGGATTCCTTCCTGATGTCCACCTTGGGCTTCCTGCTGCCGATGGTGATCTTCTTCTTCGTCATCATGTACTTCTTCAGCCGCATGCAAGGCGGCAAGAACGGCATGTTCGGCTTTGGTGGCAACCGCGCCAAGCTGCTGAACAAGGAGACCCCGACCAATACGTTCGAGGATGTTGCTGGTGCCGATGAGGCCGTCCAGGAGCTCGACGAGATTAGGGATTTCCTGCAGCACCCAGCTCGCTACGAAGAGCTCGGCGCGAAGATTCCGCGTGGTGTTCTGCTCTACGGTCCTCCCGGTACCGGTAAGACCTTGCTGGCCCGCGCCGTCGCTGGTGAGGCAGGAGTGCCTTTCTACACCATCTCGGGTTCGGACTTCGTTGAAATGTTCGTCGGTGTCGGTGCCTCTCGTGTCCGTGACCTGTTTAATCAGGCCAAGGAAAACAGCCCGTGCATTATCTTCATCGACGAGATTGACGCCGTCGGTCGCCAGCGTGGTGCCGGTATGGGCGGCGGCCATGATGAGCGTGAGCAAACCCTGAACCAGCTGCTGGTGGAGATGGATGGTTTTGGTGATCGTCAGGGTGTGATCATCATGGCTGCGACCAACCGTCCGGATATTCTCGACCCGGCGCTGCTGCGTCCGGGCCGTTTTGACCGACAGATTCCGGTGGGCGCACCAGACCTGAAGGGCCGCGAGGCAATTCTGAAGGTCCACGCCCGGAACAAGCCGCTTGGGCCGGATGCGGATCTGATGTCGCTGGCGAAGCGCACCGCCGGTATGAGCGGTGCTGATCTGCAGAACGTGCTGAATGAAGCTGCGCTGCTGACTGCTCGCGTCAACGGCAACATCATTACTGCGGATGCGTTGGAAGAGGCAGTCGACCGAGTTATCGGCGGTCCGCGCCGTACCTCCAAGGTGATTTCCGAGCAGGAGAAGAAGGTCACCGCCTACCACGAGGGTGGCCACACCCTGGCTGCGTGGGCGCTGAAGGACATTGAGCGTGTTTACAAGGTCACCATCTTGGCTCGCGGTCGCACTGGTGGACATGCGCTGACCGTCCCCGAGGACGACAAGGGCATGTATAACCTGCCAGAGCTCTTTGCCCGTCTGGTCTTCGCCATGGGTGGTCGCGCTGCCGAGGAGCTGGTGTTCGGATTGCCGACTACCGGTGCTTCTGCCGATATCGAGCAGGCCACCAAGATTGCTCGCGCCATGGTGACCGAGTACGGCATGTCGCCGGAGCTCGGCCCGGTGAAGTACGGGGAGGAGCAGGGCGACCCGTTCGTCGGCCGCGGTGGCAGCGGCTCTCTGGACTACTCTCCGGAGGTGGCAGCAACCATTGATCAGCAGGTTCGTTTGCTGATCAATAAGGCTCATGATGAGGCCTACGCCATCTTGAAGGAAAACCGCGACACTCTCGATGTTCTGGCTGAGAAACTGCTGGAGAAGGAGACCCTGCGTCGTCCGGATCTGGAAGTTATCTTCACCGATGTCGTTCCGCGTGAGCGCCTGAACTTCTTCGATAGCGACACCAAGCACCCGGCCGATGGCCGCGAACCGGTGAAGACCCCGGTGGAGTTGGCAATCGAGCGCGGCGAGGAACCACCGAAGCGTGTCAACATCTTCGCGCCGGTGCGTCGCCGCGAACCGGAGAACCAGGACGCGGGCAACAACGGCAATGATCAGGGACCGGCAGGCTCCGCTGGTGCCGGTAATGCTAGTGTCCCGGGTCTGCCGGGCACCCAGCAGGACCGACCGAATGTTCCGGTGTACGGCGGCACCCCACCGCCGGCTGGTTGGACCGCCCCAGGTTGGCCGCCGAAGGATACCGGCAGCACGCACAGTTCGGCTCCCGCACCGGCACCGGCACCGGCACCGGCGCCGGCTCCTCGCCCGGAGGGGCAGAGCCAGCCGGGTTCGCAGGAAGGTCAGGGCAATGCGCGTGGCCAGCACCCGGGCACTGCTAACTACCCGGCAGGCTCGCCGGACTTCGGCTCGAAGGCAACCGGTACTGGTAGCAGCGGTGGCAACGGCCCCGCGAATATCCCTGCCCCTCCGAAGATGCCGTGGGATAGGCAGGGTGGACGTCACCGCCAGGACAACTCTGGCAGCGATGCCACCCCGACTACGGTGATGCCGTCGGCAGGACAACAGCAGGAGCTGCGCGGATTCCGCCTGCCGGATAACGAGCAGCCGGAATACACAGAACGTCCGGAAAACGCGAAGAACGCCGACAACTCCGATGACAAGGGTGCACAGATGCACGATTCGGATAAGGACGGCGTCGTCAAGCGAAACGAAGACAACAGCGCCTGGCAGGACAAGCCGGACACCAACGAGGAGCGATAAGTACACATCATGGAGCGCGAATTCGATCAGGGGCGGGCCGAGGCTGCGGTGCGTGAACTGTTGATTGCCGTCGGTGAGGATCCCGACAGGGAAGGCCTGAAAGAGACACCGGCGCGAGTGGCGCGAGCCTACCGTGAGGTTTTCGCGGGCCTGTTTGAAGATCCGTCTGAGGTGCTGGCAAAGACCTTCAACGAGGATCACCAGGAACTCGTTTTGGTCAAGGACATCCCGATTTACTCCACCTGTGAGCATCACTTGGTGCCGTTCTTCGGCGTTGCCCACATTGGCTACATCCCGGGCAAGGACGGTCGCGTGACGGGCTTGTCCAAGCTCGCTCGTCTAGTCGATGGCTATGCGAAGCGCCCGCAGGTGCAGGAGCGGCTGACCAGTCAGGTTGCGGATGCCTTGGTGGAGCGGCTGGATCCGGCCTCGGCGATCGTCGTCATTGAAGCGGAGCATCTCTGCATGGCCATGCGCGGTATCCGCAAACCGGGTGCGCGCACGGTGACCTCAGCCGTCCGCGGTGGCTTCAAGACGGATGCCCGTTCGCGCGCAGAGGCAATGGCGCTCATCCGCAAGAGCTAACGCAACAGTTAAATGGTCGATTGGAAAGGCTGGACAACAAGGTGACTGAATCCCCCTTGCAAGCGCAGGCAGGACAGCCGGCGGAGATGGGTATCGAGAATCAGCTCTGCAAAGTGATGGGCATTGTCAACGTCACCGAGGACAGCTTTTCCGATGGCGGCCTGTACAAGACCTTCGACGCGGCGATTGCCCATGCGCACGAGCTGCTCGCTGAAGGCGCACATATTCTCGACATCGGTGGCGAGTCCACTCGCCCCGGCGCACACCGCGTTTCCGAGGATGAGGAAATTGCCCGAGTCGTACCGGTGGTCCGTGAGCTCGCGGCAGACGGGCACCTGATCAGCGTCGATACTATGCGCGCAAGTGTCGCAGAGGCAGCAATCGCCGAGGGCGCGGTGTTCATCAACGATGTCTCTGGCGGTCTCGCAGACCCCAACATGTACGCAGTCTGCGCCGATGCCGATGTGCCCATCTGCCTGATGCACTGGAAGACCGATCGCTTCGGCTCCGCTTCTGGACGCGCCGAAACTCACCCGGACGGCATTGTCGCCGATGTCCGTGAGCACCTGCTTCAGCTTGTCGACGGTGCCATGGGCGCCGGCATCGTCGAGGAAAATATTGTCCTGGATCCAGGCCTGGGCTTTGCCAAAAACGCCGATGACAATTGGGCGCTCCTCCACGGCCTGCCGGAGCTTATTGACCTCGGTTTCCCCGTATTGGTCGGTGCCTCCCGCAAGCGTTTCGCCGCCGCCGTCGGCAGTGAGGCTCGCGCGCCAAAGCAGGCTGATGCTGCGACTACCGCAATTTCCGCGCTGTCCGCAGCGGCGGGCGCATGGGCGGTTCGAGTTCACAATGTGGCCGACAACCTCGACGCAGTGCGGGTGGCGCAGGCATGGAACCTTGGCCGCTCACTGACCGGTTACACCGCGGCCGGCGACTATCCGGAAGGTGGCTCTAACCGCGCTGCACAGCACGATGAGTCTCCTGCTGAATCGCCAGCCGAGGCGGCTCTGGAAGGAGACGAGTAGAAACAGTGGCTGATCGCATTGAACTCAAAGGTCTGAAAGCCCGCGGCTACCACGGCTGTCTCGACTTCGAGCGCCGCGATGGCCAGGACTTCATCTGTGATGTCACCCTGTGGTTGGATTTCTCCGGTGCCGCTGCCAGCGACGAGCTGGACGACACCGTCAACTACGCCGACATCGCAGCCACAGCGCACGGAATTTTGACCGGCACTCCGCGCAACCTCATCGAAACCGTCGCGACCGAGATTGCCGAAGCAGTGCTTGCCGACGACGATGGCCGCGCCGAACGCGGATTGTCCCCACTGTTACATGCGGTGGAAGTAACCATTCACAAACCGCATGCGCCCATTCCGCTCGACTTTGATGACGCTGCGGTAACAGCCCGCCGTTCGCGGAAGAAGCGGTTGGCATGATTCGCGCCGTTCTTTCTATCGGCGCGAACATGGACCGCGCGCGAGAAAACCTAACTGGTGTGCAGGCCTTCTTCGCCGATGAATTGGTCGCAGCCTCAAAAATTTATGCCACCCCACCTTGGGGTGGGGTAGAGCAGGGTGACTTCCTCAATGCCGTGCTCATTGTCGATACGTCCCGGACACCAATGGAGCTGCTGGAAGCTGGTTGGAAACTGGAAAATGACGCTGGTCGAGTGCGCGAAATTCACTGGGGGCCACGGGCGCTCGACGTGGACATTGTGCAGGTCATCGACAAGGACACCGGCGAGGAGATCATCTCTGACGATTCGACTCTGACCCTGCCACATCCGTGGGCAACCGAGCGTGCCTTTGTACTGGTGCCGTGGCTCGATGCCGACCCGGATGCCGAATTGGAGGGAGTTCGGGTCGCGGAACTCGTCGATAAGCTGGCACCTGAAGACGTAAACGCAGTGCGTCTAGCAGACAGCGCGGATGGAGAAGAGGCCTAGAGATGAAACCGACCTCACCGATTACGTTGGCTGCATCTGCGCTGGTTCTCGCGCTGGCGTCATGGATGATCCTGGCACAGTTTTTCGGTGCGCTCGGACCGCGAAGTTGGTGGGACCTGGGGTTTCCCTGGTTGCTCACAGCTGTCTGTGTGGCGGCAGCGCGGTGGATTAAGTCGGTGCTGAAAGAGGGGAAGGTCGGGCAGGATCGCAGCCAGGTGCAGCCGTTAACGTTGTCGCGATGGTTGGTGGTCGGTACGGCATCCGCGTGGTTGGGTGCGATTCTCGGAGGACTGTACGCCGGTGGCGTGCTGTGGGCCGTGCCGAAGTGGACGGAGCTTGCGGCCGCACAGGCCGACGGGCCGATCATGATTGTCGGCACAGTATCCAGCATTTTGCTCGCTGCGGCGGGGCTGTGGCTGGAAAAAGTTTGCCAATTGCCAACTGATGGCGAAAATTCTTCGCCTCCTAGCGGGGAAATGGGAACTAACTCGGTAGGGTGGGAGTTATGACTGACCTCTCCAACGCCGGTAATGACCCGAAGCGCTCGGGTGATGCCGCATATTTTCAGAGCGACGCGGCAGCTACTTCGTCGGATATGGCCGAGTCTCCGTCTCCGTCGCCTTCTTCAGCCTTCGAAAGCTACTCCGCTGGGGCTAACTCCGGGGCTGATGCGGCATATGCAGATGAGCAGAGCAATGATGTGACGAAATTCAGTTCTACCGATGGTATGACGGAGAAAACCGCCGTCATTCTCATGGTTGTGCTGCTGGTGCTCGCGGTGATTGCCAGTATCGTCATGCTCTTTGCCACCTCTGCCGGGTGGATGAAGGTTGCCGTGCTGCTGGCGTTGTGGTCGGCAGTTATCGGGGCTGTGCTGGTGACTCGATACCGCAAGACCATTGCGCTGGAGCGCAAGCGGTTGGAGACAATCGAGGAGCTGCACAAGGTGGAGCTTGACCGCGAGCTGGCTACTCACCGTGAGCAGGAACTGATTCTCGAGCAGAACTACTTGGATTCGCTTGAGGGCAACAATGATGACAACATTGCGGCGCTACGCGCTGAGGTCTTTGCACTGCGTGCCCAGCTTGCTGAGTTCATGGGGGAGGATTTCGACGACGAGCAAGTTGCTCTTCGCGCCCAGGCCGAGCGTCTGCGTGAGCTCGACTCGCCACATCAGGTCTCGCCGATGAAGGATCCGACCGGTCACGACCGGCCGACACCACGCGCGACTTCCCACCGCGCTGAGATGACCGCTAACGGCACTGTCGGCGCTCATACCCAGCACGGCGGCACTGGCTCCACTTCCTCCGCTTCGCCGGTTGAAGATGCCGAGGCCACCGACATGCGCCGTACATTCTCGCCGTCTGGCCAGCCGGTTGACGTCCACGAAGTCGCCGATTCCAAGGATGACGAAACCGTTTCCAAGGAGAAATTCTCCACTAACTCTTTCCGCGCCATCAACTGGCAGGAAACTCCGGCGGAGGATGCCGCAGAGGATGAATCTCAGGGCGGCGCTCACGAGGCACACGGTGCACGCCACCCATTCGCTGCACCGGAATCGGACGATGCCTCGGACTCTCCGACTCGCCAGCTGCAGGCCATTCGCGATGAGGACCTTGCAGAAGAGTCAGCTCAAAAAACGGCGCAAGAGCCTGCAAGCCACGGTCGGCGCCGTGCTGAGGACAACAAGGGCAGCCTCACTGTCGCCGAGCTGATGGCGCAGATGCGCAAGAAGAGGGAGCAGCGCGAGGACGAAGAAGCCTAGCCGCCAGCTGCGTATGCGCGGCCTACTCACCGCACATAGCTGGTTTGGTCTAACCTAGTCAGTCATGACGCAAAGCCAGCATGATTCCCATCCCCATCGGACAACCGCTCCGCGGTTGACGGTGGGGATTATTTCTGCCGGAAAAGTCGGGGTTGCGCTCGGCCAAGCGCTAGAGCGCTGTGGGCATCGTGTCACCCATGTGGTCGCGCGCTCACCAGAATCGGTCACACGAGCACATCTACGCCTCCCGAACGCCCAGGTCAGTAGCATTGCCGACACAGCTTCCACCTGCGAGCTCATCGTCATCGCCGTGCCGGATCGCGCCATCGCCGAGGTTGCCGAGGAAGTTGCCCGCCACGTCGGCCCCGGACGCATCGTCATGCATACTTCTGGATCCCTCGGGCGTGCCGTGCTCGATCCGGTCGCGCTCACCGGCGCGCTGACCATCGCAGCCCATCCCGCAATGACGTTCGCAGGGCTTGACGACGACTCCGAGCTTCTGACCGGTTGCCCATGGGGCATCACGGTTGGGGATGAGCTCGCGAAAACAGTCAGTGAACTGCTCATTGGTGAACTCGGTGGTCGTCCGGTGTTCATCAACGAACGGCACCGCGGCCTCTATCACGCGGCTATGGCCCACGGCTCAAACGGTCTCGGCGCAGTTGTGGTCGATGCAGTAGAAATGCTGGCAACCACTATCGGCGGAGATGCGGCAGCCGAAGACACCGACCTAGCTGAACTGCGTCGAGGCCAGGCCGCCGAACTGCTCCGACCACTGCTTGAAGCTTCATTGGACAATGCCTTGAGGTGGGGTTCCCGGGGGCTGACCGGCCCGGTGACGCGGGACGACCTTGGAACCGTCGTCAAGCATGAACGCGAAATTGAAGCGGTGGCGCCGGAAATGGGAACCGCCTACCTGGCTCTTGCCGAGCGCATCGCCGAGCTGCGCGGCGCCAACGAAGTTTTGCGGTACCTGCGCCGATGAGCTGAGCGGGCTGGTTGTTCTGGTCATCCGGGATGTGGCGTAAGGTATTGCCGTCGGACGAAAAGTTTGGTCCGGTAGATCTGAACGCGGAGGAAACATGACGGGGTATACCGCCGGAGAGACAACTGTTCACAGGACTATTGCGGGAATCGCGCAGGTCACCCGTGCGTTGCGGAAGACCGGGCGGCCGGTGGTGCTCGTACCTACGATGGGTGCGCTACACCAGGGGCACCTTGAACTAGTACAGGCCGCGAAGACACTGCCGCGCGCTGTTGTGGTGGTGTCGATTTTCGTCAATCCGCTGCAGTTCGGTGAGGGGGAGGACTTTGATGCCTACCCGCGGACTCTGGATGAAGACGTGGAGAAGCTCCGCGCTGTCGGTGCTGAGCTGGTCTTTGCGCCGAACGCGAAGGAGATGTACCCCAACGGTTTCCGCACGACCGTGCAGCCGGGGCCGCTGGCTACTGAGCTCGAAGGTGCTACTCGCCCGGGGCACTTCGCCGGTGCGTTGACAGTGGTTAACAAGCTTTTCAACATCACCAACTGCACTGATGCCGTTTTTGGTGAGAAGGACTACCAGCAGCTGTGCCTGATGCAGCAGATGGTCACTGACCTGAATATGCCGGTGCAGCTGCACGGTGTGCCAGTGATTCGCGAGGCCGATGGGCTGGCTATGAGCTCCCGCAACCGCTATCTTTCCGAGGAGCAGCGCAATCTCGCAGTAACCCTGTCCGCTGCGCTGACTGCCGGCGCTTTTGTCGCGGACCGTGGTGCGGATGCTGTGCTGGAAACCGCGCGTGGCGTGCTCGCCAGCCAGCCTGAGGTCGAGTTGGATTATTTGGAGCTGCGTGACGCTGCGCTCGCCCCGCTTTCCGACGAGGTGTTGCGCGGCGACGGCCAGGAGACTGAAGCTCGCCTACTGGTTGCTGCGAAGGTCGGCACTACTCGTCTCATTGATAATGTTGGCTTGATTCTGGGTGCGCCGCGCCCGGATTCGGCAAACGGTTTCGGTCAGCTCGGGCAGAAGGACGCCGAAATTGCGTCAGCGGCCCTGTCGGCTGCGGGGCTGGACGGCGAGCTGACTGAGCAAGAGGCTGCTGAGTTGGCTGAGCTGCAGGAAAAGGTCCGCGCTGCTCGGGATGCCCGCCTGAAAGATGAGTCCAGCAAAGAAAACCTGAAGAACGCCGGCTTTGGCGTTGAGCAGGACAGCGAGTAGGACGGCTTTTCGAAGTAGTTTTTCGTGGCTGGGAAGTTGTCGTATTATAGTGTGCCGACTAACAACCTGCCACGCTAAGGGGTGCCGCGGTAGGCAAGCATCCAGGGGACGAATCCAGGAAGGGACCTACCTTTTTCATGTTTCGCACTATGTTGAAGTCCAAGATTCACCGTGCCACGGTGACTCAGGCTGATCTTCACTACGTTGGATCGTGCACGATTGACGCTGATTTGATGGAAGCGGCCGACCTGCTTGAAGGTGAAGCCGTCGACATCGTCGATATCAATAATGGCAACCGGCTTACTACTTACTGCATTACCGGAGAGCGCGGCTCGGGCATCATTTCTATCAATGGTGCCGCCGCTCGTCTGATATCGCCGGGTGATCTGGTTATTATCATCGGCTACGGAATGATGGATGACGCTGAGGCGCGTACGTACAAGCCGAATGTCATCTTCGTCGATGAGGACAACAAGATTCTGGAAAGTGGCAATGACCCGGCGGATGTGCCGGAGGGTTCTGATTTGAAGAATCCGCGTAGCCCGGAGAACCAGGGCTAGTCCACGTAGCCCGCAGAGCTGGGGCTCGACTGCGTAGTTGGAGAGAAGAGTCGAGCCGGAGAACCGCAACACCAGGGTGTTCACTTTGCGTTAAAGCGCAAGTCATTAGACCGTCAGCTAAAGCTCATTGGCGAGTTGATTTTTAGAAACCGAAAGGTAACGCAACGTCCTTAGCTTCTTAGAGGATCTAAAAGTTTTAGTTTTCCATTTCCTCACCTAGTCGAAGCTATACAAAGGCGGTCTCCCCGTGGTTCGTATTGGCAAGAATCTGCTGACAAATCCTTTTGCTACCTCTCGCAGCTCTCTGACCTGCACTTACAAGTGTGGTAATGCCTGTGCTGACGATGCTCCGAACGAGTTCTCGGACAACCAGTACTTCGGTGATGTTGCGAAGGAGGCGTTCTCCCAGCGCGCATTCTCCCGTCGCGCGGCACTGAAGGTCACTGGTGCTAGTGCTCTTGCGGTCGGCGGTGGCGCCGTGCTGGCCGCTTGCTCCTCTGATGATTCGGGCAGCGCCGCAGGTGGCTCCGACGCCTCCGGTACCGCTGCTGCCGGTGACGGTAGCAAGGACGAATCGCCGGAGGGTATGCGTTTCGAAGCCGTCAAGCCGAACACGGAAGACGCAGTCGTTATCCCGGACGGCTACGAGCAGAATGTTCTGATTCGCTGGGGCGACCCAATCCACGAGGGTGGCCCGGAGTTCGACTTTGACAAGCAGACTCCGGAAAACCAGCTGAAGCAGTTCGGCTTCAACAATGACTTCGCTGGCCTGATTAAGGCTGAAGACGGCACACTGCTGTACGTTTGCTCGCACGAGTACACCACCGAGCCGATGATGTTCCGTGCCTACAAGAAAGAAGATGCCACTAAGGAGCAGGTCGACATCGGACTGGCTGCCCACGGCCAGACCATCCTTGCTGTGGAAGAGGATGACAAGGGATTCCTGAAGCCAATTCTCAGCGACAAGCGTAACCGTCGCATCACTGGCTTCACCGAATTCACAGTTGACGGCCCGGCTGCTGGTCACGATCTGCTGAAGACCAAGGCTGACCCGACCGGTATGAAGGTCGAGGGAACTTTGAACAACTGCTCCGGTGGTGTTACTCCGTGGGGTACCTACCTGTCCGGTGAGGAGAACGTTGACCAGTACTTCGGCAACGTTGGCAAGCTCAAGGACGAGGACGCAGTTAAGAAGCTCAAGCGCTACTCGGTCAAGAATGAAGAGCTGTCCGACCGCGCGTGGGAGAAGTACTACGACCGCTTCGATGTCTCCAAGGAGCCGAACGAGCCGAACCGCTTCTTCTGGCTGGTAGAGATTGACCCATCTGACCCGAACTCCACCCCGGTCAAGCACACCGCAGTGGGCCGTTTCAAGCATGAAGCCGGTCAGATTTACGTCACCGACGACGGCACGGTCGTGTGCTACTCCGGCGACGACGAGCGTTTCGAATACATCTACAAGTTCGTCTCCTCCCGCAAGATTAAGGAGGGGGACCTCAAGCACAACATGGGCATTCTGTCCGAGGGCACTCTCTACGTCGGTAAGTTCAACGGTAATTCCGAGTCCGAGATTGACGGCTCCGGTGAGCTGCCGAAGGACGGCCGTTTCGACGGTGACATTGAGTGGCTTCCGCTGATGACCGCCAAGGCAGACGGCAAGCACGAGTCCCACGTTGATGGCATGACCGCCGAAGAGGTCTGCATCTACACCCGCATCGCCGGTGACAAGGTCGGTGCGACCCGTATGGACCGCTCGGAGGATATCGAGCCGTCTCCGAAGACCGGTAAGGTCTACGCGGCGCTGACCAACAACAAGTACCGCGGTAAGGCGGGCGCGAAGGACGACAAGGGCAAGGAACGCAAGGATGGTGCAGGGCGCCCGCTTGCCGACGCCGTCGAGGTCGCACCAATCACCGAGAACAAGAATGGCCTTGTTCTGGAGATGGAAGATGACCACGCCGGTACCAAGGGCAAGTGGAACCTCCTGCTGGTCTGTGGTGACCCGAACGAGGCTTACACCTACTTCGGTGGCTTCGACAAGGAATCGGTCTCGCCAATTTCCTGCCCGGACAACGTCGCCTTTGACGAGTACGGCAACCTGTGGGTTTCCACCGACGGCAACGCGCTGGACTCCAACGACGGCCTTTTCGCCGTTGCCGTCGAAGGCGAGCGTCGTGGTGAGACCAAGTGCTTCCTGACTGTTCCGGTTGCTGCAGAGACCTGTGGTCCGCAGATCTTCTCCAACCGCGTGATGGTCAACGTCCAGCACCCGGGCGAAATCGAGACGGATCAGGGTCATCCAGTCGGCGACAACCCGGACCCGACCACCAACCCGACCTCGCACTGGCCGGACGGCGGCAAGGAGCAGCCACGCCCGGCCGTCGTTCAGGTTGTACGCACTGATGGCAAGAAGATTGGCGTCTAAAGGGCACTCAACTAGCAGGTCGGCGGTGTAGTCGGCTAACCTTTATAGCCGTGACTGACGCGAAGAAGACCCCTGAAAACACCGCCACCGTTCCTGAGCAGCTGCGCATTCGCCGCGAGAAGCGTGACCGCCTGCTCGAGGCTGGAATTCAGCCGTACCCGGTTGAGGTTCCCCGTACTCACTCTCTCAAGGATGTCCGTGAAGAGTGGGGCCACCTCGAGGCTGGCGAGGAGACTCAGGATGTCGTGACCGTCATTGGTCGTGTCATGTTTATTCGTAACACCGGCAAGCTCTGCTTTGCCGCTCTGCAGGAGGGTGACGGCACGACCCTGCAGGCCATGCTTTCCAAGGCTGAGGTCGGCGAGGACGCCCTGGCTGCTTGGAAGTCGGACGTAGATATGGGCGACTTCGTCCTCATTACTGGCCGCGTAATTTCTTCGCGCCGCGGCGAGTTGTCTGTGATGGCTACCGAGTGGCAGATGGCCTCGAAGGCTCTGCGTCCGCTGCCGGTGTCGTTCGCTGATCTGTCCGAGGACAGCCGCGTGCGTCACCGCTACACGGACCTGATTATGCGTGAGCAGGCTCGTACTAACGCACTGACTCGCATCAAGGTCATCCGCGAGCTGCGCCACGCACTTGAGCGTCGCGGTTTCCTCGAGGTCGAAACCCCGATGCTGCAGACTCTGCACGGCGGTGCAGCTGCACGTCCGTTCGTGACTCATTCCAACGCTTTGGACATCGATCTCTACCTGCGTATCGCGCCGGAGCTTTTCCTCAAGCGCTGCGTCGTCGGCGGTATGGAGCGAGTCTTTGAGATCAACCGTAACTTCCGCAACGAGGGTATCGACTCCTCGCACAGCCCGGAGTTCGCGATGCTGGAGTACTACGAGGCATTCGGCACCTACGATGACTCCGCCCGCACCGTCCGCGAGGTCATTCAGGAAATCTGCGTCGCGGTCTTCGGTTCGACGACTGTTACGCTTGCCGACGGTACGGAGTTCGACTTTGGCGGCGAGTGGAAGCAGATTGAGATGTACCCGTCGCTGAACGAGGCACTTGCTCGCAAGTTCCCTGGTCAGCCGGAAGTCACTATTGACTCGACCGTCGAGGAGCTCAAGGCAATCGCCGATGTGATTGGCCTTGAGGTTCCGGAGAAGGGCGGCTGGGGCCACGGCAAGCTGGTTGAGGAAATCTGGGAGCTGCTCTGTGAAGACCAGCTCGACGGTCCTATCTTTGTCCGCGACTTCCCGGTCGAGACCTCTCCGCTGACTCGTCAGCACCGCTCCAAGCCTGGCGTGACCGAGAAGTGGGATCTTTACGTCCGTGGCTTCGAGCTGGCTACCGGCTACTCCGAGCTGGTTGACCCGGTTGTCCAGCGTGAGCGCTTTGAGGATCAGGCGCGACTGGCCGCTGGCGGCGACGACGAGGCCATGGTTCTGGATGAGGACTTCCTGCACGCAATGGAGCAGGGCATGCCGCCGACGACCGGTGTGGGCATGGGCATTGACCGCCTGCTGATGGCCCTGACCGGCCTTGGCATTCGCGAAACCGTGCTGTTCCCGATCGTGAAGCCGGAAGCGTAAGCGACTGAATTCATGTGTAGTTATCCCGGTGTTATCACCGGGATTATTTTTATCCCGTAATTTCTTCACCCGTGAATTCGGTAAATGGGAATAAGAAAATTGATCGGCGATCCGTATTGCGCTTGGGAGCAGTAGCGGGTGCGGGGGCTGTAGCGGTTGCCGTCAATAGCGTCGGGACGCGAGCAGTTGCATCGGCGGCCCCGAACCAGTCGCCGTTTCCATTCACCGGGTTGACCAGCGGCCTTGTTGTGACGGACCTGGAAGTCGTGACCGTGACCGATACGTCGGTGACATTTTCGTGGGCGACGTATGCAGGCCCACATCCAGCGTGGGGGAAGCTGGCTCCACTGGCGCCGGCCGACACTGAAGTTGCGCTAGTGCCAGTCGATGCCGATGAGGGCGGCGAGCTACCCGTGGTACATAAGGACGAGACGCAGGTTGGCTACCACTTTGTGACCGTCGATAAGCTGCGCCCTGGAACCACGTACCGTTTCGAATGTCGATCGAATGGACTGGTCGCCGAGCCGGGATTAATTACCCGAAACCTCCCCAATGCACCCGAGCAAACTGGACAGTTCACGACGTTGGTCGCTCCGGAAGGGGAGTACCTGACCACGATTGCCATCCTTAATGACGCGCATATTGGCGAAAATGGGCACGGTATTATCACCGGCGATTTCCCCGCTCCTATCTTTTCTGAACCGGGTGCCGCGCCGTATCCCGAGGTCATGCTGACGGCTGCGCTCGCCGAGCTGCGGGGGATGGGGATTGAAAAGGTTTTCGTCAACGGTGATGCCACGTCGGAAGCACGTCCGGCGGAGGTGCGTCGATTTGCCGAGATTATGAATACTTTTGGTGCTCAGGAGCGGCAGTGGTTTGTCACCCGCGGCAATCATGATCGTCCGCATAAGCCGGATGCCGATCCATCTGCTGGCTACGACGAATTCCCGGTTTTGGAGGGTACCGAGAATCATCGCGATCCCTTCGGTGTTCTCCTGGGGCGTCCGCGGCAGGAACTGTGGGTCACTCAGCAGGGGCCGGTCCGTGTCATAGGGCTGGATTCATCGAAGTTGGATGAGTCCGGCGGCGAAATTAGCCCGGAACAGTTCGATGCACTGGAGCGGGAATTGCAGCGTGACCCCAGTAAGCCGACAGTTGTGCTGGCTCATCACCCAATTACCTCCGAGGCTGGTTGGACACATGCTGCCGGGCCCACCTTCATTCTCAACAGCGCTGATGCACGACGCTTGCAGCAGATGCTTAACGACGCTCCGGGTGTATTCTTTGCGGGGGCAGGTCACACCCACCGTGCAAAGCGTACTCGCGGTGATGTTGGGGCCGGCGTTGATTATTTGGAGACCGGCGCGTGCAAAGCATACCCCGGTGGCTACACACTGCTGCATGTCTACTCCGGTGGCTACCAGGTTAACTTTCACCGTTTGAGCAGCGAAGATGCGCTTGCGTGGACTGCGCGTGCCCGTTGGGCGATGTACGGTTTCGAGCCCGAGGCTCTGCTTGGTGAGCTCTCTGATCGCAACTACGTTGTTAACCGCGTTATCGCCTGACAAGTTAGAAGCCTGAAAGTTTTCTGTTACTTGGCAATGTTTTTTCAATTCTTGTGACAACGGTCACGTGATTGTTTTATTGTTATGCCAGTAATAGTTCTGACTCGAAAGGCCATGATCACATGAGCGAGAAGAAGAACCGCGAAGATTCGACTGTCGGCCGCAATAACCCTGGTCGCGACGCTATCGGAGCGGCAATGCGGTTCATCACGTCGATTACTGGTTCGGACTTCGCCCAGAAGTACGACCTTCAGCCAAAGATCGACCGCGTGGTGTACCAGTCCACCAAGTCCGGTTTTAAGACCCTTGGTGCCGCGAACCGTCAGTTTAAGAAGATTTCCGGTTCCGGTAAGCCGGAGCGTCCGGCTGAGGAAGCCCAGGCTGCACAGGAGGCCGCAGCCGAGGAGAAGGCAAAGAAGCTCTTCGACCTCACCCCGACCGAGGATCAGCAGATGATCGTCGAGACGGTTAAGGAGTTTGCTGAGTCGCGCTTGCGCGAGGCTGCTTACAAGTCCGACCACGAGGCAACTCCCCCGGAGAATCTCGTCTCTGAGGCTTCTGAGCTGGGCGTCACTATGATCAACGTCCCGGAGGCTTTCGAGGGCATCGCTACCGGCGAGGACGTCACCACCAACGCGCTGGTCGCGGAGGCTCTGTCCTACGGTGACATGGGTCTGGCTCTGGCAGTGCTGGCTCCGGCCGGTGTCGCTGCCACCCTGACCGCTCACGGCTCCGACTCGCAGCAGAAGACCTACCTGCCGGCATTCGCTGGCGAGAACGTCCCGGCCGCCGCTGTTGTTCTCGCAGAGCCGCGCCCGCTTTTCGACGCACGCAAGCCTGAAACCACCGCAAAGCGCGAGGGCGATTCGCTGGTCCTCAACGGTGTTAAGTCCTTCGTTCCGAACGCCGGCGCAGCTGAGCTGTTCATCATCGGTGTTGAGCTCGAGGGTAAGCCGGCTCTGGTTATCGTTGAGTCCGACACTGAAGGTCTCCACGTTGAGGCTGACCCGTCCATGGGTCTGCGCGGTGCCGCAATGGGTCGCGTCATCCTGAAGGATGTCAAGGTTCCGGCCGAGAACATTCTCGGCGGCGCTAGCACCTCGGCTGCAGACCGTGAAGAGGCATACCTCGACATTCTGCGTCGTTCCCGCCTCGGCTGGGCAGCTCTTGCAATGGGTACTTCTCAGGCAGTTCTCGACTACGTCATTCCTTACGTCAATGAGCGTCAGGCATTCGGCGAGCCGATTTCCCACCGCCAGGCAGTGGCCTTCATGGTCGCCGACATCAAGATTGAGCTCGATGGTCTCCGCATGATTACTCTCCGCGGTGCTTCCCGCGCTGACCAGGGTCGCGGCTTCGCTCGCGAGGCAGCTCTGGCTAAGACCTTCGCCACTGAAAAGGGTATGAAGATTGGTTCCGACGGTGTGCAGCTGCTCGGTGGCCACGGCTTCACCAAGGAGCACCCGGTTGAGCGTTGGTACCGTGACCTCCGCGCAATTGGTGTCGCCGAAGGCATCGTCGTTCTGTAAACCGCTAGATACTTCAGCCGAAAAGAATTAAGAGGAAAGAAAATGATTAACCTCGAACTGCCGAAGTTCCTCAAGGCGGGCGCGTCCCAGTCGCATCAGGCCGCCGCTGAGATCTTCCGACCGATTTCCCGTAAGTACGATCTCGCTGAGCACGAGTACCCGAAGGAACTCGACACCCTTGCCTCCATGATGGACGGCATGGCAGATGGTGGCCGTGGCTTCTCCGGTGCTTCCGGTGGACGTGGTGACGATAAGAAGCCGAAGCGCACCGGTGTAAAAAACGGTGGCAACATGGCTTCGCTGCTCAACGTTATTGAGACCTGCTGGGGTGACGTGGGTCTGACCCTGTCCCTGCCGTACCAGGGTCTAGGTAACGCAGCTATCGCAGCTGTTGCTACCGATGAGCAGCTGGAGGCTTTCGGTAAGACCTGGGCTTCCATGGCAATTACCGAGCCGTCCTTCGGTTCTGACTCCTCCGCAGTTTCCACCACCGCCAAGCTCGATGGTGATGAGTACGTCATCAACGGTGAGAAGATCTTCGTCACTGCTGGTGAGCGTTCCGACTCCGTCGTTGTGTGGGCGACCCTGGACAAGTCCAAGGGCCGTGCTGCCATCAAGTCCTTCCTGGTGAAGAAGGGCACTCCGGGCTTCACCGTTGAGCGCCTGGAGGAGAAGCTGGGTATTCGTTCCTCGGATACCGCAGTGCTCCGCCTGGACAATGTCCGCGTTCCGAAGGAGAACCTGCTGGGTTCCCCGGACATTGATGTTAAGAAGTCCTTCGCCGGCGCAATGGCGACCTTCGACAACACTCGTCCGCTGGTTGCGGGTATGGCCATCGGCGTCTCCCGTGCTTCGCTGGAAGAGCTGCGTCGCATCCTGGAAGAGGCTGGCATCGAGATTGACTACGATGCACCGGCACACACCCAGAGCGCTGCTGCAGCTGAGTACCTGAAGCTGGAGTCCGATTGGGAGGCTGCATACCTCCTGGCTCTGCGCGCTGCGTGGATGGCTGACAACAAGCAGCCGAACACTCTGGAAGCTTCCGAGTGTAAGGCCAAGGCCGGCCGTGCAGGCACCGAGATTTGCCTCCGTGCCGTTCAGCTGGCAGGTACCTTCGGTTACTCTGAGCGTAACCTGCTGGAGAAGTGGTCCCGCGACGTCAAGATCCTGGACATCTTCGAAGGTACCCAGCAGATTCAGCAGCTGGTCGTTGCTCGCCGCACCCTGGGCCTGTCCTCCAAGGAACTGAAGTAGTTACAGTTTCAGAGCAATCTACATACTGGTGAGCCGGTAAAAGCTCACAAAGATGCTCAAGCCACATTTTCCTAAAACACCGTCCTGCCATGACTTGGTAGGCGGTGTTTTATTTTGCGCTGTTTTGGCCGTGTGTCTCTTGTCGTTGCGTTCCTATTTTTCTGAGATTAGAGGGAGAGTTCATCTAATTTTCATCTTTAGGTTCTAGGCTTATTTGCCATGAGCATTTCCCGCCGGGCCTACCTCTCTGTTGCAACTCTTGCTGCAAGTTCAATGGCCGTCGCGAAAACCTCGGGAGCGTACGGCCTTGAGTACGTCACGTCGGGTCTGGGGCTTACCCAGTCGGATTCCAAGTCGTGGCAGGTACTGGCTAGCGACTTGGAGGTCATCACTGTCACAGACACGTCAGTGGCATTTACATGGGCAACATATGCTCCGGGAGTGCAGACAGCGTATGGCTTCATTAAGCCGACCGTTCCTTCGGATGAGCGGGTGCTGCTTGGTCCTGCGGATTCAACGCAGTTAGAGCTCGTGCACGAGGGGTACTCAGAGTCGGGCTACCACCATGTGGTCATTGACGGGTTGGAGCCGGGACGGGAGTACCGCTTTGAGTGCTGGTCACACAACTGTCGCGCGGTTCCGTCGCTGAATATCACCATGAGCAAAACGGCACCGGAGAAGACAGGCGTCGTAAGCACTCTGCCAGCGCTGGAGGGTGCACATTTGGCGACGTTCGCGCTGACGAATGACACACACATTGGTAAGCCCAATCATGACGGCATTCGCATTGGCAACCTCGGTCTTTCCTCCGGTCCGGGAGAGCAGCCTTTTGCCTCTATGCAATTGCAGGGTCTGGTGGACACGGTAAAGGCTGCCGGGTTAGACACTCTCGTCATCAATGGCGATTGCACGGATAGCAACCGCCCTGAGGAGTATGACGAACTCATCAGGGTTTTGGATACTTTCGGTGAGTTTGGGAAAAACTGGTTTGTCACCCGTGGTAATCACGATGTGCACCCGCCCGGGCTACCCAATATCAATGGTTTCCGGGGACGCGGAATCCGCAAAGGCAAGACCGCGGTTCCGGATTACTTCAGCCAGCGTCTTGTGCCGACGCAGCAGCACTGGTCGACTCGCGTCGGCGAAGTGCGCCTCATCGGTGTTGATACCGCCGAGTTTGGTTATGCAGGTGGACGTATTAATGAGCGGCAGATGCGTGCATTGCGTGCCGAACTCGCAGACGATCCAGAGCGTCCGACAATTTTGTTTGCGCATCACCCGTTTACTCAGGATGCGGTGCGTTCGCATTTCGGTGGTGAGGCATTCATGGTCGAGGCGCAGCAGGCCAAGATTTTTCAGGAGATTCTGGCCGCCACGCCGGGTGCCAAAGGCGTGTTCGCTGGTCATACGCACCGCAGCCGCCGTGGTATCGCTGACTACGGGGATACGGACTTCTGTGAGCGGGGTGCGGCACTCGGCTATCCGGGTGGATACACACAGATTCGAGTTCACACTGACGGTTACCAAATTAGCTACCACCGCACTACGACACCTCAGTCTCTGTCCTGGTCAACGAAGACTCGTTGGTCGATGTTCGGGTTGGAGCCAGAGTTTATGCTGGGAAAGATCTCCGATCGGAACTACGTCAATTTCTTCAAGAACAAAGTGCCACTCTGAGCTAGTGCTAGCTTCTAGCAGGGTACGCTGGGCAACGCATAGTGTTAATGGAAAATACGTAGTGGCAAGTTCCGCTGTGGGCGAAGTCGCAAGCCACCACGTTATTGGCCGAGCACAAGTGTGGCTCTGAAGTAATAAGGAATTTAGCGATGACCGACCAGTACAACCCGCGTTCGTCCTCCCCGCAGGATTGGGAGCAGGACGGTTATGCAACATCTGCCTGGGAGCAGCCGCAGGGTGGGGCTCAAGACGAGTACCAGCCTCAGTACCAGTACCAGTCGCAGGGGCCGAACCAGGGAGGTTCACCCCAGCAGTATCCGGCTTATCAGCAGGCTCCGGTACCTGAGCAGAAGAGCAACAACGGTCTGTACGTGGTTTTGGGCATCGTCGGTGTCGCACTTGCAGCGGTCGCCGGTATCGGTGGCGCGTACTACCTGAATAATTCCTCCGATAATTCCCCGCAGTCTCCCGATACGGTTGCGGCAGGGGACTCGTCGTCAAGCACTGCGTCCCCGGCGCCGGTGGAGACGTACACGGAAACCTATACCCAGACCGTCGAGCCGGAAACGACGAAGCAGCCGGAGAGCAGCGCTCCTACCACTACGCAGCGGGGAAATTTTGGTCTTCGCGCGTTCGGTATGAATCGCGATGATATCGATGCCAAAGGTTGGGTTGGCAGTACCGCTCGCTGCTCGGGTGGGTATTACGCGCGTGTGTTGGCGGAGACTTCTTCGGGTAAGGCCGTGATTTGTGAGAACTCCAATAACCGCCAGCAGCGCCATTACATTGGTGACTTCGGTGAGATTTCGGATACCCCGGATGCGTACACAGTAGATAGTTTCTCCGGGAACCGTGCTGTCGCGAAAAATGGTGGCTACACGTATACCGTCACTCCGAATGCGGTAACCGTGACCCAGGACGGCGAAGAGATTTTCCGTGAGCCCGTCACGGACTACGGTGTTTTGAACGCTGGCTAATCAGCTCTAGTTCTTCCTAGGACACGCAAAAAGGACGCGGTAACTTCCATAACGGAAGTTTTTACCGCGTCCTTTTCGTGTCTGCCGTTCGCTTTACGACGGTCCCTGCGCCCTAAGCCACCTTCTCCTCGGTGACATTCTCCCACGGCTTCGGCAGGTGGCGAGGAACCACCTTGCCGACTGCGTTGCGTGGCAGTTCATCGAGGAACACGGTCTCGCGCGGAACGGCGAATCGGCTGAGGCGCTGCTTGACGTATGTGCGAATCTGCTCATTGGTCAGGGCGCGGCCCTCAGGGGAGTCGTCGCGGACAACCCAGGCGACCAGGGCCTGACCGAAGCGCTCATCCGGGACACCTGCGACTGCGCACTCGCGGATACCCTCGAGCTGGCTGAGTGCATCTTCGGTCTGGCGTGGGAAGACGTTCTCGCCACCGGAGACAATCATGTCGTCCTCGCGACCGGAGATGTAGAGCAAGCCGTTTTCCATGCGACCCAGGTCACCGGTACAGACCATGCCGTCAATGACCTGCTTGTCCGCGCCCGGGCGGGTGTAGCCCTCGTACAACATGTTGTTGCCGACGAAGATTCGACCGGTCTCGCCGTCGGCGACGCGGTTGCCGTCTTCGTCGAGAATCTGGACACGAGTGCCCAGCGGTGCGCGACCAGCTGTGGTTGGGTTTGCCTTGAGCTCATCCGGGTTAGCAATGGTTGCCCAGCTGACCTCCGTGGAACCGTACTGGTTGTAGAGAACCGGCCCGAAGCGCTCGAGGGTCTTGGTGACAATTCCCTCTGGAATAGCCGAACCGCAGGATGCGATGACCTTTAGCGATGTCGCGCCGATGTCGTAGTTGTCCGGGAGAATCTCAATCATGCGCTGCAGCATGGTCGGCACCAGGAAGATGGTGTGCGGAGAGTGCTGCTCGATAATGCGCAGGCTGTCGGCTGGATCGAACTTGCGGCGCATAATCATGGTGGAACGCAGTGCGATGCACAGCTGCGCAGTCGCGAATCCCCAGGTGTGGAACAGCGGAGCCGCAAGGTAAGCCGGGCGACGCTGACGCAGAGGAATTCGGCTCATGATGGAAGATGCCGGCATCCAGCTGCGCGGCTCCGGACGCTTGGCACCCTTTGGAGTGCCGGTGGTTCCGGAAGTCAGAATAATAACGCGGCCACGGCGCGGGCGGGTTGGCAGCTCGGCGGTCGGCCACTTTGCCGGCGGTGCTGTCTTCAGCATCTCCTGCATGGAGGTCCAGCCCTCGCGAACGCAGGAGGTGTCACCGTAGTTTTCAAACCACGACACGGCGACCGGGCACTCATCGAAGTCCTCCGGCAGCATGTGAGTGAATTCCTCATCAATGAACAGGAAGTCAATCTTCTGTTCACGAATTACGGCCAGAGTCTGCTCGGCGGAGGCGCCGGTATTGAGCAGCACCAGGTCGGTGCCGAGACGACCGTGGGCACACAGAGCCATAATGAAACCGCGGTGGTTGCGAGCCAGCACACCGATGCGGTCGCGCTGCTGAATATCGCCGTGACGGAGTGCTCGCGCCAGGGCAGTGGAGCGCTCGTGCAGCTCCTCGTAGGTCAGCGAGCCGCCATCATCAATAATCGCAGTGTGGTGCGGATCGCGGCCGGCTGCAATGCCGAGGAGACCAGCTGGCAGGAAGTCCCAGCGGTAGATGGAACTTAATGCCTTACCAGCCGCGCCGGGCCCCATCGAGCCGAGGACGCCAGCCTGAGTCACCGGTGCGAGTCCGAGAACGAGGTCCGAGGTAGCTCGCGAAGCTTTGCGCACCTTATTGAGAATCGAGGTCTGTGGATTAGATGTCATAGTCACTCATCTTCCGTGGTTCATGTCCTGTGGTCTTCGGAGAGGCCTAATCAGGCGAAACCTCATCGGTAGGACTGCCGATTTAGTTTCTTTTACAGTAAGAATAAGTGTCCTAGGTCACTTTTGCGTAGCTTTTTGCAAAATTTTTTTATCAGAAACGAATAGTTGTGAAGATATGTGGCGTGACCAGTGAAGATAGTCAAGTATCAGTTCTCTTTCGCAGCTCAATGGGTGCTGACCTTAGCCGGGGAGGGGTTCTGGTTTGGATCTGATTCTTTTGGGGAAAGCTCCTGAAACCTGTTCTTATCCAGTTGCGCTCTCGACTCGGTGGCGAAGGGCGAACCTATCCGATACGACTCCAGTCCAGACCACTATGGTGACGTCGACTGAGGAGCTGGACGATGATCGCGATGACATTGATGACACGGATGATGACCGTGACGATGGCATGGACGACGATGATCACGATGACTTTGATGACGACGATGACGATGACCGCGTGAACAATTAGTTTTCTAATCGGCACCGTAGATTTTGTGAATCATCGGCCCCCACGTAACCCATGAACCCCCGCTCACTAGTGAGCGGGGGTTCATGGGCGTTTATGGCAGGGACGCTATTTATTGTCCTGCGGTGTCCTGTGCCATATTCTGCTTAGCGGCATGGCTGACATTGTCGGCGATATCTGTTGACAGTTGTTCGGCATCATCCCACGGGCCAGAATTGGATACCCACACATTGAGCTGTATATGCCCGGTTCGGATGGTTTCTAGGTATCCGTCCTGGTCGTTAATGGTAGATGCACGAGACTGGGCGTCTTCGTCTGCTCCACCAACAAGAATGAGAATTGTTCCATTGGAATCTTCAAAGTTGTAGCCACAGCCAATACCTAAGTCCTTCACGCTAGTCGGCACAGCGTGAGTCTCTTCCGGCATGTAGTCGCCAGCATCACAGACGTTAAGCCAGCTGAGCGCCATTTTGTAGTAATAGGAGGCTATGGAGGCCTGGTCGGAATTGGTGTTCTTGTCTTCCAATTCCGAGTTTGCTTCTTCCAGCTCATCAATCTTTGCTTGCAGCTCGCTTTCCCGCTCCTCTGCCTGCTGTTGAAACGAGTAAATCTCTTCACTCGCGCTTGCAAGTTCGGACTCAGCATTCTTACCGCCCATGGCAAACCCCGCCGCGCCGGCAACAATCACTCCGACTGCGCCGAGGATGAGCGGCAGCGTCAAAGGTTTACTCTTTCCGGACTTAGTGCCGGAAGCTCTCTCCGACACTTTCTCGGAAGTGCCCGACTGGTTGCTATTCCACGGATCGATGGGTTCGTGAGCGTTCATTTTTAACCGACTACCTTCACCTTCTGTGCGATTGTGATTGGTTCGAATCCTGGCTGCTGAGCTGTCACAGCAACGATGTATTCACCGGGTTCTGTAAATGTTGCGTAGGCCTTCTCCCCAAACCGGCGAACGATCTGGCAAGGAGTATGTTGTCCAGTCACACCTGCGCTGGCACTTGCAGTCGGTTTGCCCTCAGAATCGTAGACATCCACCTTGTTTTCACAGGTTTCCGTACCACCAGACTGGCTGAAATTCCACAGCAACCTCGCGTTTGCTTCGCCATCAACCAGGGGATAGGTCAACAGGCTATTGGCCCCCTCGAAAGGAAACGTGATCCGAGCAGTGTCGAAGCCGCCCAATTCTTTCTGGTGAGCAGTTGCGTCAATCTTGACGTTTTGGCGCTTGGCACTGCCGGGCTCCATGCCGCCAATTTTGGTCAGCTCCATCGAGCTATTCAGCGTTACTGCACCGGAGTCGGCATCCGAGTCTGAAAGTTCGCTGTTGGGAGAATTCTTATCCTGCGAACTGTTGGCATATTCCTGCTCTGGCTCTTCCGACCCGGTCGAGCTCTCAATCGAGCTAGGAGTTTCGGATTGTGCATCAGAAGCAGGGGACGTTTCTGTAACTGTCACCACCGCGGGGGACTCCGGGACAGCGTTGTTAGTGGGCATACCTGAGCAGCCAACCAGAGTCAGGGTAGCAGCGGCGGCTGCCACAGCTAAAACGTGCTTTGAATGAAACTGGGATGTCATGGGCGTTAAAAACCTCCGAGTTAAGCGCCGAATAAGCGTTTTCTTCATCTGCTTGACGACGCTATAGCGGAGGCCTCAGAAGCGGTACGGGAGTTCTCCCGGTGACTTTCACTACCCGTGCAGGTTTAACTAAATCCTGTCGGGTTCAGCGAATTAATCGTTGGACAAAAGATTGAGGGAAAGAACCGTTTAATGAACCTCCAACAGCTGAAAGATGTGGCCAAAAGCTACTTCTCAAAAACCACAGATATTGTGAAGGGTGTTCCAGATCGTACTAAAGGTTGGCGCGGTGATTTGGAGGATCAAGGAATTATTCCAAACCGTGTTGGTGTAGATCAAGAAGGTCGTATCATTCCGCCATTTTTTGTTTGGTGGGCACCCTGGATGTTTCGAGTCGTACTCATTATCGCCGGATTCATAATTGGCGGAATTTTGGAATCCATCAATAGTGGGCCATATCCAGATACGGCGATGTTGATTCCATTCGCCATGGGGTTTGCGATGTGGTTCTTGCGAAATCAGACTAGTTGGATTCCCGGCCTCATTATCACGGTGCTGGCAGTCACCGCAGCATCGCTTATGTCTAAAAGCGTCCTTATTTCGCTCGAAGCATTAATCCTTTTCGCTCTCGTAGTCCTAGTGGAATACATCTACGCTCGCGCCGCATTCGACTACAACACTGCCGCGGCGTTTGAAGAGATGAAGCAGGCGCTTTCCACCTACGGCACTGCCTATGAGCTTGAAGAACGAGAGGACACCAACGTCAACGGAGAGACTCTGACAACTGTCTCCGCGCTTGATTCGGGACGCCCTGCTAGGGCAATGATTCGACTGTTGCCGGAGCATGTAGACCCCGGATGGCTTATCGCAGTAGATCCCGCCAGGCGGTTTATGACAGGCCTATCTCCAGAACAGCGTGTTCGCATCAGTGAGATTCAGGAGCAGATGTGAGTCTGAATCCCGCAGTTCGAGACAACCTAGCTGGAAATCTATTTTCACCAGGCGCAGTGCCAACGGGCGCCAAGTTAGCTCAGCTGATTGCTGACATTCCCATGGGCGGAGATGCCTCTTCCTCGGATTTTTGGGAAGCGCGTGTCCGTTTAATTCGAGACCTGTTGTTCTTCGGTAAGCAGTCCCAGCGCGCACTGGACATTATCGATGAGCTGCACACCGAAGATTTTGTCGACGCAGTGCGAAAGAAGTTCGGTGTTTCTTTTCGACTTGTTCTCAAACGAGTACAGCGTCCTCAGTACTTCTTCACTGATGTGCAGATGAAGGCAGTTAAAGAGGGGTTCTTGAAGCCGTATGCAAAGGGCAGCGGAAAAGCGATTACCGAGCACGGGCTTGAAGAGTTCTTTGATCGGATATTGGTTCCAACGTCTAACCGCATGGAGCTCCGTGAATACGTCGACGTTGAAGATAGCCAGGAAATTGAGACTGGTCCGACGAACAACGCGGAGAAACGAGTCTGGGCGGCCTTTGATGAGGCCAGTAGTGCAAATACCGACATTCGGTCGATTGCAGATGTCATTGCGAACGGTTTTCGTGAACAGTCCGAAGGCTTTATTGACGGCAAACCGATCGATAGCGACATGCTGAAGAGTGCAACTAAATCCATCGGTGCGAGTTTTCGTACCGGCTCGCCAGAGGCTGAAACCCGCACCGGTCTTATTCGAAGGTTGCAAGCAGTCGATGATCCAGCGGATTTAGTGACTCGACATACTTTCGGTCTGCTTAACGACGAATCGTCGCTGGACCCAACGAGACTTCGTAAAGAATTGCAAATTGCTGAGGGAGCCTACTGTTCTAGTTCCGATTCGACAATTGAGAATCGCGTCCTTCAAAACGTCAATCGAGACGATGTCTTGAAGGCTGATACCGGAAGGGGAAAATCGGATTTTAAGACGCCCCATGCCGGTGAAGGGGATGCGATTGCCAAGGAGTTATTACGATTTCTTTCTCCATTTGTTGTGCTCGGTTTAATAGTGCAGTTCATGCAGGAGGGTAATGGATTTATTGCTGTACCGGTTCTGGCTATTTTTGTCGGTATCTTGTGGGCGTTGGTAAAGAAGCGAGTGGCAAAACGATGGATTGCTGTTTTTGGAATCGTATATTTCATTGCCATGGGGGTTATAAATGATAATTTCTATGAATTAGGATGGGTTCTATTTTCTATATTTATCATTACATTTGTGTCGATTGCCTATCTATTCGCTAAGGGGAAGGAATATAAAAATGGGGTTCTTTAATAACAAAAAGGATGAAAATAAAAGGTCGGTTAAACATTCAGACGGTCGTGCTGATGAGTATCAGGAACGAGATCCTAAGTATCCGGAGGTTGACTTCGGTGGAGCGCATAATTTCGCCCCGCTGCCGAATTTTGATGAGTCCTTCGGCCCCCGGGGCACGGTCGACAATGGTGATACCACAGGTCAGGAGCCGGTCGAGTATTCCGGAGATCCAAAACTAGACACCGACGAAGCTGCATGGTCCAAGGTTGAGAACGTCGAATTTGACGGTGTTGAATTTGGTGGTGCCGAGTTTGGCCATGATGAAGACACCGCGGAAGGAGTTCCAGCCCAGCAGGATTTTCCTCCCGCGACAGTGGAAGAGCTCCCAGAAACGGATGCTGAAAGTACCGCAGGTGTTGCGGCCGGGAACGTCGTAAAGCAGTTGGATTTGATTCAAACACGGCTGGACACAATGAACGCAGTATTGCGCTCTCAAAGTGAAGAGTTGGAAGCGCTGACTGATCGTCGTTGGTACGCCCAGTTGATGCCGCTGGCGGAAAAGTTGGCGGCCATCCATGACGGGATTTGCGCTGACCTTTCGCGGCTCGAAGAAACTACCGAAACTGATGGCAGTGACCTGTATTCGACCCTGGATTTCCTGCAGGACTCGATCGCAGATGCGCTTCAGTCCATGGGAGTGGCAATTACAGAGGCGAAGGTGGGCGATGCCTTTGATTCTTCAATTCACCGTCGTACCAAATTCGCGGATTCGGATAACCCCGCGCTGCACCGCACGCTGGCGCCATCACGACGAATCTCGCACTACTACACCTTCACCAGTTCTACCAGTCCAATTGTGGTGGCCAAGGCGCCGGTCACGGTGTACCGGCACAGCGGCAACTAGGCCAAAACTCGAGTCTGAACAGAGCACAGCTCGAGTCCGGCCAGCACACAACTAGAGCGCTGACACGGCAAAAGAAGTCAAGAATCCAACAGATTTCAGAATAAGGAGAAAAATCATGGCTGAACGTATTTACGGCATCGATCTGGGCACATCCAATAGCGCAATTTCCTACGTGGACTCACTGGGTGTTCCTGTCATTCAAGAAAACCTCGACGGAGATCTGTCGACACCAAGTGTGGTGTGGTTTGAATCGAAGGCCAATACCGTTGTCGGAAAGCTGGCACGTGAAGAGAAGCTCTTCAGCCCCAATGACGTCATCGAGCTGGTGAAGCGGAGCATCGGCACCGATAAGAAATGGAATTTCAGCGGGAAGGCGTATACCCCGGAGGAGATTTCTTCATTGATTTTGCGCTCGTTGGTTCCAGACGAAGCAGCTGACGACGAGATTTCGGCAGTTATTACTGTGCCGGCATATTTTGGTGCGAAGGAGCGCGAGGCAACTCGCAACGCAGGGCAGATTGCTAATTTCAATGTGTTGGAGCTGGTAGCAGAACCGGTTGCTGCGGCCCTCTACTACGACTCCAAGCAGCCTCTAAAGGACAAGACCTTGCTGGTGTATGACCTCGGAGGCGGTACATTCGATGCCACGATTGTGCAGGGGATTGACAACACCTTCCGGGTTATTGCCACCGACGGTGATGCTCGACTGGGCGGTGCTGACTGGGATAAGGCGCTTGGTGAATTTATCCTGGATAAATTCATTGAGCAGACTGGTGACGAGGAGGCGGAAAACGATGAGACCTTCGTCGCTAAGTTGCATGAGCAGACGGTGAACTGTAAAGAGGCGCTGAGTAATGCGGAAAGCGCCACTGTGCGACTTGCCAGTGACTCTGGTTCCCGCGCCAAGATTGCCGTTACCCGCGAAGACTTGGAGCGTGTCACGGCGCCATTGCTCGAGCAGACGGAGATTCCTTTGACCCGTGTATTGGAGACGGCAAAGGAAAAGGAGCCGGGACTGACAATTGATGAGGTCATCCTGGTGGGTGGATCTTCGCGAATGACCGCCGTAACCAAACTGGTGGAGCGTCTGACGGGTAAGAAGCCACTGTTGGTTGAGCCTGATCTAGCCGTTGCTAAGGGTGCTGCCCTTGCTGCGATGATCAGCAAGCTCGGGGGAGTGGTTAATGCTGAGTCCAGCCCTGCTGTCCAACAGCAGTCAATTGCGCAGATCGCGGCTGAGACAGGGATTGACGCCGGGCAGCTAGCCGCGCTGTCGGAGAAGAAGGTGGCAAATGTATTGCCAAAGTCGATTGGCATTCGAGTTGTCGATCATCTGAACAACCCGTACATCGACTATCTGGTCAACCAGAATGACATGATTCCCCTGTCTGAGCCGGTGGTCCGGGAGTATTCGACCGTAGCTGATGGCCAAGAGGAAGTAGATTTGACGCTGTATCAGCAGGCCAGTGACGTTCCATCCGAAGATGTCGCTCTCAATGACATCATTAGTGGATCGGAATCTATGCTGACAGGTATCCCGCCGTTGCCCAAGGGTCAGCCAATTCAGGTTAAGTTCTTTGTAGCAGCAGACGGCATGATTACCGTGGAAGGCACTCACGTTCCATCGGGTCGCTCAATCGAATCCCACGTGCGCATTGGTGTGATGAATGAGGAAGAGATTTCGGCTGCTCGCACGACGATGATGAAGGTTTCTGTCAGCCAAGGAGATAACTGATGACCGACGATCGCACTCTAATCCCGGGCGTCGATGACATTGACAGCGGTGCAAATTCCGATACTGATGGTCGAAATCGGAAGATTCTGCTGTTCGTGCTCGCCATTCTGGTTGTCGTCATCCTGGCAATGGTGGTCTGGATCCTAAATTTCCGCTCTAACCAGCAGGATAACGCCGACGGGTTGTTTGAAACCACTGAAAGCACCGAAGTGGAAGTCTCGCCGTCCTACTATGTGGGCGATGATCAGGAACCAACCTCGACTACAATCGCACCGCCTGCCGACGATCGGTTCGTAGACCCAGAGGTCTTAGCGTCGACCGTTGATCCGACGTGCCCGATGCTGCAGAGTGCCTGGTCAAACCAGGGCTCCGATATGGACTGTGAAGCATATTACGAGGTAGTGCGGGCGCTCAGTAAACAGCGGCAAGAGCAAGGAACACTGCCAAAGCAGACGACAATCGAGATTGAGTATGACGGTCAGCCACTGACGATGGAATGCCAAGAAGTTTCGCCTAATTATGATTGCCGCTCTGAGTCTGGGATTCAGATTATGGTGGGTAATCTCGATGGGTCTGGGCAACGGAACCGATGACTAATCTTCCCCAGGTAGGCGATATTTTTGAGGGCTACGAGGTTGAAGCTCTCATCGGTGCCGGCAATATGGGGACTGTTTTTCGAGTACGAAATCCCAAGCTGGGCCGAAACGAAGCACTGAAAATCGTCCCACTGCCGGAAGAGGCCAGTGCTTCTAAGCGAATGGAGGCACTGTTCCAGAACGAGGTTTCTATCGCAGCCACTGTTCACGTTCCCAACGTTGTGACCGTGTTCGATGGCGGGCGAGCCGGGAACCTGCTTTGGTTCACCATGACTCTTATTAGCGGTAATTCGTTGGGCGCTGAACTGGCCGAATATCCGCCGCGCACTTTCGATAAGAGCGAGGTCATGTCGATTGGTGTGGAGATTGCTACCGCGCTAGATCGGCTAGCAAAGCACGAACCAGCGGTGATTCATGGTGATGTAAAACCATCAAATATCGTCGTAGAGCGAGATTTGTCGGGGCTTGTGTTAAGCGCGACGCTTGTGGATTTCGGTGTATCAACCGCCACTGAAATCGACAGTGTTGGCGTGACCAATCGTGTTGCCGGCTCATTGCCCTACATGGCGCCAGAGATCTTCACTAAGGGTTGCATTAGTGCAGCTAGTGACGAGTATGCGTTTGCGTGCACGATATTCGAGCTGTTGCAGGGATATAAGGCATTTCCAGCTACTGACGCGGCCAGTGCGCGGCAATTGCACTGCGGTAAGCGACCGGTTACCAACCTCGGTGCGGTAGTTGATTCGGTCTTCGCCAAGGCGTTGGCGGTTGACGCCGATGAACGCTACGAATCCTGCAATGCGTTTATTAGCGATCTCATTGCTGCGCTAAATGGTGGTGCCGTCGAGGTTCGCAATCCGAAGAACCGGAAGAAAGCCCTTGCAGCGTTCTCCGTAGTGGCATGTCTAGGCCTTATTGGTGGTGGCATTGTTGTTGCCGAACGTAGCGGCATTGGAGATGGCGGTCTCTTTAGTGCCAAGCACTTGGCACAGCCAGTAGCTATCGGAGGTTCTGCGGAACCGATGCGACTTCGCGCTCCCGATTTGGCGAAGGGGCCTCGGATTCCGGTGGGTGACCGATGGACCCTTACGTCGTTAAGCGACGTCCCCATCGGTGAGAAGAGCTGGCAGGGGATTCAGCGGATGGGAACATTCAACGGTGCTGCATATCACGCGACGCAGTTTGCTTCGGCAGATGAATTCTTGCTGCCATTTCGCCACGGTATTGATGAGAAGAAGCCGATTGCAGAGGCTGAAAATGACAAATGGCGGGGTGAAATTCTGGATGCCGTGAGCAAGAACCGGTCAGTGGCTGAACCAGCTGGCTCTGAAGTGGTGAAACTGCGAATGGAGCCCGATGGTCGCCGGCTGGATGTCCTACAAACGTCAGGCTCATTTCAAGCTGTGAACAGCGAAGGTTCCGAGGCAACACGGCCGATTAATTACTGCTTGGTTCAGCCGGCGGAAAGTTCTGCGCCATCCAGTCCCGAAGTGCTTCGTCCGGTATTTGTCGTTTTGAGTGAAGGCGATCCTTGTCCTGCTGCCTATGACACGGTGGCGGCGTGGGCAATGCAAACCACGACGAATTAAGCGATAACGCCGAGAATATTTGTTATATTTCGGATAACTATCATGAATGCCAGTCACTTCAGCCGTCGTTGGGCGATTCCCCCAGGAGCGTTGGGTAGGGTTCCTGATTCGCGGTTGGTGGCTGGTGGTGCGAGAGAAAGGCCTGGTCAACGTGACATCGCTCCCAACACTTGTGGTTGATAATTTGTGTGGGGATGCGATTGTTGCCAATCCGAGTGAGGGATTGACCATCGGGCGTGACGCCGACCTCAAAGTGGGCGAAGATAACCGCTACATGCACCGCATAGCAATGTATGTGTATGCGGAATCCGGAATGTGGTTTCTGCTCAATAACTGCGAGCACGTGACTGCAATGGTGCACATTCCGGAGGTGTCGCGGTCATTCCGGCTGGCTCCGCAACAGCGTTTTGATTTGAGCTACCCGGAGTATTTCATCCGCTTTTCCGTCAAGGATGACCAGTACGAAATTCAGATTAAACAGGATATTGAGCACGCCGATGCGAAGGTCGTGCTGCCAACTGACGGGACTGAAACCATCTCGGTTGGGGAGCTGCCGGAGCGCCAGCGTGCTCTGATCGCTGCATATGCGGAGGATTATCTGCGCGGCCGAATCGACACCATTATGGTTTCATGCACCGATGCCGAGGCCGGCCGAAAGCTGGGAGGCAAGACCGCAAAGGCAGTCGAGCATTACCGCACCGCACTTTTTGAATCCGCTTTGAGCAAGGGGCTGGTCTCAAGCAAGGAGTGGCAACGGGTTAATCAAAAGAGCCGTCTGCAGCTGGTAGTTGTCGCTGCAATCGAAGCACGATTGGTCACTGCAGACGACTTGAAACTGCTCGCTTAACGACGGTACTTGCGATAAGTCAATCCTTTAATTGGCGTGTTCACAGTAGTGGTTCGGCCGCCACGGGCATTCTTCGTCCACCGAACGGGCCCCATGCGATAGGAATATCCGAGGCCAGAACGCGATAGCGTAACCCGGGAGTTGCGGGTGGGGCGGAAGGTCTTTCGGAAGCTGAATAGTTTGAAAGCCATTGATATAAATCCATTCTCGGTGCGTCACAGACTGCCATGCGCTCTGACCGTGCTGCTTTGGACAGCATCGCTCTCTGACTGCATTGTGCCGGTGACATAAGCGGATAAATCGTGGTGCGTTTGATGGCACCACTGTCCAGATTTGGGCAGTCCAGCATGGTTTAGCTAGGGGAGAACTCCCCGGGGAGAACTCCCGTTTCTTTTGTGTCCGAGAGTTTTTAATCTGAGATCATGTTCACCAAGAAGATTTCCGCTGTAGCCGCCGCAATCACTGCCGCCACTGCGCTTGCTGTTGTCAATCCGTCCGTCGCCGATGCAGCTACGAACTACCCCAAGATCAACCGTGACTATGTCAGCTATTCCACAGACGGAGAAACCGTAGTCTGTGGTGGGTCGGTAAATCAGGACATGTTCCGCTGCCAGACCACAGCTAAGTGGGGTAACAAGAAGAACGCCCACAATCTGGTCACCTTTGATCTCGAGGATGCATCTGGAAGTTGGGAAGCCGGAATGAGCGGTGGAAATTGGGATGCCTCGCGCCCGCCATTCCGACTGAAGGAAGGGAAGAAGTACAGCTTCCACGGGATCGTGGTCCTGAATAAGAATGGCACCCTGTACTTCAGTTCTCCGTACCACGAGGTGCGCGGTGAAGTGACTCCGTATGAGTGGGAGATTATGGAGACTGACTGATATCCCGTGCAAATACTCCTTCTTGTCTGGCGTTTGGCTTAACGCGCAGGAGTAATTCATTCCAACATTCGTTTCCTCCCGGTGGCATTGCCGCCGGGAGCTTTTGCTGCCGTACGAGCAGTGATACCTCTCTCGACCAGGCTGTTCGCTACTGGCGTACGGCTATAGGGATTAATCTGTGTCGCGTCGCGTTTAAGCTAGGTGAAACAACCTTTATTGAATTACGGCAAAAATAGACACTTGAAAGGGCAGTGATGTTCGAGAGGTTTACGGACCGAGCACGTCGCGTTGTCGTCCTGGCACAGGATGAGGCACGCGAGCTCAATCACAATTACATCGGCACGGAGCACATCCTGCTCGGCCTGATTAGTGAAGGCGACGGTGTAGCTGCCAAGGCGCTGGAGTCCATGGGTATTTCCCTGGATGCTGTGCGCTCTGAGGTAGTCGACATTATTGGTCGTGGCTCCCAGCCGCCGAGCGGTCACGTGCCGTTTACCCCGCGTGCAAAGAAGGTGCTGGAGTACTCTCTGCGCGAGGCTCTGCAGCTGGGTCACAAGTACATCGGTACTGAGCACCTGCTGCTCGGCCTGATTCGTGAGGGCGAAGGTGTTGCTGCTCAGGTCCTGGTTAAGCTCGGCGCTGACCTGCCGCGCGTACGTCAGCAGGTTATTCAGCTGCTCAGCGGTTTCCAGGGCGATGAGTCCGATGGTTCTCCGGAGCAGCGTCCGGTCGGTGCTACTTCCGGCGCTCGTGTGCAGGAGGGTAACCACCAGTCGGGTTCGCTGGTGCTTGATCAGTTCGGTCGTAACCTGACCGTTGCTGCACGTGAGGGCAAGCTGGATCCGGTTATTGGCCGCGAGAAAGAAATCGAGCGCATTATGCAGGTTCTTTCTCGTCGCACCAAGAACAACCCTGTGCTGATTGGTGAGCCTGGTGTTGGTAAGACCGCCGTCGTGGAGGGGCTTGCACTGGACATTGTCAACGGTCGTGTGCCGGAGACGCTGAAGGATAAGCAGCTTTACTCTCTCGACCTGGGCTCGCTGGTTGCGGGTTCCCGTTACCGCGGTGACTTCGAGGAGCGTCTGAAGAAGGTGCTCAAGGAGATTAACCAGCGCGGTGACATCATCCTGTTTATTGACGAGATTCACACGCTGGTTGGTGCCGGTGCCGCCGAGGGCGCAATTGATGCAGCCTCGATTCTGAAGCCGAAGCTGGCTCGCGGTGAGCTGCAGACCATCGGTGCTACCACTTTGGATGAGTACCGTAAGCACATTGAGAAGGACGCCGCTCTTGAGCGTCGTTTCCAGCCGGTGAACGTGCCGGAGCCGAGTGTGGATCTCACTATCGAGATTCTGCGCGGTGTCCGCGATAAGTACGAGGCTCACCACCGCGTATCCATCTCGGACAAGGCTCTGGTTGCCGCAGCTACGCTCTCCGACCGCTACATCAACGACCGCTTCCTGCCGGATAAGGCCGTTGACCTGATCGATGAGGCCGGTGCTCGCATGCGCATCAAGCGCATGACTGCCCCGGCTGACCTGCAGGAGATTGACTCCAAGATCGCCGATGTGCGCCGCCAGAAGGAAGCCGCCATCGACGAGCAGGACTTTGAGAAGGCAGCTGGTCTGCGCGACAAGGAGCGCAAGCTGGGCGAAGAGCGCCGCGAGCGCGAGAAGAAGTGGCGTGCGGGCGAGTCCGACACCATCGCTGAGATTGGTGAGGAGCAGATTGCGGAGGTCCTGGCTTCCTGGACTGGCATTCCGGTGTTCAAGCTCACCGAGGAAGAGTCCTCGCGTCTGCTGCGCATGGAGGATGAGCTGCACAAGCGCATTATCGGTCAGGAAGAGGCCGTCAGTGCTGTCTCCCGCGCTATTCGTCGTACCCGCGCTGGTCTGAAGGACCCGAAGCGTCCGTCCGGTTCGTTTATCTTCGCCGGCCCGTCTGGTGTTGGTAAGACCGAGCTGTCGAAGGCCCTGGCCGAGTTCCTCTTTGGTGAGGAAGACGCACTCATTCAGATTGATATGGGTGAGTTCCACGACCGCTTCACCGCTTCGCGCCTCTTCGGTGCTCCTCCCGGATATGTCGGCTACGAAGAGGGCGGCCAGCTCACCGAGAAGGTGCGCCGCAAGCCGTTCTCCGTCGTGCTTTTCGACGAGATTGAGAAGGCCCACAAGGAGATTTACAACACCTTGCTGCAGGTCCTGGAAGACGGTCGTCTGACTGACTCGCAGGGTCGAGTGGTGGACTTCAAGAACACGGTTCTGATCTTCACCTCGAACCTGGGTACCAGCGACATTTCCAAGGCTGTTGGTATGGGCTTCTCGGGGGTCGGCGAGGCCGATGAAGATGGCAAGTACGAGCGGATGAAGGACAAGGTCCACGACGAGCTGAAGAAGCACTTCCGTCCGGAGTTCCTGAACCGTATCGACGAGATTGTGGTCTTCAAGCAGCTGAGCCAGGCTGAGATTGTCCAGATGGTCGACCTTATGCTGGCCCGCGTCAGCGACCAGCTCGACGAGAAGCGCATCACCATGGAGATTTCCGACCGCGCCAAGAACCTGCTGGCCAAGCGTGGCTTTGATCCAGTGCTCGGTGCCCGTCCGCTGCGTCGCACGATCCAGCGCGAGATTGAGGATCAGCTCTCCGAGAAGATTCTCTACGGTGAGGTCGGTCTCGGCGAGACCGTCTTCATCGATGTCGAAGGCTGGGATGGCGAGTCCAAGGACGTCGACAAGGCGAAGTTCACCTTCACCAACAAGGGCAAGGCCGGGAACGTTGATGCCGACGGCGGTGCTCTGGGGGAGTCTGAGGAAGACAAGGACGTTCTCGGCAGCGCTGATGGCACCCTGAGTGTTGAAGCCGACGACATCGAAGGTGCTGCCGACCAGGCCGCTGCCGAGGTCGAATCCGATAACTCCGAGGGAGAGAACTAAATGGGGCTCCAATTTCGCAAGAAGCAGAACCTGGACAAGGACACGTGGCTGAACTACTCGGGTTCGGGAGTCTCTGGTTCTAAGCGTATCGGTCCGGTGACCATTAACAGCCGCGGCGGTTACACCGTCCGACTGGGCAAGGGCCTGACCTTCCGCGGTCGTTGGAAGAAGAAGTAGTTAGTGGCTGATGGCTGTCGGTGAGCATTTCACCGTCAGTACAGCTAGTGCGCTAGCACACTAGTACCCCATTTTCTGATTCACCCACGCAAGCATCTCGTCGTGGGTGAGCACGTAGGCAAGGCCGTGCGTCCCATCACCGAGGTCAGTGTCGACCTCCACGTAGGTGATGTCGGCGCCGGCCTTTTGCCATTTCTGCACAAGTTTGCGTGCCGACGTCACGGGTAACACATCATCCAACGCGTTATGGGTAACGAATACGGGCATACTGGGAGTCTTTGTCCCCAGAGCTTGTTCTTCCACGTGGCGCCGAACGACGGGGGAGAGCTCCGGCGAGCGCAGATTCTCCGCTATCCCCAAGTCGTTGGCCGTAAATGCCTTGGTGTCATTGCGAGGCCAACGTTCGACAGTGGCGCCAATGCATTCATCGGCCGTGAGCTTCAGGAAATCCTGCCCCAGCGGGCTCAGCATGCGCTCGATTGGTTCTTTTGCCTCTGGGTACTCTGCAATCAAGCCGTTCATGAAGTAACCGACGAGCCCCGCCAGCGCCGAGCCGCGAATATGCAGTGCAGTGTCGGTGAGATCGGCCGGAATAGCCCCGGCGTAAACAGCGCGGATGTTCAGCTCCGAGGCATACTCATCGGCGAGCTCGGCCGCTGCAGCGGTGGCGCCTCCGCCCTGTGAGTAGCCGAACAGCGCAATGGGAGTGTCTGTAGGCAGTTGTAAAGTTTCAATAGCCGCTCGCGCCATATCGAGCGTGTTATTCCCGGCAACCTCACGGTTGAGATACGGATGTACCCCAGGCGTGCCGAGCCCCTGGTAATCCACGATGGCAACATTCCATCCCTGTGCCAGCAACTGAGGTGCCGGAGGCGTCGGAGGCGCTTCGTAGCGCAGGGCAACCGAACTGGCACAGTTATCAGCCATACCGAGAGTTCCAGGTGCAATTACTGCCAGTGGGCGCGGGGATTTCTCCGACCAGCGGGTATAGGGCTGCAAAATCGTGCCGGACACGGCTGTCTGGCGGTGGTCGCGTGCGCCTGTGGAGGAAAACACGACCCGCTGTGCGCGTGCGGGCGCATTGACCGGAAATGGCGTCTTCGTAATTACCTGACCTGGAGGCAATCGCTTCACCGTAGAAGAGTCAGAATCCGAGGAACCGAAGCCAGTTGCTCCTAGACCATCCACCGCCGAGCAACCACCGAGCGTTCCCACGCTAGAGCTCAGAAGAGCAACTCCAAGTACCATGCTCAGCGCGATTCTGCGTTTACTAGCCCCAAAGAGACAGCGCTGGCGCTGAGGTCGATGGGGCGTGGCATTCATGTTCCCAATTCTAGGCAACGCACTTGTTCGAATCTGGTCTTTACCGGAGCATTGTCTGGGTTCTAACGGGGCAACTGGAAGCGGCCATCGGAGGTTTGCTCCGCAAGTCCGTCGTCAAGCAGGGAAAACAATGCGCGGGAACGCTGATGCGTATCATCCCAGACCGCATCCAGAGCGGTCTGTTCGACGGGGGAGTCGGCGGCGCGGAGCACGTCGAGAAGCAAGCCCCGGACTTGACGGTCGGTGCCTTCGAACTTCTGCACGCGCCGTTTCGCAGCGGCGATTTCGTGGTCTTCGGGTTCGGGGCGACCGGCGGCAATCCAGGCGCAACTGGTGGCGATGGGGCAGGCCTCGCACTCGGGTGTCGTTCGACAGACAGTAGCGCCGAGTTCCATGAGTGCGACAGAGGTCTCGGCCGCAGTCGTGGGGTCGAGTGGTAGGAACTCTTTGACGAGCGTCATGTCTGTGCGTTTGGCGATGCCGGGTAGGTACGTGCCCTGGCGGTGTCGCCGGAGTACGCGGCGCACGTTGATGTCCACCACCGGCGTGCGCGCGCCAAAAGCAAACGCCGCTACTGCCCGAGCTGTGTAGTCTCCTACCCCCGGAAGGGCTAACAGTGTGTTCACGTCGCTTGGTACTTCGCCGTCGTGCTTTTCGACGATCTTTTCTGCGCATTCACGCAGCCGGAGTGCACGTCGGGGGTAGCCGAGTTTTCCCCACATACGTAGGACTTCATCCTTGGGCGCGACTGCCAAATCGGCTGGGGTGGGCCATTTTTCCAGCCAGGCGCGCCAGGAGGGGATGACGCGGGCGACGGGAGTCTGTTGACTCATCACTTCGCTGACGAGCACAGCCCATGGTGAAGTGCCTTCTTCGCGCCAGGGAAGTGGCCGCATGTTGGTGCGATACCAATCACGTAAGGCGGCATCGACGTGTTCGTCGAAGTCGTCGGATTGGTTAATTGCAGAGGTCAATCTACCTTCTCGCTTTCCCATAAACAGCAGAGTCGTTGCACAATATAGCTATGAGCAATTCTGAGAGGACTCCTGAGAGTGTATGGCAATCGATGGTGCGCGGAAACCTCCGCTTCTGCGAGAGCAAGACTGCGCATCCTCGCCAGGACTTGGTTCGTCGTAAGCAGCTGACGCAGGGGCAGAAGCCGAAGGCCGTTGTGCTGGCTTGCTCGGATTCCCGCGCTCCGGTGGAGATTATTTTCGATCAGGGCTTGGGCGATGTATTTGTGATCCGTACTGCCGGTGAGATTACTGACCTGTCGGTGCTGGCTTCGCTGGAATTCGCAGTTGATGGTCTTGGAGTTCCGCTGGTGATTGTTCTCGGTCACGAGTCCTGCGGCGCTGTGGCTGCGGCGAAGAATGCACTGGATGGTGGCGAACTGCCGGGTGGTTTCCAGCGTGTGCTGATTGAGAAAGTCACCCCGTCGCTGCTGGCGGCTCGCAAGGATGGCGAGACTGAAATCGACGAATTTGAGCGTCGCCACGTGCGCGAGATTGTTAATCACATTATTGATCGCTCTCCGGAGATTTCGTCGCGCTTGGTGACCGGCGAGGTAGGCGTTGTCGGTATGCGGTACCGCTTGGAGGACGGACGCGCTGAGACCGTCGTTACCCATGGAGTCAGCGAGAACCCGCTAACCTAAATGTGTGACCAATAAGCTGCCTCCAGAAATCTACCGGCGTCGGCGTATCGCCGCGGCGGTGTTGCTCGTTATCATCCTCGTTCTCCTGGGCTGGGGTATTTCCGCACTGGTAAACCGGGACAGCGAGGATTCTGAACCGGTGAATGTCACCAGGGATGACGGGAAAGAGGTGGCTCCTCCGGAACAGCCCAAGGAACCTTACGCGCTTAAGTCTGACAAGGACTCGGAGAACGACAAGTCTGACAAGTCTGACAAGGACGCCAAGAAGGGCGACAAGGAAGGCGAAGACTCCGCGAAGGATAACGCTCAGGCGGCGCTTGCGAGCAAAAAGGACTGTACCCTTGCAGATCTGCAGGTGACGGCCACCTCGGATCAGCCGAACTACGGCGATGAGCAGCCGACTCTGGCGATTACCGTCCACAATCCCACCGGCGGTGAATGCCGCGTGAACCTTGATGAGCAGCAGTTGCGCTTCGAGGTGTACGACCTGGCAACGTATGAGCGAGTCTGGTCGGATGTGGACTGCAATGACTCCGAAGGCCACGGTGAACTGGTATTGGCACCGGGCGAGGAAGTCAACTATGCCGCCACCTGGTCGCGTCTGACCTCGGCGCCGAACAAGTGCTCCGAAGAAGACCGGGTCCCAGTTCCCTCCGGGTCGTACATCTTCTACGGCGTGATTGGTGACAACAACTCTGACGCCTACACGTTCAACATGCGCTAGCGCTTAGCTCCTAACCCAAGCTCAATGGCCTCGGCAACGGTGCCTGCTTCCAGCAGTTGCATCCCTGCCGGGCCTTTTGCGCCTCTGGGCACAATTGCCGTGTCGAAGCCCATTCGATGAGCTTCCTTAAGGCGCCACTCCAAATCGGTCACTCGCCGCACTTCGCCGGCCAACCCCAGTTCGCCGAGTGCAATGGTTTTGTCCTGGAAGGTCCGCTTAGTCATGGATGAGGCCAGTGCCAGCGCAATCGCCAGGTCCGCGGCAGGCTCCGACAGCGTCATTCCGCCGACGGTGGACACGTACATCTCCATGCGGGCTAATTGCTTGAAGTTACCGTGTTCAGTCAGCACGGCCGCGACCATCGGCACGCGCCTCGGGTCGAGACCAGAGACATTGCGTCGTGGATTATGTGCCTCAGTGTTGATTACCAGGCCCTGCACCTCCGCCAGCAGCGGTCTGCGGCCATCCATGGCCACGGTAATTGCAGTTCCCGAGGTCGGCGTTCGGTGATGCAAAAACAGCCCCGAGGGATCCTCAACTTCCGCAATACCGCCCGCGGTCTGCTCGAAGCAGCCCACCTCATCGGTGCTGCCGAAGCGGTTTTTCAGACCCCGCAAGAAGCGTAGCCCCGAGTGTCTATCGCCTTCGAAGTTGAGCACCACATCAACCAGGTGCTCCATCGTGCGCGGGCCGGCCACATTGCCGTCCTTGGTCACGTGCCCTACTAAGAAAATCGCAGTCCCGGTCTCCTTTGCCAACGCCGCCAGGGCAGAGGTTACGGCGCGGGCCTGAGCAACGCCACCGCGAGCACCTTCGACGTCGGCACGCATCGTCTGCACGGAGTCCACAATGAGCAGACCGGGGGAGAGCTCTAGCGTCAGATCGATGACGTCCTCGATATTCGACACCGCCGACAGGTACAGCGAGTCCGACAGCGCGCCAGTGCGTTCGGCACGCAGCCGCACCTGACCGACCGACTCCTCACCTGTGACGTAAAGTGTCGGCCCCAAATCGCCTTCCGCGCAGCGATAGGCCACTTCCAGCAGCAACGTCGACTTACCAACCCCCGGCTCGCCGGCCAAGAGCACCAACGAACCCGGCACAATACCCGAACCGAGCACCCGATCCAGCTCACCGATGCCCGTGCGCACCGCGTGCGCAGCCTTGGCGGAAATCCCGGTAATGGCCGTCAGCTCAGAAGAAGAAGTGGGGATTCGATCTGTTGCGGATGTCTCGGCGAGGAAACGTTCCTCCGCCTCGTCGTCAAGCGCGCGCTGTGCTAAACGCTGGCTCTCAGCCGCGACGGAAGTGGAAGATGCTTTACGACGACCGCCCCGCGTGCCGGGCTCCGTTGCGGCAGCACTCCGGCGACGTTGCTTGGCTGCCCGGGCGGCGATTTTGTCCTCAAGGGTGGAGCCGGACTTCCCGCTGCTGGAGCGGATAGTGACCTTCTCCAGCGTGCCCCACTCTTTGCAGTTGGGACATTGGCCGACCCATTTTGACACCTGCCAACCGCATGCCGAGCATTCGTAGGCTTCGTCTTTGGTCTTGGCCACGGTGCAACCACCTTTGCTTCAAACGAGGGGGCGACAGACCCGACAACGTTTGGTGCGGGATGTGCGGGAAATGTCGCTAAAAAATTGCCCCAGATACGCGAGAACGGGCCAGGGCAGAGTCAATGACATGTGTCAAGGACTGACTGTACCGCCGTGGCCCGTATCAAGCGACCAATCGCCCATGCCCGCTCGATGAAGCTCCTCGCGTTATTTGCGGGACAGGACTGCGCTGTACCAGCGCTGATAGTGCGCTGCGCACGAACAGCGCAGGGAACGCGCTGTACTGCGCTTACTTGGTTTCAATCATGCCGTCAGCACCGCGGTTCGGTGCGCCAGCTTCCAGAATGTCAGCGGAGACGGTGATGTCCAGGTCGTAGGTGTTGGTGTTGCCCTGCGGGTCAGTGAACTCGAAGGTGGCCTCGCGGTTCTGGCCAGCAGCGCTGCTCTTGTCGCCAACCAGGGTGGCCGGGTCCAGCTCATTGGTGTAGTACGCGATGCAGCCGGTGTTGTCCTTAGCGGTCTTAGCCAGCGGATCGATGACGGACTTCGGGCCGGCAACAATCTGGCACTCGCGCGGCAAGGAGTTCTCGCCCTTGGCAGCCTTAGCGAAGGAAGGAGTCTCAGCGACCTTCTTCAGCTCAACCTCGCCGATACCTTCAACGGTGACGGACTTCAGCTTGTAGACCGACTCGGTAGCGCGCTGCTGGTTGCTGGCGGAGAACTTCAGACCAGCGGTACCAGCCTCCGGGTCGACCAGGATGTGAGCGTCGCGGATGTTGACGAAGCCAAGAGCCGAGTTGGTGTTCTCAGCACCCTTGCCGGCAGCATCTTCGCCGCCGTTCATCGCACCGTCTACAGCCGGGTGCTGATTTGCGGTCTGCGAAATCTGACCGGCGCCACAAGCAGCAAGTGCAACTGCGGATGCTGCGGAGACGGTGATGAGGGCGCTGCGGCGAAGTACGGACTTGAAGGCCATGACTAGATTTCCTCCAGTAGCTTGAGGATGGGCGATAGGATTTTCAGTATTTAAAGAACACCTTAGTGTCTTCCTAAGATGTTCTCATACTACCCGTAAAATCATGGGGGGACATGATAGGGTGGAAGGCCGTTGGAAAGGGCGTGTGCATTACATGGAATTCAGCATTGGCGATACCGTAGTTTATCCGCACCACGGAGCTGCGAAAATCGAAAACATCATTGAACGAGAGCTTAACGGCGAGACCGTTCAGTACCTCGTACTGCAGATTCTGCAGAGTGATCTGAATATCCAGGTGCCCGCCAAGAATGCCGAGCTGGTCGGTGTCCGCGACGTTGTCGGTGAAGAGGGGCTGCTGAAGGTCTTCTCCGTTCTGCGTGAGACCGACGTGGAAGAGGCCGGCAACTGGTCCCGTCGCTACAAGGCCAACCAGGAGCGCCTGGGTTCGGGCGACATTAACAAGGTCGCTGAGGTAGTTCGTGACCTGTGGCGCCGTGATCAGGATCGCGGTCTGTCCGCCGGCGAAAAGCGTATGTTGAGCAAGGCTCGCCAGGTTCTCGTCGGTGAGCTCGCGCTTGCCGACGGCGTTGATGAGGCCAAGGTCGAGGAAGTTTTTGCCCGCGTCGATGCCACTATCGAGCGTCACCGCGCCCTGGCACAGGAAGGTGCCGCCGGTGAGAAGAAGGACGAGGCCGACGATAAGCCGGTGGACCTGGACGCAGACGCATAAGTCGAGCCCCCTTATCGGTTTTCCACCCAGTAGGGATTTTCTGCACTTTTCCGGATAACGGCTAGCGCACACACATTGCCCGTGTGCGCTAGCCGTTTTCTCTTTTTCACCCGTATCTATTTCCCCGCTATGCTCGGGGCTGTGACTTTTCAAATCTTCGATACCGCAACCCGCCAACTGAAGGATTTTGAGCCTCTCCGCGAGGGGCATGCCTCCATTTACCTGTGCGGTGCGACCCCGCAGGCTCAGCCGCACATTGGCCATGTTCGCTCCGGCGTGGCCTTTGATATCTTGCGCCGTTGGCTGATCGCCAAGGGGTATGACGTCGCCTTTGTGCGCAACGTCACCGATATCGATGACAAGATTTTGAACAAGGCCGCCGAGCACGGCCGTCCTTGGTGGGAGTGGGTCTCTCGCTTTGAGCGCGAATTTACCTGGGCTTACAACCAGCTCGGTGTTCTCCCGCCGAGCGTTGAGCCGCGCGCTACCGGGCATGTCACTCAGATGGTGGAGTATATGCAGCGTCTGATGGATAACGGCTTCGCCTACGCTGTCGATGGCAGCGTCTATTTCGACGTGGATGCCTGGTCCAAGGCTGAAGGCAGCGACTACGGCAGCCTGTCCGGCAACCGCGTCGACGAGATGGAGCAGGGCGAGACCAATACTCCGGGCAAGCGCGGTGCGCACGATTTCGCACTGTGGAAGGCTGCCAAGCCGGGCGAGCCCTCGTGGCCGACGCCGTGGGGCAATGGCCGGCCGGGCTGGCACCTGGAGTGCTCCGCCATGGCCACCTACTACTTGGGCTCGGAGTTCGACATCCACTGTGGCGGCCTCGACCTGCAGTTCCCGCATCATGAAAACGAGATTGCGCAGTCGCACGCAGCCGGCGACGGCTTTGCTCGCTACTGGATGCACAATCACTGGGTCACAATGGCCGGCGAAAAGATGTCGAAGTCGCTCGGCAACGTGTTGTCCGTGCCGCATATCCTGACCATGGTTCGTCCGGTTGAGCTGCGTTACTACCTCGGTAGTGCGCACTACCGCTCCGTGCTGGAGTACTCCGAGGAGGCTCTGCAGGAAGCGGCAGCGGGCTACCGTCGTATCGAGGCGTTTATGCACCGTGCCGTCGATAAGCTCGGCGATATCGAAATCGGTGAGTGGACGCCGGCGTTCGAAGCAGCGCTCGACGACGACCTCGCCGTCCCACGCGCGCTCGCGGAAATCCACAACGCTGTCCGTGGGGGCAATCAGGCGCTTGCCGACGGCGACGAGACCAAGGCCAAGGAGATTGCCGGTGCTGTCCGCGCTATGGCCGCAGTCCTTGGATTCGATCCGCTGAATGAGCAGTGGGCAACCTCCGATTCTGGTTCTGATGCAGCAATGCATGCGCTCGGTGTGCTGGTTGAGCACCAGTTGGAGGAGCGCACCCGGGCTCGTGCCGAGAAGGACTGGGCTACGGCTGATGCTGTGCGCGACCGTCTGAAGGAAGCGGGTATCGAGGTAACTGATACCGCGGATGGTCCAGCATGGTCTGTCGCTGACTAAAGCTAAAGAAAACTATTAACAACAGGAAGCAGGTAGCTATGGCAGGCAACGGTCGTCGTGGTGCGGTGCGCAAGGCAAGCAAGAAGAACGTTGGCGGCTCCGGTGGCCAAAAGCGTGGCTTGCGTGGCAAGGGGCCGACCCCGAAAGCAGAGGACCGCGTTTATCACGCAGCTCATAAGCGGGCGAAAGAGAAGCGCCGCCGTGACTCGGGGCGTCATGAGCGCAAGGGGGATGGCACCGAGCTGGTAGTTGGCCGTAACCCGGTCGTGGAGTGCCTGCATGCAAAGGTGCCAGCGGCAGCGCTGATTGTGGCGTTGGGCACCGACAATGACGAGCGCCTGCAGGAGGCAGTGCGTATTGCTAACTCCCGTGGTATCCCGATTCGCGAGGTACCCCGCCACGAGCTGGACACCATGACTGGCAACACCATGCACCAGGGCATCGGCCTGCAGATTCCGCCGTACAAGTACTCGTCGGTCGAAGATCTGATTGATTCGGTGGCCAAGACCGGGGAGCCGGGCCTTATCGTCTGCCTGGATAACATCACCGACCCCCGTAACCTGGGTGCGGTCATCCGCTCGGTGGCGGCCTTTGGCGGTCACGGCGTGGTGATCCCGGAGCGTCGCTCGGCTGCTATTACGGGCGTGGCCTGGCGTACCTCTGCCGGTACCGCTGCACGCCTGCCAGTTGCGCGTGCGACCAACATGGTGCGCTCGCTCAAGCAGTTCCAGAAGGCTGGCTACCAGGTTGTTGGTCTGGACGCCGGTGGCGACCACACTCTGGATACTTACGACGGCACCACCCCGGTGGTTGTGGTCGTCGGCTCTGAGGGCAAGGGGCTTTCGCGCCTGGTGCGCGATACCTGTGACACCATCATGTCCATTCCGATGACCGGTTGGGTGGAGTCGCTTAATGCTTCCGTTGCTGCCGGTGTGACTCTGAGCGAGTTTGCCCGCCAGCGGCGGGCAAAGAGTAGTCAGTAGCGCATTTGATACCCCCGTAGGCGCCATTATCAATTCGTTATAGTAATGGCGTTTACGTGGGGTATTTTGGGTTCTAAATTGCGACTGGTACTTATGGCTACCCCCAGTAGTTCAGCGCTTTAAAGATAATTCTATTTCCGGCGTGCGCTGCAGAAATAACAGCGTTATTATCACTTCCAACAGAAAATTATCCGTAGATTCCCGAAGGGGAGGGCGGGCAAATCATGCTCCTAGAAATAGGGGCGTAATTGGCCGTAATTTAGGGATGCTCACGGACCTAGCGGTGGCTTGTACAGCTAGCTTTGGGTCACTGAGATGTCAGACCATGACATCCTCAGCGTTAGTTTTTCTGTCTGCCGGGTCACCCCATTTCGGCAGTCTCGCAGTCTTAAAAAGAGCTGGGGGTATTGGAGTCTTCTTTTAGAGAATCCAGCAAAAAATACGGGCAGCCCCTCGGTGGCGAGAGGGAAGGTGCGCACCTTCTCCGCAATCGTCACTCGAGGGGCTGCCCGATGTTTTTGTTGTTTTAAAAGCCACTCCGAAAAGCGTATGCGTCTATTTGCTCCACTTGGCAGCCTGGACGTCGTCACGCGTTGCCTTGCGCGATTGCACCGTTCCGATGGCGTAGCAGATCAGGTAGATGACAAATGCGATTGTCGTCACTAGAACGCTGACCGGGATGCCCGGTGCGAGTGAGAGAACAATGCCGCCGACGGCCGCGACCTCGGCGAAGATGGTCGACAGGATGATGGCCTTTACAGGAGAGGCGGTGACGAATGCGGCCGCAGCACCAGGGGTGATGATGAGGGCGATGACGAGCAGAGAGCCGACAATCTGTACGCCCTGGGCGGCGACGAGACCGGTGAGAATCGCGAAGTAGATCGATAGCGCCTTCACGTTGACACCACAGGCGGCGGCCATGATGGGGTCGGCGGAGGCGAATAGCAGCGGCCGCCATTTCCAGGCAACGCCGCCGACGACGATGACCGCGACGATGGCCATCGTCCATAGAGAAGTGTCAGTCAGACCAATGATTTGGCCGGTGAGAAGTGAAAACGCGGTACTTGTCCGGCCGGGGTAGAGGTGGATAAACAGCACCGATAAGCCCATGCCGAAGCTCAAGACCACGCCCACGACCGCATCTTGGCGCCCTCGAAGCGACAGTGCCGCCAGGACTATTGCGATGAGCACCGAACCGATAATGGCACCGCTGCTGACACTGACACCAAGTATTAGGGCCGCGGATGCACCCATAAGTGCCAGCTCGCTGGTGCCGTGGACCGTGAAACTCATCTGTCGCATGACGATCAGTGGCGAAATGATGCCGGAGATTAGCCCGAGTAGAGCTGCCGCGATGAGAGCATTGTGGACGAACCCGACTTGGAGCAGAGCAGCGGTGTCGGAGAAATACTGAGTCAGTAGGGTCATTAGACGATAACCAGCTTTCCCTCGACACGGGCAACCGCAATGTTGGTTTGGTAGAGCTCCGAGAGCGTCTCTGAAGTGATGATTTCCTCGACCGATCCGACCGCATGTCCATGCGGCGTCAGGTAGAGCACCCGGTCACAGACGCCCAGGATGGGGTTGATGTCGTGGGTGACGAAGACGACTGCCGTGTCGTTTTCCCTGCGATGCCGGTCCAGGCGCTCGACCGTGGTCCGTTGCGCCGCAGGGTCGAGGGAGAGCAGAGGCTCGTCGCAAAGCAAAAAATCCGGCGCCGAAACGAGCGCCTGCGCCTGACGGACAAGCTGTTGCTGACCGCCAGAGAGCGTGCCGACGCGACGGTCCGCAATACCGCCCGCGCCGACAAAGTCCAGCATTTCGTCGGTGGCGGAGCGGTTCTTGCCGGCTGCCAGCTCGACGAGGTCGCGAACCCGAATGGGCAGTGAGGGCTCGAACATCCGCTGCTGTGGAATGTAGCCCAGGTTTCCGTCGACTTTTACTGAACCGTGAGTCAGCCGGCGCATGCCAAGGGCAGTGGTCAGCAGCGTGGATTTGCCGACGCCGTTGGGGCCCAGGATGGCCAAGAACTCGCCAGGTTCGATATTCAAATTGAGACCGGACCACAGCGGCTCAACGGCTGCGTCAGTAAAAGTCAGTGAGGGCAAAGTTATGCGGACTCCATATCGGAAAGGGTTTGCTTGTAGAGATCAAAGAACGACTGGTCAGCGCTCGGCGACTCAAAAACATCGACGATTTTAACGCCCTTTGCCTTGGCAGCCTCGACGAGTCGCTGCGAGACCTGGTCGTGGGTCTGCGGTGCGTCGATGAGGTAGTCCAACTCGCCGGACTCGATCAGCTTCAGCATTTCATTGACATCGCTTGCCGACGGCTCGGACTCATTCAGCGTGGACTGACGGTAGCCCTTCGGGGTGATGTCCTCGACCTTCGTGTCCTTCAGGATGTCATCGGCCAGCGGGTGAACTTGAGCAACCTTAGCGGCCTTGAGCTTGCTCTTGGCCTCTTCGATGTCCTTGATTTCCTTATCGACAGCCTTGGTGTCGGCCTTGGCGCCCATCTTGGTCAGAGCTTCGGCGAGCTGCTCTGCAGTTTCTTCAACCGCATCGGTGTTGTACCAGACGTGCTCGTTGGCCTCGCCATCGTGGTGGTGGTGCTCGTGGCCGTCGTGGTCGCCATGGTCGTGGTCATGGCCCTCGTGATCGTGGTCGTGATCGTGGCCCTCGTGATCATGGTTATGGCCTTCGTGATCGTGATCGTGGTTGTGGCCCTCTTCCTGCGGCAGCGCAGAGATGATGACCTTATCCTTTGCGTCACGCAGAGAGGAGGTCAGCCATGCGTCGTAATGCCCGCCACCTGCGACGAGAATATCGGCGTCCTCTACCTTTGCCATGTCGGCTGCGGCCGGTTCGTAGGAGTGAGGATCGATGTCGTTGGACGCGATAATCGGGTCGATGGAGACCTTCTCGTCGTCGGTGACTGCGTCGGCGACGTCTGCCCAGACCTTGGTGGAGGTGACCACCTTAATGGTGTCTTCGGACTTGCCCGCGGACGTAGCGCTGTCATCATTGCTGGAGCATGCGCCGAGACCTGCGACGAGGCCGGCGCTGGCGACTAGCGCCGCGATGCGCGTGGAAAAGCGTGCCTTCATGTATGTATCCAATCCTGTTGCGGGCTGAATTATTCCTTTTATTCAGCTCCTGAGCATTAACCGCTATTGAAAACAGTTGTCTTTTAGTTCAAAGAACATAGTAGGGGCTGCGGAGACCCAGTCACAAGGCGGGCCTCTGCCGGAGTGGCCGAAATGACAGTCGCGCACATTCGTTGGGTAAAGTTGTCCGCGATTAGATGCGTGTGATGCTCGTTGTAGTTCTTTTCCATAAAATCGAGGTTTTCTACCTGAGGTAGCTGGACGAAGATATCTGAGCGGGCAGTCGCTGTTGGTTTTTCAAGAAGGGTTGGTATTCCGTGCAAAGTCGGCGTCGTCGTGGCACCTTGGCTTCCATCGCTGCAGAACTTGGGGTCTCGCGCACGACTGTGTCTAACGCTTACAACCGTCCTGACCAGCTCTCGGAGAAGTTGCGAGAGCACATCTTGGAAACTGCGGAGCGGCTTGGCTATCCCGGGCCGGACCCAATGGCTCGGGGTCTGCGCATGCGCCGGGTTGGCGCCATCGGCGTGCTGTTCACCGAGCACCTCCCGTTCGCTTTTGAAGACCCTGCGTCGGTGGATTTTCTCGCCGGCCTCGCAGAGGAGCTCGGCGAAATGGGCGACTCCATGTTGGTCATTCCAGCTTCCTCCGAGGAGGGCGGGGACGTAGATCTCAATCTGATTCGGCAAGCGGTGGTCGACGGTTTCGTGGTCTACTCCGTCGCGGACAACGACCCGTTCCTCGCTGCCGTGCGCGCTCGCGGCTTGCCGACGGTCGTGTGTGACCAGCCTGCAGATGCGGCGGCTCTACCGTTTGTGGGCATCGACGACCGTGAGGCCATCAAGCCCGCGGTGCGGCACCTGACTGAACTGGGACATCGCAAGGTGGGAATCCTTTCGGTGCGCTTGTCGCGTACCCCGAACTCGGGATATGTCACGGAGAAGCGGCTGGCAGAAGCTCATCACCAGGTGCAGAAGAACCGCGTCGAAGGTGCGCTGGAAGCGCTTGCCGAGGCCGGTATTCAGCAGGCAGATGTGCCTATCATCGAGCGTCACCTCAATGACCGCGAGAATAACCGCGATGCGGCTCGCCAGCTGCTGACCGACAACCCGGATCTCACGGCGGTGGTCTGTACCACGGATACTCAGGCAATTGCGGTCTTGGAATATGCCAAGGAGAACGGAATTCGTGTTCCGGAGGACCTGTCCATCACAGGCTTTGACGGAATCGAGCGCGCCCTCTTCCACAAGCTGACCACTGTAATTCAGCCGAATAGGCAGAAGGGCATTGCCGTCGGCCGCGCGCTGGCCGAGGAGCTTGAGGCCGCACGCGAGGACAGCGGTCGCGCTCCTCGCGTCTTGTTGGAGACTGAGTTTGTCGTTGGATCGACAACCGCAGCGCCGTCGGCACCGTCAGCCGGGTAGCGGGCCGACGAGGGTAACAACATCGTGGCGCTATCGGGGGCTCTTGGGGTGGTAAACCCCACCTCGTCTTTACTGTGTTCGGATTCAGATTAAGGTCTATTACATGACAGATTCAACAAATTCGAGCACCGACCAATCAGCTGCGGCTCTCAATAGTCCGGAAGCTACCCGCGACGACCATGTCGAACTTGGCGGCCCCGTCGAATTGGATGAAATGTCTATCCGTGGCGCGATGAGTGAGTTCACCACAGGCGTGACCATTATCGCCACCGAGGATGAAGGCGAAGCGTACGGTTTCGCCTGCCAGTCTTTTTCCTCGCTGAGTCTCACTCCACCGATGGTTCTGTTTACTGTCATGAAGACCTCGCGGTCTTGGCCGCATATACGGAACGCTGGACGCTTCTCCGTCAATGTGTTGGCCGAGGATCAGGAGGATATCTCGGCAGCCTTCGGCCGCAGTAATGGCGAAAAGTTCAAGACGGGGAAGTGGACCCGCTCTGAGCTGGGCAACCCTTTATTGCACGGCTGCTCCGTGTGGATTGATTGCACCGTCGTCGATGTTTACGAAGGCGGCGATCACTGGATTGTGACGGCGGATATTGTGGCTATCGGCAAGCGTGAAGAAATCAATCCGCTCATTTACCACCGCGGTTCTTACGCACGGGTTTCTCACCCCGGCACCGATGCGCCTGTCGATCAGAAGTGGCGTCAGCGCCCCTCGGTGTAACCCGAGGTTGTCGCAGTCCAGCCACGGCGATCCTCGCCTGGCTTGGGGTCTTTCATCTCTCGCATGCGCAGACCGTTGTTGTCCTGCTTGTAGGTGAATTCGCCCGCAACAATCTTGTGGAAGCGCTCCGAATAGGTCTGCGCCTGGTCTGAGCAGTCCAAACTGCGAGTCTGCTCCGGGGCGCCGAATTCGACCGCCTCGCCCTTCCACTGCAGCGAACCAGAGCCGTTGCCACAGGAATCAGCGAAAGTATATGTTGTCTGCCCCAGCGTAATAGTCGGTGCCTGCGTTCCGTCCGGCACACCGTGGGGCAGGTTTGGGTCATCAAAAATCGCGGTTATCTGCCACTGCTTGCCGACGATCTCCGCTGCCGGCTTTGCCTGGCATGCGGTAGCCGTCATGGACACCGCCGCAACGACAGCTACTGTGGCAACCGCCTTTTTCCCGCTCCGCCCCATGCTGCGTGACCCCGTTAGTTAGCTGCCTTCTTGGTGCTCTTCTTAGCAGCCTTCTTCGTCGTCTTCTTGGCGGCCTTCTTTGTAGCCTTCTTCGCCGTCTTACGAGTGGTCTTCTTTGCTGCCTTCTTGGCCGACTTCTTTGCAGTCTTCTTAGTGGACTTGCGTGTGCGCTTTGCGGTCTTCGGAGCGTTTTCCTTCTCGTACTCCTCGTGAACCTTCTTGAAGCTCAGGCCTTCCTTCTCCACTCCGAGCATGCACATCAGAGTGACGGCATCGTAGAAGTCCTCGGCGAAGGTAGCCACAATTCGCCGTGCGCCAGCAGCGGTCTTTTCTTCGACCTTGTGAAGAGCCTCGTTCTGAGCAGTGCGAGTGTCTGTGACCTTCGGTGGCACGAATCCTCCTGGCAAGCATGGCCTTAATTGCGCCCAATACACCTACTTCTGCCAGCCATCTAGCCATATGCTCCCGTCACTGAGCTCAACCGAGTTCAGCGGAGAAGGAATGGGATTGTGATGACGCAGTTTCGGCTTTAAGCGCTACTTACAATTCAAAAACCTAATTCTACCACGTTGTTGATAGGTCGCGCGGTGTGGACAACCTGGTTCCGGAAGCGACCAGTTCACGCAGCGACTAGTCCAGGCGCGGGTTCATACCGCCCTTGAAGCGGTAGTTGCGTGGACGGCGAGGCTTGTTCCGCGGATTCACAGGACGGATGCGACGCATACCGGCTCGGATTGGACGGGTCAGGCCACTGTCTTCGCGCAGTGCGCGAGGGCGACGGAGCCTACGCGCCATCCATTCACCGAGGACAATGCCCGCAGCTAGTGCCGTCGCAATGCCCAGCGCTGAGGCCAGCGCCGTAAACCCCTTGGTCGGGTGGTCGTGCAGCAGTGCGTGCATACCGCGGTAGATTGTCATACCCGGAAGCAGCGGGGTGACGCCTGCCACTGCCGTAATCAGCGGTGGGATGGACCAACGTCGTGCCAGCAGGCCGCCGATGAGACCAATCAGCGTTGCTGCCGCGCCGGCGCTGGTCACCGGATGAATTCCCAGTGGAGTCAACACGTAGTAGTAGGTCATTGACCCCAGCAGGGCGACCGTTCCGGACACTGCCAACGCGGTGAACCCAGCATTCGAGGCCAACGCAAATGCGATTGAGGCGGTAGTTCCCGCTATCACCCGCACTGTTGCCTGTGCAAGGTTGAGGTCGGAGCCCGCGATGACGTCGGGAAGCGGAATGCCCAGCATTCCGGAAAACTCGATGCCCATTGCGATGCCAGCGACGATGCCGCCGGTCAACAACATGGTGTCGAAGAAGCGCGCCGAGCCAGTCACAGGTGCGCCGGTGATGCCGTCTTGCAGTGCTTGCACGAGGGTTAGGCCGGCGAGCATCACGATAATTCCCGAAGCGATTAGCCTGGATGGCTGCATTTCAAAGGGGAGATACGCCTGCGCCGCATTGAGTACAGCAGCGGAGAGTGTGGCGATGAGACCACCGACTGCGTTCTGGAAGAATGTGGGCAACTCGCGGGCGGCGAGTTCGCCAATCACGATGACGATGGCCAGTGTGACCGCAGCTGCGATAAGGGCAACCTCGAAACTCGAGCCGAGCAGCACTGTCACAGATGAAGCCAGCAATGCCCAGCCAGCGTAGATGACGCGGAGGCGGTATTTTGCGGGCTCACGCTCGACCTTGTCGATAGCCTCAATAGCCTCCTCCAGGCTCAGATGGCCCGCGCGGATTCGGCGGATGACACGATCGGTGTGACGTAAGCGCTCGAAGTCGGGCACTGGTGCGGTGACCACGCGCATAGCCGTAATCGGTGTGCGGCGGGCACCGATGAGGTGGTAGACTGTCACGGAGGTCAAGGTGATGTCAACCTGGATCTGGGTGAGGCCATAGGCCGAGGTCACGGCTTTAATCTGCAGCTCGGTGTCGCGGTTGCCCGAGCCGCATGCCAGTAGCAGCCCGCCGATGCGAGCAGCGAGATCGAGTACGGCCGTGACCTGGCTGGGGTCGGAATAATCAATCGGGGCCAGCGGTAGTGGGGTAGTGGTCGAGTGCACTAGGTCGACAGTTGCCGTTGGGCCGGAAACGAAATCAATCACGCGCTGCTTGAAGGTGGACTGATCGTCGATTGCAGGAAACTGGGTCTGCGGAGTGTCGTCGTGAGAGACAGTGGGGTCAGCGCCGTAAGCGACAGCGGCTTCGGCATCGTAGGCATCATCCTTCGCAGCGGAGTTTTCTTCGGCGTTGGATTTGTTGCCACCATCGAATGGCATGTCGGCACTTCCTTTCCCCGATACTGCCTGGGGTGCATTGCAGTGATGCTGCAAAGACGCGATGTGGAGACGTTGCAGAAACATAGCCCCAGTGATTTAGCGATAGTCACACTACCCCGTCAGCGACCGAGAATCTCAATTCGTTTTTGAGGCGGCGAATTTACTTATCTGAGCGGGGCTTTTAGTGTGCAGAAAAGTGTTCAGGAAGTGCGGTTGCAGTATTCCTGTGGTGTCGTTTTTAACTTCTGCTTGCCAACCTGTACAATCGCCTGTCAGCGGCACAGCTGAGTTCGATTCTCAGGTTGACTCTGATTCTTTCGAGCCAGCGAAGGCTAACGCCAAAAGGGTCGCTTTAAAGTTGCCGGGATGGCGCAATTGGTAGCGCAACTGATTTGTAATCAGTAGGTTACGGGTTCGAGTCCCGTTTCCGGCTCGAATGACCAGGTAGGAGCGATTTCCTACCTGGTTTTTTCGTCGGATGGTACTTTATTGGTACTTTTTCCCAGAAGCGTCTCGATAGCGGCACGATGGTCAACGGAGCGCGGTCGGTGAACGTAGTACCGCTCTGTTGTAGAAGATCGCGAGTGACCGAGCTGCAGTGAGGCGTCGTACAAACTTTGGGTATCTGTAATGGCTGTTGCAACGGCGTGGCGGAAGTCTCGCGCAGCAATCCTCTGTGGCAGCGCCGAGCGCACCTCTGGGGAGATTGCATCCCCGGATACGTCAGGGTCGCGGGCCCACTTCAGGAACCGTGCAAAGCCTGTTTTTACCGATTCGCCCCGCATGGGGCGCGTGGGTGGGTGACCTGGGAAAATGAACTCCGTTCCGTTCTTTTTCTTCCACTCTAGGAGCTCTGCAACGAGCAAATCGGGGAGCGCGACGAGCCCGCGAGAATTCCGCTCATCTCGTTTTTTCAGCCGCGCCACGTTCAGATAAATCAGCCCATCGCGTTCCTCTAAATCGTCCCAGCGGAGGTTCACAATTTCTCCCCTGCGAAGCCCTGTACCTGCATAAGCGAGGAGTGCGGGTGCTATCCAGGGGAGATTGTAGGCATGAGCCGCAGTCAAAAGCGCTACGATCTCTTCCGCAGTAGAGGATCGGTACTCCAGAATTCGCTCAGTAGGTGCAGGAGACGTTGCGGCAACAACGTTGTATGGCACTACCCCACGACGTGTCAGCCAGCGCCAGCAGCCACTCAGGATGGCTCTGCAGGAGCGGTGGATCCCCTGGCTTCGCGAGGTTAAAAATCTCTCCACCATCGGGGTTGTGACCTCCCCGACGCACAGACTTTTCATTTCAGGCTCTATGTGTTTCCGCAGATGACGTCTATAGACGCTCTTCGTATTCTCGTTGGAGATCTCGGAGTCGAGGTACATCTCAACTGCTTGGGGTACGGGGGTGCGGCGAGTGAGATCATCGTCGGCGTACCCGCGACCCGATTCAATCTTCGCCCGGGCTTCGGACTGGGCAGCCTCGATCGCCGCAGTTTTTAGCCTGCGGCGACGTTTCACCTGCGCCCTCTCACCATTCAGGTATCGGAACCTGACGATAACCTCCCAGCCAGCGTCGAGCCTCTTGATAATCGGCTGTCCCGTGCCCCCAGGTGGAATCTCGGTCTTCGGCATACGAAAACCCTCCCACAGGACTGCCGGGGAGGGCAAAGGGCGGGGGTGCTAAAACCCCAGGTCACGTCGGCTACTCAAAAACGAGCAGCGCGCCCGAAATGCGGAACTGACGTTCGTATGAGAATCTTCGTTCAGGCACCGTGCGGGTCGAGCTGTAATCCCCCCCCCCAATCGCTCCCCGGCGGTGCCCCCATACTGGCATCGTCGAGGGTACCCGTTTCCAATGCGGACCACTACACCGGATAACCTTTGGGCCATGACACAGCCCTTCCTCTACGGACTAGCCGGTAATCACGATTTTACTGATCCGAAATCGCTCGGGAAAAATGTTTTCACTAACGCTTTTCCGCTGGCATTGGCTCAGTATCTCGATCAAGAGAAGGAACTCAAGATTCCCGTAATATCTGCGTCGGTTAACCAGGCGGGAGCGATTCATACCAAGCATGTGCTCACCCCGTGGGGAGATGTAATTAATGCTGACCCGGCTACGGCAAGATTCCTTTTCGAAACCGTCTTTGACCAGTACAACCAGTACACCCATAAGTCAGCCAACAAATCAGACGCGGTGGTCGTTAATGCTGCTGGTGGACACCGCCGAGCTCTGGAAATTAAGTTGGTCGTAGTGCCAACCTCAGGTACAGCGAAATTGCCCCGAGATAAGCAATCTTGCGAGTTGGTTGTCAGACCGCCGTCGATTGAGCAGCTAGCGTTCTCAATCGCCCATTCATTTGGCGCGAAGCGACGATATGAAATACAAGAGATTCTCACGGAGGCGCTATCGCACCCGTTTGACTTCGACTGGGAAAACTCGCGCTATATGGTCGGAAAGGTCAGTCTGTTCATCAATGCTGCCGAGGCCCTAATCAAGGCCGGGCTAGAGGCCCAGACCCCGCTTGTTCTTATCGCAGTTTGGCGTACAGAAGGGCAGTCCCCCAGGCTTGATGAACACGCGTTTGATGTGTTCGCAGCGACTGATTTTGCGTTCCTGGAGCTGTTCCTTTCGGCAGCGCGGCGTAAGTCTAAAAACGGAAAAATTACACGACCACAGCGATCACTAGTCTGGCTTGTTCACTCGCTCTGGCAGTACGGTATGCAAAACTCGCTGAATTTTGCGAGAACACACGAGAAACTCACCTACGGAACGCAATCGGATAAAGCGGGTGCCTTTACTAACGATTTGACTAGGGATTTCATGGGGTCCCCGGAGTTCATTTATCCACGAGTTACCCGCGAAGAAGCTACGAAAGTCGTAACGCCCGAAGCGCTGGCAGAATTAATGCCAGAACGCAGACTTGACCAAGCTCTCTGGATTCAGGGACTCATGAATTCTGAAAGTAACTAAATCTCTTGCTCTCGCCACGCTTGAGCAATCGCCTCTCCGATGAATTTCCCCAAGCGAACGGGCACGGCATTGCCAATCATTTGCTCCACGTTTGTGCGTGATCCTACCCATGCGAAACCTGGGGGGAAGGTTTGTACCTCCGCGCGCTCGGGAGTAGTGAGCGGGCGTGCTTCACAGGCAGGCGCGGTGTCGCCGGGGTGCCCTGGGTAACCAGCAGGAATGGGGCGGTTTACCCCACGAATGGTTGGGGAGGGCTCGTCGATGGAGAAGATGCCGCGACGCGCGTAAGAACGCGGGTGGCGATAGTAGTGTTCCACTCCCAGTCGGTTGCCGAAGTAGTCGCGTATGGTCATGGGGTGAGGGGATTGGTTCTCCTGCAGAAGATTCAGGATACGCGCAGTTAAAGCCTCAGAATGGGTGCCAAAAGCGATTAGGCGTTTGCGGGTTTGCGGTACGCCGCAACGATCAGCGTTAAGAACGATTTTCTCAATGTGATACCCAGCCTCGCGCATAGTGTCCAAGGCGCGGTTGTAGGCAGCTGCTCCCGCTGCTCGCGCGACGTTTTCCATCACGAACAACGGTGGCTGGTAGTGCGCCACAATAGTTGCGTACTTCTCCGTCAAATCCGCCCTTGCGCCTTCTTTTCGCTTACCGGCGCTGGAAAAATCTTGGCATGGCGGTCCACCAATAATCGCTGGTCGTGGTGGCTTTTCGAAGAATGGAGCAAGCCTTTCGATGCTTGCTGAAACGTCGCTGAGGTCGAGGATTTCTGCGGGGTGTCCCAGATTTGCGTTGTAGGTGTCCACTGCGCAGGGCCAATTGTCGAACCCGTACAGAACGTCGAATCGGGCGAGCTGAAAGCCGAGTGACAACCCGCCGCAGCCAGCAAAAAGATCAACCACCGGCGGTAAATCAGCGTCGCATGGAGTCTCCCCGATCGAACCCGTCTTTGGGGCTGTGAAAGCTTCAATGATTTCCTGTGCCCACACTGCACCGCCATTGATGTCTGGGGAGGTAGGCTCGGGGAGCTGCCCGCGAGAGCGCATTGTGCGAATCGTCGCTGGTGTTTTACCGAGCAGCGACGCTAGCCGTGCGACGTCGTAAAGGCCAGTCGCCTCATCAGGTCCAGTGTGGGTGGTCATGTACCCCACCCTACGACACGCAGGGGTCGCAAAACGAAACGGTTGCGTTTCAATTTGCAAACATGCAGGTCAGCCCCGCTAATCATTTTTGAGTAGCTAGGAGAGTCGCCCTTCTTCGCGAAGTTTTCTGCGAGCCCGATCCACAGTAGAGGTACCGACCCCCAGCGCATCGGCAATCTCCTCGCGCGTGCGCCCCGATTGGGTCATCAGGAGCACAGCGTCTAGACCGCGGGGTGTGAGCGCCCTGGGGCGACCGAGACGCCTACCGCGGCTTTTTGCAGCACGTAGGCCGGCGATTGTTCGCTCAGAAATTAGATTTCTTTCGTACTCCGCAGCAGCCACGAGAACACCTAACAGTAGGCGCCCCGTGGGAGTGGTCGCGTCTACGCCGTCGGTCAGACTAATCAAATTGACTCCCCGAGAGTTTAGATCGTCCACGATCTGCAGCACCTCTGCCATGGATCTGCCGAGGCGATCGAGCCGCCAAATGACAAGCGTGTCGCCCTGCTGCAGTTCTGAGAGCAGATGGTCTCGAAGAGGGCGAGCTCCGGTGGCGTAGCCAGATCCGGTCTCGGTGACGATTTCACCGCAGCCTGCAGCGCGGAGTGCATCGACCTGTAAATCGACGATTTGGTCGGATGTAGATACTCGTGCGTATCCGATCTTTTTGGTGGGGCTTTTTGGTGGGGCAGTGCCTGCGGAAACCGCAACCTCCCCAACCCCACCACTAACGTCCGTTTTTGACGCTCCAGTTTCCATATCAAACCTCCTGAGATTCGGCCAGTATCTATCTCGCAGTGTACCCCATAGTAGGGGTGGGCATGTGGTAAAATGTGGACTATGGACAAAACAGAAAATAGCCCTGGCCTGCAGGTATTCGATACCGCGGGGAATGCCGTGGGGATTGAGAGTTTTTCAGACGCGCACCTGCGCGCAGATGCCGCAGAAATGCGCCGCAGGATAGCCCTACTGACCGAGATCGCGGGTGCCCTTCGGATTGCAATGAAGCAGGCGATGAGCCTGCACCTGGACTTCGTGGGGGCACAGATCTTCAAAACAATCGAGAAGATCCTGCTGCAGGACATTCCGGATTTCCGAGCGGTAGCGCTGGGGCTGGAGGCGGAACTCGAACGACGAGAGAGGGAACGCGATGAAAACTAACAAAACCGACGAGTCACTGGAAGGTCTGCGGGAGTCTCTCGTTGTGTGCCGTGAGCGCCTCCAGAGCGTCCTGCTCAGCAGCACCGCGATGTGGCGTCTCGACGCGGCGATTGAAGCCCTGGACAAGGAGATTGAAAATGAAAAAAGTTAGTGCGATAGCGCTGGTCGTGGTGCTGACGCTCCCCCTCACAGCGTGCGGAGCAGGCAACACCAGCAGCAGTGGTGAGCGGAGTGGTACCGCACCCTATGCAGTGGATGTGCCTCTACGTGGAGAGGAGGGTTCCCCCACGGTCACCTACACATACGAGGATGTCAGGCGAGACACAGGCGAGACAATCCCGCCCAGTATCGGTGTGGTCCCCACACCCCGCCAGGGCGTAGCGAATCGCACCTCCGACACGCGGGAGCACATCATCGGGGTGTCACCATGGCAGGAGCCAGAGGAGTGGGACACACCCCCGCTACTCGAAGCCGCACAGTAACCCCCAGCCACCCCAGCCCTCTGGGGTGGTTTTCTTTACCCAAAAACCCCGTGAATGCCCCGAAAACTCGCCATAGCGCCCGTAGGGGCACCGTGAGGGTTCCTCTAGGCAACCACAGGGGTGATGAGCAAAAAACGCGTCAGGTTTGATCCTGGCGCACCCACTGGCCACGAGGGAGACACACCGGATACTCTGAGGGGCATGACCATCGACGCGCAGGAACTCAACCGCCGGATCGGGGCCACCGTCCGCCAGGCACGCGAAGCTCGCGGGTGGAGTCAGCAGGATCTCAGCGACGCTTTCGCCCGGAGCGGGGTGTCCACGGCGCGTGCACTGATTGGCCGCAGCGAGGCTGGAACCAGGCCGTTCACACTCCCCGAAATCATCGCGTTGGAGGACGCGCTGGGTCTGTCGCCACAGGCGCTGCTCATGGGGAGATCCCTCTCGGAGCTCTGCGCTCGCATGGAAAATATGCACGAGGCGGTCTACCTCCAGAGGCGCGAGCTGACCCGGCAGATCCAGGAGGCAGACAAGGCCTCCGCTACCCTGACCGAGGGCATGGAGGCGCTCAAGGCTCTAGGGGGAGAACTCTGGCAGCGAGGAGACATCACGAAGGTCCTCGCTGCGATAGAGGTCATGCGCACCAGAGACCCCGCGGTAGTGGTACTGCGACAGGCCCTGGGAATTAGTGATGAGGTGTGGCGCTCCCACGCGGGGGACGATGTATCGCGGATTTGGGACATTCTTGATGCCCGGCGATGACAGGCGTGTTATACGACGCTACATCATTGATAGCTGATAGCCATTAGTTGAACGGTGATTCTGGGGCGAAAATGGCGTGGCGCAGTGTGGCGGATTCGCCACACCTTTCGCCACACTATATTTTCGCAGGTCAGAGGGGGAATCGGGCAGTGTGGCGCAGTGTGGCGGATTTACCCCCCCCTCTCGCTCCTGGGAGATGACCACCTGGGGATTTGATGACTGTGGGGGTGTTGGGGGAGTGTTTGTCAAAAATCATGCGTTACAGTTTTTAAAAAGTGTAACGCAGTTTTTTAACATAATTAAAACCTATAAATACTATCTATAGTGACTATAAAAGTATCACGCGAGGTAAACGTAGGAATTCAACATTAGGTACGCCTAACAAAACCCCTTAGAAATGCAAGGGGGGGGTAGGAGCGCCACACTGCGCCACACTAAGGGAAATTCATGTTTCCGCAGGTCAGGGGGGTAAAAATGGCGTGGCGAAAGGTGTGGCGGATTCGCCACACTGCGCCACACTATTTGAGGCGGTAGAACTACCCTAAACCGGGGGTAGTGGCAGTAAAAATCGACACACTTCATACCGCACTAGAGCGATATGAAGCAACGAAACGTAACATAGCATAACAGTTTGATAACATTTTACAGATTTTGAAGAAGTCTGGAATAATGCAAACTCCCAGGTCAAACCATAAAAATTGCCCCCACAGGACGGCCAAGGCTGGAAACTCCGGGAAAAGTCGAGGAACAAAACGTATAGCATCAACGTTATACGAAATGTAGCAAAGATACGCTACGTATCCACCCCGACACCCCCAGGAGGTACTCCATGACCACCACCGCCCCTCTCACCCGCTACTACTCCGTGCCTGACGTCGCACGAATGCTCAGTGTCCACCCCGTCACAGTCCGTCGCTGGATCTATACCGGCAAACTCCACGCAGTGAAGCTCGGCGACACCGGCGAGAACCGCATCTCCGAATCGGAGATCCTGAAGTTCCTCACCCCCGCTGGACCACACGCAGCGTAACCCCCACACGCATAAGAAACCCCCCGCAGCGGCAACTGCGGAGGGTCCCAGAAAATCCCTGGAAAGGAATCACTTTTTCAATGTCTACGAAAAGTATAACCGAGGCGATCGCCGACCTCAACCTCCAACTGACAGAAAGTGAGCTAACTCGCCTCTTCGACACCGGCAACATCGCAGACAAATGGCGTCTGTATATGGAGCTCCGCGACCGCGCAGAGCTCGCAGACAACACTACTGTGCCCCTGGCGGATGCAAAAGCGTTTTGGGACTCGCGAGAGATTCTCAGGCAGATCAAGCGTGTCGCCGAGTACACCACCACTAGCCCCTACGCGGTTCTCGCCAGCGTCCTCGTCCGCACTGTCACCTGCATAACCCCGATGGTTCGTACCGAAGGCGGTGGATCCCTCAATCTCATCGTCGGTGTTTCTGGCGACAGCGGCACCGGTAAGGGGGCCGCGGAAACCGCCGCGGCAGCCCACTTCGAGGTGCAAAGCTGCGGGGGCTTCACTCTCCACCCCACCATCATCTCCAAAGGTAGCCCTGAAGGATTTTCCAAAGCTCTCTCGCGCGACACCGACGAAAATGGCGAGCCCACCGGCGACTACAAGGCCGCGATGGTGTCCGTCTCCGAGATCAAAATCCTCGCATCCCAGCTGGACGCCCCCGGAGGTGACGCTCTGCGTGGTGCCCTCTGCACTCTCTGGTCAGGCGAGCTCCACGGATCAACGACAAGCGACGCTTCTCGTCGCTCCCGAGTACCGGCCGGCACCTTCCGCTGGTGCCTGCTCACTGGTGTCCAGCCAGAGAACGCCGGCGCGATCCTCGACGATACAGTCACCGGACTGGCGCAGCGGATGCTGTGGCTCCCATCCACGTCGGGGGAGGGACTCTGCGATTTTTCGAACGACGAACGCCCTCCGAAAACGGTCATCAAGCTGCCAAACGCGGTTCCCTCTATGAGCTCGGACAAGATCGTCGAGGTCGCCTACTACGGTCCAGCCCGTGAGGAAATGCGGGCCCGCCGCATCGCTATCCAGGAACGCCGTCGCAAGGCCGGCCTAGACGAGCACCAGCAGTTCCTCCGCGCAAAACTCGGCTGCATTTTCGCGCTCCTCGACGGACGCACCGAAACTAATGCGGAAGACTGGGTTCTCGCCGGCCACCTGGTGGACGTGTCGAACTCCGAGATGGAGAACGCGCGTAGGGCAATCCGGGAGAAAAACCTCCAGGAGGAAAAGGAGCGCGCCGAGGTGGACGCTGCCCGCAACGAGCACTACTACGACCAGCAGAGGCTCCGCTTTGAGCGAAAAATTTGGGGTCGTATCGCAGACGGTGGTGCCACCCGCCGGGAGCTCCGCAGCCTAGTCACCAGCGCGAAGCGCCCCGAGGTTGATGAGTTGTTAGACAGCTGGGCAGCGTCCTTCGCGATCGTCGCGGACGAGCAACTCGCCCGCAACGGTCAGGCGATCCTCGTCTACCACGCCACCTCCACTGGCAGCGCATACATGCGCGACCACTTCAAAGATCTGCTGTAACCAAAAATGCCGCTACCTGGTGGTTCAGACCCGGTAGCGGCACCCAGCAAATCTCTCCAAAGATTCACTTTTTGCATCTCGCATAGAAAGGTTTTTTCGAGATGACCTCTACATCATACACCACCAGCCCGGACCCCATCCCGCTACCGACCATCACAGAGTGGGAGGTGGAGCACTGCCCCACGGTCGCTACCTGCCCCCTCTGCGACGCGGCGGGGTGGGTCGAGATCCCAGGTCCTACCCTCACGCTCATGCGCTGCACCCACAACCGGGGCAAAAACCACGCAGCCCTGCGGCGGGCACACACGCACCAGCAGGATCTCGATCGACTCGCCCGCGAGGATCTCTCGGCATTCGCCCGCGCAGCCAGCGCCCGCAGCCGCCGGCTAGCCGCGGAGGAGACGCACCGTAGGCGCTCCGCTGCAGCACGGCGAGGCTGGGAAACCCGGCGTAGCCGGCAGCAGGTGGCGTAGTCACTGTATTGCACGCAACTATCCCCCGCGAACGGGGGTAGTAGTGTGGTAAAATGTAGATAATCCAACAGTCCGGGGGTTGGCAAAATACCCCCGGGCACACATCACTACACGGAAGGGAAATGCCCCCCATGTCACTTACATACCAGCAGTTCGTCAACGTCGCTGACCGTCAGCGCGTCGCCTCAGATCTCAAACTGGCACTGTCCATCTACTACGAGGACACCACAGGTCTCCGCTGGGGCGACAATGCCGACGAGTGGATCGAGCGTGAGGCTGACCGTCTCCTAGAGGTCACCTACGAGGAGCGCGACGCGTGGCCAGACGACACCACCCAGATGGACATCGACATCGCTATGGGAGCCGAGGGGTGGCAGGAACCCTACTGGGACGCTGACGGCTCCACTGGCCTGTGGGCCGCAGACCCCGACGAAATTCTTGAGGACACCTTCGAGTATAAGGGCACCTCCTACACCATCTACTGGGTGCCGGAGTACTTCATGGATCAAAACGGCAAACTGGCCGCGATCAGCGATGATCCTGCCAGTGACATTATCTATGACACTTGCAGCCGTGAATGGCGTATCCTCCGCCAGGATCAGGGCGAGTGGTATGAGATGACCGAGGTGTACTCCAAAGATGACATTACCGATGCCGGCGACTACTACGTCGAGGAAAACTAAGAGGTTTCATCATGACAAATCTTTTCGAGTCCATGCAGGCCAGTGCCCAGCGTCTCCAGCGAGCACAGGAGCAGTACGAGGGCGCAGCACGAGCATATGAGACTGCCCGAGAGCATCTCGACGCACAGCGAGGCGAGGTCAAATCGTACCGCTCGGAGCGCGTCGCGGAGCTCCGTGAGCGCCAGCGCCAGGAGATGGCCGCACTGCGCGAAGAAATCAACTCGACAGAGCGCGAGTCTCTCACTGAGCCGCAGGCCGCAGTGGACGATGCTGCAGCCCAGCACAACCGCGCTCTGGACGCGTGGCGAGCACAGCTCGACGCCGAGCTGGAGACACGCGTTTTCACTCATGCGCACCTCGATGCCATGGGTCTGGATCGCCCGAGCAGCCACCGCCCCGTGAAGGTGCGGTCTCAGGCTGGTGCTGACCACCCCGACGACACCTCGGACGAGGAGCCTGGCGAGTCCCCAGAGGCCGCATAACCCCCTGTTTTTTAGCCCCCACTGGCGGTTGCTGGTGGGGGCGATTTTTATGCCTATCGGAGGGGTCGGGGAGGTACTGAAACTCTCCCTCTCCAGTCGCTCCTGGTGTGGCGTGGGCGGGGGTTGTGTGGGTGGCGCGGTGTAGGCCGCAACGGGTGGGAACCTGGGGTGTACGGAGGGGCCTGCATCGCCCTGAAATGTCACTGTGACGATAGGGGGCGGGGCACTGGGGTGAGGTGTGTGAAAAGCGAGGGGGCGGAAAATTGGAATCCCGAGGGGTTGTTTTTAGAATGCGGTATGGAATGGGGTGTGGATGGGCCCCTGGAGTCCTCTCTGGAGTGGTTTGTCCGTGTATTTCCCCAGCGGAAGTCGGACTTTTAGGGTAGGAAGTTTAACTTTGCGCCTAGGAGGTTCGACTTTTGAGGCGAGTAAAACCCTAGGAAGTCCGACTTGCAAAATGCGAAAAACCCCTCCAGGAGAGGCAAAACCCAAGGTCAGCCCCCCGCAGGAGGGTTTCTTTTTTACGCAGTAGCCGCCATAGCCTGCCGGTAGCGCTGACCGAGGAACGCTGCGCGGGCACGAACCGTCACCCCCGACATCTCCAGGTAGGAGCCAATGCTGCCAGCACTCATACCACCCACATGTAGAGCCGAAATGATCGCAGATATAGTCATCTCCATCTCGGGTGTCCGGCGCGCGACATGCAGCACTCGGATCAGCGCCATAGCGTCGTTGTGCCCGCGGTCGTCGAGGACCCCCAGCGCGGTCGCTATCGCCTTGATTTTCTGCTCAAGATCAGGGAGAAAATACCCAAGGAAATCGCGGCCCGATGCTTCCCTCTCCCGGCCGACATTTTCGCTCCTGTACACCCCCTCTGCGCGAGGCCTTGCGGGCTGTCGGCACCACTCTGTGATGCCCTTACTGCCAACCCCCGCGGCTAGTCCTACTGTGAGCTGTGGGAGTCCCTGTTCGAGGAGAGTGGCGGCGATTCGGCGGCGCCACTGTCCGCGCTGAGGGTCCGTTGCCTCCCACGCGTACTGCGCGGCGGTGGCGGCCTTCGTTGCCACCGTCTGCCAGGGGACGTCGTCGGCTAGCGTGCGAGCAGCGTCCTGTATTGCCATGAGTGCAGCGTCGGCTGCGAGTCGCGCTTCGTGTACGTCGTGACTAGACATGGTGTGCGTCCTCCTGTGGTGTGGGGTTAGTGGTAGGTGGCGTAGGTGGTGTCGTCTGGGGTGTCGTCGCCCCCGTAGGCGGCGCTGAGACTGTCGTAGCGTGCAGCCTCGGAGAGGGGCGGCCCGGCAAGATCGGTGGCTCCCACTCTCACCCACGGCAACTGGCTGAGTTCCTGGCACGTGTACAGGTGCCAGTCTGCGGGTGTCTCGTCGCCTTTTTTACGTCCTGCGGGCTGTACTGGCGCGTCAAAAACGGGTGCGATACGCGGGGTGAGTCGGGGTACTCCCTCGTAGATGGGCTGGAGAGTCTGCCATGCGTCGCGAGTGGTCTGGCTGGGGGCTGTGCGGCCAGGCACAAAACCATACGGGATCGCTACTCGGCGGGCTGCGGCCTCGCCGCCGCTGCCAGTAGTGACCGCGACACCCTGCCCAGGGCGACCGCGGGGGATCTGGGCACTCAGGCTCTTTGCCTCGTCGTAGACGTCACCTGCGACGATTTGGAGTGTGTGCGACTCTGGTACACCCAGGCTCAACCGACACTGAACGTTTCCCCGCATCTTGCCGGGGAAGGTGGACGCGTAGAGAGTCTGGGACACGAAAACGCAGTGGATCCGGACGGCGCGCGCTTTCTGTAGCACCTGCGTGAGCTGCGCCTGTACACCCTCCCAGCCCGCGTTCTGCGGGTGAGCCTTATCGCTGATTCCCTCTACGAAGGCTCCGAACTCGTCAAAAAGCAGCACGATGGGTCGTGGCTCGTATGCCTCTCCGTGAGTGGCAGCAGTCTTCTGCTGGCAGTATCGGGAGTCCATCTCTGCGTGGATCCACTGCAGCGCCCTCACGTGCTCGGCATCGCATGACGTGTACATAAGCACGTTGGGGAGCGCCTGCACCAATCCCACGTAGTCGCTGGAGCCTTTTCCGTCGCAGATGATCAGATCCGCGCCCGCCAGGGCGCAGGAGGTCGCGAGCCACGAGGCCCAGGTGCTCTTGCCACTGCCTGTGCCACCGCCGACCATGGCGTGTGGTACCCGTGCCATGGGCTGAGAGAGGATCTGCCCGTCTGCGGCGCGCCCCTGCACCCACGCCATATGTGGGTAGGCTGCGCGAGCGCCTGCCACAAACGCGCCTGGGGAGGGAGCCGCGATGTGTAGCTGCTCGCTGGCTGTGGGGATCCATGGAGTGAGCTCCTGGGGTTTCGCGGGCGAGGCTAGACCGACGATGTTCGGGGCGATGTCCACTAGGTCTACCTGGCGCTTCATTTTCGCCCGGATCGCCGAAAGCTTCGATTCCCAGGCTTTGAGTGGCTTGGTGACGGGGGTGCGGAGCAGCATACAGCCGCGCCCGTCGGGGAGTAGCCGGAACCCGACAGGATTCGGGATAGTGATCGTCTCCGAGCTGTCCTGCCTGCGGGATACCTCACTGAGTCCCAGGCGGTGCCACGTCCTGCCCCAGTGCTCCTCTGTGCCGCAGTACAAGTCGATGAGCTGTGGTACCGCGGTGGAGAGGAGTCGGTAGGCGAGAGCACCAGCGAAATCCCCCTCTGCGACCCCAGAGGAGGCCACGTTCGGGATACCTGATGCGCGGAGCGCCCTGCCTGCGGCGACCCTGTCCTGCCCCTCGATCTCCAGTAGCAGGTGCTCGCTGGTGACCTCTAGGCGTGTCACGCTGCCTACCCAGGAGGCTCCAGCGGGGATGTGCCCGCCAAGGCGCTCGATCGTGTCGCGCACTTCCTTTTCTGGTACTAGACCAGTGCCAGGCGACCGCACGAAAGCACCGCCGTCAGCGGGCACTTCGAGGGCATCTACAGCGGCGCGAGCGCGGGAGAGGTCGGACACGAAACGCTCTACGGGGTCCTCCTCTTCTGACTGTGCTTCGTCGCCGACCTCGGAGGTCAACCTTAGGAGATCTTCTGCAGTGTCGGGGACAGCAACAAACTCTGTCTCTTGTTGTGATTCTTGGAATCGGTCAAAAAAATCGGACACGTCAAATCACGCTTTCGAGAATCGTGGCCCGGCGGGCTTTGGTGTTTCGGGAGCAGTCTTCGGAGGCTCCGTGATATGCACGTTGTAGTGCTGCGCGTTCATGCTGGTCAGGAAGAAAAAGAACTCGCCTGCGGTGCGCTCCGCGCCACAGATACCGGTCACGCGGAGCTCGTCGGCAGTCTCCAGGGCGAGCGCCTGGAGTTCGTCGGTGGTGAGCAGCGCCGGTACCGACAGGCCGACTATGACGTCACCCGATCCATCGTCGTCCAGCACCAGTTTTGTTACCTCGATGTCGTGCCCGAGGGGTGCGCGATCCGCTGCGAGCGCCGTGTCTGCGGCTCCGCGGATCGTGCGCTGCAGGCGGCCAGCGTCGAGACCGGCTGCCGCTCCTGTGCCGCTCCAGAGCCTGTGCGCGGGCGACTCCAATGGCACACGGTAGGAGATCTCCTCGGTGGGGTCTGCGCCGGTGCGGAGCCACCACGCGCCCCCTGCTAGCACCCAGAGGATCAGGGTTAGCCAGAGACTGACACCCATGAGCATGAGTCCAAGGACACCGCAGATGACCGCGACCCGGGCGAGCGAGGTTTTGTCGTCTGAGTCGAGAATGGGCGTGGCCGAATGCAGCTCCGTCATAGGGGCGTTGTCGGGTAGCGGGGGTGTGATGTAGTCGGGGGTGGTGGGCAGCTCCGGCATGGGGATGACGGTGGGCGGTTCGGGGGTGTGGTCAGCGCCGAACGGCTCCGGGATCAGGTGCGATGTCATTCTGTATCCTCCGTGAGATAGCGGGCATCCAGCAAATGCTCCAGCCCCTCTGTGCGCCACAGGAGCATGGATCGTATACGCAGGTCAGGCTCCCGGATTTCCCCACTGGGAAGTTCGAGCCTCTTGGCCTTGTAGAGGGTGCTGGGGTTGATCCCCAGGCATAGCGCCAGCCTGCGTGTGGACAACATTTTCGGGATGTGTGAGGTGGTCGAGTCCCCCTGCGTGGGGGTGTTATGAATTTCACTCATATTCCACATTTTACCACATGCGGCACCACCTTTGAGGGGGTCTGCAAGGGGTGGAAAAGGTCGACCGGGTTGGTACTTTATTGGTACTTTTTCACACGCGATTCTGTCGCGCGGAGCAAGGGGGTACCCCTGCTAATTTTTCATATTCGCAGCTATATGGAGTGCGCGGGGGTAGTAAAAATCGCGAGCAGTCGTGATGCCGTAACAGTAGGTTACGGGTTCGAGTCCCGTTTCCGGCTCCAAAACCCCAGGTCAGGAAGTTTTCCGGCCTGGGGTTCTTTGGTTTAAAGGGTGCTCGCGTCCTTTTTGGGTCCTTTTTCGTCGCTCCAATGCAAAAACCCCCGCGCCAAGAG